>JAFGRT010000012.1 GCA_016935015.1 Acidobacteriota bacterium | reverse complement strand
CGGGCGAAACGGGCACGGGCAAGGAATTGCTGGCCCGGGCCATCCACAACGAGAGTCCCCGTCGGAACGGCCCCTTCGTCGCCGTGAACTGCGGCGCGCTGCCGGACACGCTATTGGAGTCGGAACTTTTCGGTTACAAGGCCGGGGCGTTCACCGGCGCCGAACGCGACAAGCCCGGGCGTTTCGCACTGGCCCGCGGCGGGACCTTGTTTCTGGATGAAATCGGCGAGATCAGCCCGGCGTTGCAGGTGCGACTCCTTCGCGTGCTGCAGGACAAGGTCTTCGAACCGCTGGGCGCCACCCGGTCCGAATCCACCGATGCGCGGATCATCACCGCCACCAACCAGGATCTGACCGAACTCGTCAAGAAAGGCTCCTTCCGGGAAGACCTCTATTACCGGATCCACGTGGTTTTGCTGGAACTGCCACCGTTGCGGCGCCGCAAGGAAGACATCCCCCTCCTGGTGGAGCATTTCATCGCCCGTTTCAATCGCCTCCAGCACAAGACCGTCACCGGTGTGACCTCCGGCGTGATGTCCCTGCTCATGGCCCACGACTGGCCGGGCAATATCCGCGAACTGGAAAACCTCGTGGAGCGGGCGTTTGTGCTGTGTCACGAAGGCACCATCCGCAGTGAGCATCTGCCCGATCAATTTACGCCCCATCTGTCGGCCGGGGACACCCCCGGCAAGATGCAAGCCGTAAAGCGGACTCTCGAGGCCCAGGTCATCCGCGACGCCCTGAAAAGGCACCATTATAACCGGGCGGCCACCGCGCGTGACCTGGGTATTCACAAGAGCACCCTCTTCCGCAAGATCAAAACACTCGGCATTGAGCTGCCGGAACGGGACGGCCGGCACAAATAGTCGCATACCTGCAAAGATCCATTCGATGTTAATGTGCAAATTTGCGACTGTCTTACATCCGGCCGTACCGGACTTTCGCAGATCCCAGGCGATTATTTTCAGTTACATACACCATAGCCGTCCCCTGTCTTCGTCCATTGGCATTCACTTTGCAACTTAACCGATCGAGGAAAGACCGATGAACGTCGCCCTGACCGTCTGGAATGATCGAATCTCGCCGGTATTTGACGTATCGCGCAAAGTCATGCTGGCGTCTGTCGACCAGGGAAGCGTTCTCGAACAGAAAGAATTGGAATTGCCCAGCGGTGATCCCTACGGCAAGCTGGATACGCTGCTGCAGGCCGGAGTGGATCTCCTCATTTGCGGCGCCATCAGCCGCCCGGTGGAAGGGTATGCTCTCTCCCGGGGCCTGGGCCTCATTCCATTCACCGCCGGTGAAGCCGGACAAATTCTGTCGGCATACCTGGATGGTTCGCTGCAACGACCCGATTTCCGCATGCCCGGCTGCCGGCGGCGAAGATTTCAGGGGGGCGGCATGTGCCGGCGCCGCGGCGGCGGCGGTCGGCACCTTGGTCATTGAATTTATGGAAAGGAGGCTCAATATGCCCCAACGAAACGGCACAGGACCACAGGGCCAGGGACCGGGAACCGGTCGCGGACAAGGACCTTGCGGCCAGAAGGACAAACAGAAGAACAAACCCGGGCGCGGCACCGGCCGCGGCCAGGGACGGGGTCAGGGTACCGGGCAAGGCCAGGGAAAAGGCACTGGTCGCGGCCGCGGTCGCTCTGACAATCAGTCATAAATATACAAGGAGGTGATTCCCATGCCATATGGAGACAGAACTGGACCCCGGGGAATGGGTCCCATGACCGGTCGTGGACTTGGCTTTTGCGCCGGTTATGACGTACCGGGATACATGCAGAGCGGTTACGGCCACCGCATGGGCGGTGGATTCGGTTGGGGACGCGGTTACGGTTACGGCCGCGGACGCGGCTGGCGCCATGGCTACTTCGCTACCGGGCAGCCGGGTTGGATGCGCTACGGCCTGCCCTATGGCGCTCCTTATGCTCCATACGCCCCCCCGACACCGGACGAGGAAAAGCAATTCCTCGAACAGCAGGCGCAGAACCTGCAGTCGGAACTCGAAAGCATCAAGACCCGCTTGAATACACTGGAAAAATCCACTGCAGAAAAGAAATAGCCGGCGGAACGAGCGCCGGTGACATTCACTGGCGCTCGTTCGCCACATGCTGACCATCCATACGGAGGAAGAACATGAAAATCGCCATCACGGCCGCTGGAGATGATCTGCACGCCCCACTGGACCCGCGCTTCGGCCGAGCGGCCCGGTTCATTTTGTACGATACGGAAAGCAAAGAGTATGCAGTGGTGGATAATGAGCAGAACCTGAACGCTCCCCAGGGAGCGGGGGTGCAGTCCGCCGAAATCCTATCCCGCTCCGGCGCGGAATGCCTGCTGACCGGCCACTGCGGCCCCAAGGCGTTCCGCACCCTCACCGCCGCCGGCATTTGCGTCTATACCGGCTTGTCCGGAACCGTGGCCGACGCCATCCGGCGCTTCGAATCCGGTGAGCTGGGTGAAGCATCAGGGGCCGACGTCGAGGGTCACTGGCAATGAAGATCGCCGTCGCCTCGGGCAAGGGCGGAACAGGCAAGACCACCGTGGCGGTGAATCTCGCCCTGTCGCTGCCGTCTCCGGTCCAGTTGCTGGACTGTGACGTGGAGGAGCCCAACTGCCATCTTTTTCTTAAACCAGAAATCCAACGAGAAGAGGTGGTAGGGATTCCTGTGCCCGAGGTAGATCCGGATCTCTGTGACCTCTGCGGTGAATGCGGACGAATCTGCCAGTTCAACGCCATCGTCTCGCTGAAAACTCAACCCCTGGTCTTCCCGGAGCTGTGCCACGGCTGCGGCGGCTGCCGGCTGGTCTGCCCCCGGGAAGCCATTCATGAGGAAAACCGGCCTATCGGTGACATCATCTTCGGCCGCCGCGAGGGCGTGGACTTCGTCCAGGGCCGGCTGCATATCGGCCAGGCCATGTCTCCGCCGCTGATTCGGGCCGTCAAGAAGGAGGCCGCCGGCGGCGTCTGTATCATCGACTGTCCTCCCGGCACCACCTGCCCGGTCATCACCGCTATCCGCGACACGGATTTCGTGGTACTGGTCACCGAGCCCACGCCCTTCGGCCTGCATGATCTGAGACTGGCCGTCGACACCTGCCGGGCGCTCGATTTGCCGTTCGGCGTGGTCATCAACCGTTGTGACAGCGGCGACGAGCGAGTGGTCGCCTATTGTCATGAAGAACACATCCCGGTCCTGCTCGAGATCGCCGACGACCGGCGCATCGCTGAAGCCTATTCCCGGGGTGAACCAGCCGTGGAGGCGTTGCCGAGACTGCGCAGGGATTTCAGCCGTCTGTGGAAGAAAATCCAACACCACTCCACCCGGATGAAGTCCACTGTGACGAGAGGATAATATGCCGACGTACGAATATACATGCGAGGAATGCGGTCACCGGCTGGAAGAGTTTCAGTCCATCACCGCGCCGCCCCTGACGGAATGTCCGCAATGCCACGGCCGGCTGACGCGTCTTGTCGGGACCGGTTCGTGTGTCATTTTTCGATCGGGTGGCCGCCCGGATTCCAGCGCTCGCCCGGTGGCCGGCGACAGTTGCGCGTATGCGGAGACCGGCCGGACCTGTTGCGGCCGGAAAGAGCCTTGCCACGAGTAAGGCCTGCGGCCGGCACTCCACGTTGGGAAACGTCCGCCCCGGCGGTGTTGCCGGCGTGGATGTCTGCCGGGAGCCGGTCCGCCCCGTGCCCACCGGGGATTTGATCCGAGGAGCCAGACGTGCCAGCAACCGATTGTCAAGAAATTGTCATCATCAGCGGTAAGGGAGGAACGGGCAAGACCAGCCTGGTGGCCGCCCTGGCGGTCCATTTCGGGTCGGCCATCCTGGTGGACTGTGACGTGGACGCCGCCGACCTGCACCTGCTCCTGTCGCCGGAAATACTGGAGAAGCATGAATTTTACAGTGGACACGAAGCGGAGATCACCGCCGCCCACTGCACCGGTTGCGGCTCCTGCCATAATCTGTGCCGGTTCAATGCCATCCAGCCCACCGTGACCGCCCATGGGCGCGAGATCTTCTTAGTCGATCCCCTGGCTTGTGAGGGTTGCGGTGTTTGCGTTCATTTCTGTCCCGTTGGGGCCATCGCCTTTCCCGAGCGCCGTTGCGGCGAATGGTATATCTCCTCCACCCGCTGTGGCCCCATGGTGCATGCCCGGCTGGACATCGCCGCCGAAAACTCGGGCAAGCTTGTTTCCACGGTGCGGCGCGAAGCCCGCCGCCTGGCCGAAAAGAACCATCACCGCCTGATCCTGGTGGATGGCCCGCCGGGTATCGGCTGCCCCGTCATCGCCGCCCTGACCGGCGCGTCGCTGGTCGTGATCGTGACCGAGCCCACCGTCGCCGGAGAACATGACCTGGAACGGGTGCTGGCCCTGTGTCGTCATTTCCGGATACCGACGCTCGTTTGCCTGAACAAATGGGACCTCAACCCGGAGATGACGGTCAAGATGGAGCAGAATGCGACCCGAGCGGGTGCCGGTCTGTTGGGCCGCATCCGTTACGATCCGGAAGTCACCCGGGCCCAGTTGCTGGCCCGCACCGTCATGGAACATGACTGCGCCGCCGGGGCCGACATCGCGCGCATCAGCGAAAATCTGGTGCACGTGGGGCGGCAATATGGCATTTCGATCTAAGGCGTTTCGCCTGCCGGGGTTCGCCATCGGTCCGCGGAACGTCACATTATTCCTAGGAGGAACCATGCGCATCGCCATTCCTGTCGCCAACGGAAGACTGTGTGCTCACTTCGGTCATTGTGAATCGTTCGCCATCATCGACGTCGACATGGAAAACAATTCCCTCTCATCCGACTCGACTGTGGAAGCACCACCCCATCAACCCGGACTGCTGCCGCCGTGGCTGGTCCAGCACGGAGTAACCATGGTCATCGCCGGCGGCATGGGCTTCCGGGCCCAGCAGCTATTTACCGCCCAGGGCATCAAGGTGCTGGTGGGCGCCCCCACGGACGTGCCTGCGGCCATCGTCCAGGCCTGGCTCGACGGCCGGCTGCAGCTGGGCGACAACTTGTGCGATCATTGATTCGACTCCGTCGTACAGTGTTCTTTCCCTCATGCCGGCCGCCGGCCGGTCACCAGTAAGCGGGTCGACCAGGTCGAATTACCGGCCTCGTACCATCGAAATAGTTGAATATCCGTCGATTGACGTGCTATACTCTCGCCAAACATATCAACTGGCTGAGGATAGCCGCATGGACTCAAAATCTTACAGTGAGAAGGTATACGTAATCAAAACGGCGGGGGTGCCCGGAGGTTCCACCATCCCGGAGCACAGCGCCCGCTGGATCAGCCCGCGACCCAACGGTTTGCGCGTCGACCGATTTATCGATCTCACATTCGTCAACATCAATTATCTCCATGTACACGCCATCGGTGACCTGGAATCGGGCGAGCGCATGATGTACCTGGCGGCCATCGGCTACCCGGTGTTGATCCAGGCACCGTTTATCTCACTCTCCGCCAACGAGTTCCGATTTCCCAGCAAAAACATCGATCAGAATATCCGCTTCGTGGCCGAAGAAATAATCGACAAATGCCGTTTCATCGCCATGAACGAAGAAACCTATGCGTTCATCAACCATCAGAAAATGCCCACCTTCGCAGACAAGATGGACGCCGCCCGCCGCATCGCCGCTGATTTCGGCACGGTGAAAGACAAACTCCCCTTCCGCTGCAATGCCTGTCGCAAAATTTTGTGGGTTAATTACCGGAAACTGAACGTCAAACCGTCTTCCGGACGTTGCCCCAGCTGCCAGAATTACATATCCATCGCCTATCCCGAGGGATTCGACCCCGACCTGGAGCGCTATCACGCGGGTCCCAAGGCGGGGGATGAATTCGCCGAAGAATTGCTGCTGGCCGGAACCGGTGAATATCAGCGGGCGGATTTGGGCAGAGGCCCCGCCAACCAGGGCCAGTCACCCCTACCGACGAAACCGCCCCAAGCGGAGGCCGTCCAACCCCCGTCGCCCGCCGGTACCGGAACGACGGGTCGCAAGAAAGTGGATATCCAGCTGGACGACGATTTCTTTGACGGTCTGGTTCCCCAGACGGCGGTTGATTCATCCCAGACGCCGGCCGGCGGGGAATATCCAACCGGCCCCGCCGTTGATGCCTTCGGGGACGACTTTTCATCTGAACCCTCCCTGCCCCCCCTCGAAGCATATAACGAAACTCCACCGGCGAATCCATACGCCGAGGAACTTGGACTGGACGACGACTATTTCAAGGACATCATCCCGGAAACCATGAGCCCGCTGGAAGGGGATGTGCCCATCACCACCCGGGAGGAGCCGTCGGCGGCTCCAACCGACGAAGGTGTGATCATCCATGACTCCAGAGGGGGCGCGCCCCCCGAAGCCGGCCTGCTGCAGCGAACCTGCCATATGTGCGGGGCTGTGGTCGGCAGCGAAAAAATCTGTCCCAATTGCCTGGCGGAGCAGCTGCCGGAGGCGGGGGGAATGAAGGAAATCGATCTGCCTGCCGATGGTTCGGGTATCGAAATTCGCCTCAAGGATGAAGTGGCGGACCAGGATCGGTCGAATCCTGACCTCGACCCGGAAACTGCCGCCCGGATTGCCCGGGAAAAATCAGGCGAGCTTTCCGCCGAATTACCTTATTGGGAACAGAAAATCTGGCAAGTGAAGGTGGATAACGAAGTCTTTGAAAAACTCGACTTCCAGACCATTGAACAGTGGATCCTGGACCGCAGCCTGGTGGAAACCGACCTGATCCGCAAGGGTGAGGGGAAATGGGCGGAAATCGGCGGCGTGCCCTACTTCAAGAACTCCTTCCGGATCATCCAGGAAACCATCCGCTCCGGTCAAACCGACGCCATGACCAGTTTCCAGCCGGCCTCCCACGGCCAGCGCATCCTGGCCGCTCTCATCGACATCATCATCGTCGGGTTCCTGTTCTGGATCGGGAGCATCATCTACACCCTGCCCATGTTATTCAGCATGAAAGTCACCATCTGGGACGCCATCATGTTTTTCATTGGCCCGCATTTCAGCTTTCCTTTTCTCTACCTCAGCATTTCCAATGGCATCTGGGGACGTTCCCTGGGCAAACTGTTGTTCCAACTGGCGGTCATCACGCCCGATCAGAAAACCATCGGCCTATTCCGCGGCATGGTCCGCACCCTGTTCAGCTGGGGTTTCATGGTTTCCTTCTTTACGGAGAAGCACCAGAGCCTCGGCGATCTCATCGCCGGCAGCTATGTCATCCAGGTAAACTGATCGGATTCATTTTCATTGTATCCGGTGAATGCAACCCGCTGGAGAACGGGTACGGGCTGGAGTAAGCCCAGCGGCTGCCGGTGCCGGGGTGAGGTCGGGAACGTCGTCGTTCGGCCGGTGAGTGAGGCGGATCACTCGGCGCCGATGTATTTCATCATGTGCGGCAGGGACCGCTTGAAACGAAGCAGTTCCTTCAGCTCTGATTTCAGAAAGGCGTCGAACGTATCGTGAAAGTAGATCCGGCCGTCATGGAGAAAGGCGACCTTGTCAGCCACAAACTGGGCGCATTTCAGATCATGGGTTACCACCACCGTTGTCACGCCCAGGTCCTTGTTCAGTTTACGAATCAAGCGGCTGATGAGTTTGCCGGTAATGGTGTCCACGCCGGTCGTCGGCTCGTCATACAGGATGGCCCGCGGGTCGGCGGCGATGGCTCGGGCGATGGCCACCCGTTTCTTCATGCCGGAGCTGATCTCGTCGGGCATCAGGTCGGCGATTTTTTCCAGCCCCAGAAGCTGCAGAATGGAAAAGACCTTTTTTTCGGCCGCCTCGTCACTGATATGCCTGTCCTCGGCGAAAGGAAAGGCCACATTCTCGTAGACCGACAGGGAATCAAACAGGGCACCCGATTGAAACACATAGGAAAAGCGGCGGCGCAGGGCGATCATTTCGATTTCGGAGAGTTTGGTGATGTCTTGCCCGTCGATGAAGACGGCGCCGGAATCGGGCGGCATGAGCCCGGTAATGATGAGCAGGGTGACGCTTTTTCCGATGCCGCTCCGGCCGAGAATAATGAGGGATTCACCCTCCTCGATCTCCAGATTGACGCCCTTGAGCACCTTGTTGTCGCCGAAGCTCTTGGTAACATCACGCAATTCGATAAGAGACATGTCCGACCATTACTGGTTTCTGATCTTCCGGAACTCCTCGGTCAACAGGGGGACCACTTTGAACAGATCACCCACGATGCCGTAATCGGCCACCTTGAAAATGGGCGCGTCGGGATCCTTGTTGATGGCCACGATGTACTTGGAAGAGGACATACCCGCCAGGTGCTGGATGGCGCCGGAGATACCCACGGCGATGTAAAGCGTGGGGGAGACCGTCTTGCCCGTCTGGCCGACCTGCTGCTGATGATCCACCCAGCCGGCGTCCACGATGGCGCGGGAGGCGCCGGCGGCTGCCCCGGCGGCATCGGCCAGTTGCTCGATCAGGGTGTAGTTTTCCGCTTCCTTGATGCCCCGGCCGCCCGAAACGATGATGGCCGCCTCGGTGAGTTCCACCTTGCCGGCCTGGGACTCGCGCACTTCCCGGATCCGGGAGCGCAGGGCGCCGACGTCCACTGTTTCCGGCATCGGGACGACTTCGGCCGCGCCATCGCCCGGCTCGGCGGGAAACACATTCGGCCGCAGGGAGACAAAACCGGGCGTGCCGGTGAGCTTCACCGTCTGGAACGCCTTGCCGGCATAGATGGGCCGCTTGATAAGCATGGTTCCGCCGTCGACGGTGATCTCGGTGACATCCTGCACCACGGAACGGGCGAACCGGGCCGCCACACCGGGCAACAGGTCCTTGCCGGTGGCCGTGGCCGCCGCCAGCACATACGCCGGCTCTTCCCGGCGGACCAAGCCTTCCAGGAAAGCGATCCAGTTGTCTCGCGATAGCACGTCCGGCTCGGTACTGACCTGGAAAATACGCCGGGGGCCGTAAGCCTTGAGAGGATCGGTCGCTTCCGGCGGGCCGAACACCACCGCGTCCACCGTCGTTCCAAGCTCACCCGCCAGGTGTCGGGCCTGGGTCAGCGTTTCCAGGGAACTTTTTCTGATTTTGCCGTTGCGGCTTTCGATGAATACCAGGAATCCATTTGCCATGTCGCTCCTCCTCCCCTTAAATGACCTTGGCCTCGGAATGAAGCAGCTCGACCAGCCGGCGGACCTGCTCTTCAGGCTCACCCTCCAAAATCTTGCCGGCCTGACGGGGCGGCGGCAACTCCACCTTGACCACTTCCCACGACGCCGCCGACAGCGGATCAAGGCCCAGATCGGCCAGCGTCCGGGTATCCAGCGGTTTCTTCTTGGCCTGCATGATCCCCTTGAGGGAAGGATAACGCGGTTCGTTCAGCCCTTTCTGGGCCGAAATCACGGCGGGCAGGCGGCATTCCACCACTTCCTCGCCCCCTTCGATCTCCCGGTGAACCATCAGGTTCTCGCCGTCCAACTCCAGTTTGACGGCGATGGCCACCTGCGGCCAGCCGAGAATTTCCGCCACGAGGGCCGGCACCTGGTGATAATCCTGCCCCACGCCGTGCTTGCCGAACAGGGCCAGGGTCACCTGCTCGGCCGCCAGCGCCCCGGCCAGGGCCTGCGCCACGGCAAACGGTTCATCGGGACGGATGGTCGGGTCGTTGATCAGCATGGCACGATCGGCACCCATGGCCAGCCCGTTGCGGATCACCTTGACACTGTCCTCGTTGTCGACGCAGAACAGGATGACCTCGGCGTCATCGTTTTTTTCCTTGATCCGGATGGCTTCCTCGATGGCATACTCATCGTAGGGACTGATAATGAATGACACATCCGCCAGGTCCACGGCCTTGCCGTCGCCGGCGACGCGGACGCGGGTTTCCGTGTCCGCCACCCGCTTCATGCATACTCCAATTTTCATGATCTCTCCTCCCGCAATTTACCGGACTTGTCTACTCCGCATAGTGCTTGAACAACAGCACGGCGTTGGTGCCGCCGAAACCGAACGAATTGGACAGAGCGTATCGAATGGTGGCTTTCCTGGCCTCGTTGGGAACGTAGTCGAGGTCGCACTCGGGGTCCGGAAATTCGTAGTTGATGGTGGGGGGGATCACCTGGTGCCGTAAGGCCAGCGCCGTAACGGCGCATTCCAGGCCGCCCGCCGCGCCCAGCAAATGTCCCGTCATGGACTTGGTGGAACTGACGAGCAGATGGCGGATATGATCCCCGAAAACACGTTTTATGGCGAGGGTCTCCAGCTTGTCGTTCAAGGGTGTGGACGTGCCGTGCGCGTTGACGTAATCGACCATGTCGGGCGTAATGCCGGCATCGCGGATGGCGATTTCCATAGCCCTTTTCGCGCCGTCGCCGTCCGGCGGGGGCGCGGTGATATGATACGCATCGGCGGTCATGGCGTAGCCGACGACCTCGCCCAATATGGCGGCACCCCGGCGACGGGCATGTTCCAGTTCCTCCAGCACCAGCGTGCCGGCCCCTTCGCCGACAACAAAACCGTCCCGTTCCTTGTCGAAAGGACGGCTGGCCCGTTGCGGGTCGTCGTTTCGGGCCGAAATGGCCTTCATGGCGGCGAAACCACCGATGCCCATGGGCGTGATGGCCGCCTCGGAACCGCCGGCGATCATGACGTCGGCATCCCCCCGCTGGATGATCTTGAACGAGTCGCCGATACAGTGAGATGAGGTGGAACAAGCAGTCACCGCCGCGGAATTGGGTCCCTTGGCGCCATAGCGGATCGAGACCAGCCCCGAGGCCATGTTGATGATGGTGGCGGGGATAAAGAACGGCGAGATGCGGCGGGGACCATGACTGAGCAGCCGGGTGTGCTCCTCCTCAATGGTCCGGAATCCGCCGATGCCCGATCCGATATAAACCCCTATCCGTTCGCGGTCCACGTGATCGAAATCCAGTCCGGATTGCTCCACGGCGAATGACGAGGCCGCCAAGGCGAAATGGATAAAGCGGTCGAACTTGCGGACCTCTTTTTTCTCCATATGGTCTTCGGGATTGAAATCCTTGACTTCTGCCGCGATACGGACAGGATACTCACCGGCGTCAAACAGCGTGATGGTGGAAGTCCCGCTGGCACCGGCCAGCAGGTTTTCCCAACTCTTGTCGGTCCCCGTCCCCAGCGCCGACACAATTCCGATACCCGTGACAACTACTCTGCGCTTGTCCAAGGTGCACTCCTTTTAAAAAATGGGGGGAAAAGGACGGATGCCTTTTCCCCGCTGCCCCAAAGTACAACCTTATTGCACTTTCCCCTTGATGTAATTGATGGCATCCTGAACGTTGGAAATCTTCTCGGCGTCTTCATCGGGAATTTCGATGTTGAAGCCGTCTTCAAAAGCCATCACGAGTTCCACGGTGTCCAGCGAATCGGCGCCCAGATCGTCGATAAAGGAAGCTTCGGCAGTCACGTCCTCTTCATTCACACCGAGACGTTCAACGATGATTTCCTTCACTTTTGCTTCGATGTCAGACATAATATCCTCCATTCTAGAAATTTTTGCTACCGGATTAAATTACATATACATGCCGCCGTTTACGTTCAGCACATGCCCAGTGATGTACGAAGCACCTTCGCCGGCCAGAAACAGCACGGCCTGAGCCACATCTTCGGGTTGTCCAAGACGGGGGATGGGTACATTGCGCAGCAGTTCCTCGCGGGCCTTCTCGCCCAGCTTGGCCGTCATATCCGTTTCAATGAATCCCGGTGCCACGGCATTCACGGTGATGCCCCGCGAGGCCAGTTCCCGGGCCAGGGATTTGGTCAGGCCGATGACACCGGCCTTGGACGCGCAGTAGTTGGCCTGCCCGGCATTGCCCATTTGTCCGACCACGGACGCGATGTTGATGATCCGCCCCTGACGCTGCTTGATCATCGGCATGACCACCGCCTGGGCACAGTAATAGGTGCCGTTGAGATTCACGTCGAGCACCTGCTGCCACTGTTCCGCTTTCATGCGCATCACCAGGCCGTCGCGGGTAATACCGGCATTGTTGACCAGTACATCGACGGAGCCGAAGTCGGCGACGATCTGCTTCATCACCGCCTCAACCTGCCCGGCATCCATGACGTTCAGAACATAGAACCGGGCGTCGCCGGTGGCGCCCAATTCGCGTACGAACTTCTCGCCGGCGGCGGCGTCGATATCGCATACGGCCACCCGGTACCCGCCCGCCAGAAGGGCCCGGGCGCAGGCGGCCCCGATTCCGCGGGCGGCGCCGGTGACCACGGCCACTTTTCCGTTCATTGGCTCCCTCCTTGTTGCCTTATTCCCACTCCGCCATCGCCTGGCGGATCTCCGCCGGTTTTTCCACGGCCATGATGCGGACGTCGCGGCTGATCTTCTTGATCATGCCGCTGAGCACCGTCTTGGGTCCGATCTCCACGAACGTGTCGACCCCTTCGGCCAGCAGCTTCTCCATGGACTGTTGCCAGCGCACGGCCGCCGTCACCTGTCGGATGAGGCTGTCGCGGGCCGCTACACCGGAGGATATGAAGGCGGCATCAACGTTGTTGACCAGCGGCTGCCACAGATCATGGAAGGCGATGTCGACCAGGCGGTCGGCCAGTTTTTCCCGCGCCGGCACCATCAGCTCGCAATGGAACGGTGCGCTGACGGGCAACAGCACCGTCCGGCGGAATCCTTTTTCCTTGGCCCGTTCGATGGCCCGCTCCACCGCTTCGCGATGACCGGCGATGACCACCTGGCCGGGACAGTTGATGTTGGCCGGTTGCAGCACCTGTTCCCCGCGGGCAACGTCGCAAATCTCCTCCACGGCGACCAGGTCCGCGCCGAGTACGGCGGCCATGGCCCCCACGCCCACCGGAACGGCCTCCTGCATGTAGCGCCCGCGCAGGCGGACCACGGCCACGGCATCGGCGAAGGAAATAGCCCCCGCGGCTACCAGGGCCGAATATTCGCCGAGGCTGTGCCCGGCCACGTAGTCGGGTCGCCGACCGGCTTGCTCCAGCACGCGCAGCACCGCCACGCTGACTGTAAGGATGGCCGGTTGGGTGTGCTCGGTGAGGGTCAGCTGCTCTTCGGCACCCTGAAAGCACAACTCCGACAGGGGGAAGCCGAGCACTTCATCGGCCTCCGCAAAGACGGCCGCCGCCACGGGAAACTCGCGGGCGGTTTCGAGACCCATGCCCGAATACTGCGACGCCTGACCGGGAAAAACGAACGCCGTTTTGCTCATGAGCCGTTGGTTTGCCTTTCCGTTACTTGCCCGTGATCAGTTCCTTGACCAGCTCCGACGCGATCACGTTGCGCTGGATCTGGTTGGTGCCCTCGTAAATCTGGGTGATCTTGGCATCGCGAAACATCTTTTCCACCGGATAATCCTTCATGTAACCGTAGCCGCCCAGAATCTGGATGGCGTCGGTGGTCACCTTCATGGCCACATCCGAGGCCAGGAGCTTGCACATGGAAGAGAGCTTGGAAATGTGCTTGACGCTGCCCTTGTCGATAATCTGGGCCGTGGTGTAAATGAGCGCCCGGGCCGACTCGATGGAAGTGGCCATGTCGGCCAGCATGTGGGAGACGGCCTGGAACGAACTCACCGGCTTGCCGAACTGACGGCGGGTATGGGCGTATTCCAGCGCGTACTCGAACGCGCCCTGGGCGATGCCCAGCGCCTGGGCGGCTACGCCCGGCCGGGTGTAATCAAAGGTTTTCATGGTCACGATGAAGCCCATGCCCTCGCGCTTGAGGATGTTCTCCGCCGGGACCCGGCATTCGTCCATGACCACTTCGCGCGTTTCCGACGCCCGGATGCCGAGCTTCTTTTCCTTCTTGCCGAAGCCCATGCCCGGGAAGTTCTTTTCCACGAGGAAGGCCGTGGCGCCGCGGGGTCCCTTGGTCTTGTCCGTCAGGGCGATGACGGTATAGATATCGGCCACGCCGCCGTTGGTGATCCACTGCTTGGTGCCGGTGATGTAATAATAGTCACCCTCGCGGCGGGCCGTGGTGCGCATGCTGCCCACGTCGGAGCCGGCGCCGCTCTCGGTGACGCAGAATGCAGCCAGCGTTTCACCACTGGCGATGGCCGGCAGGTACTTCTTTTTCTGCTCCTCGGAACCCATTAACAGGATGGGATAGGCGCCCAGACCACAGGCGGCGTAGCTCACCGCCACCCCGCCGCAGACCCGGCTCAGTTCCTCGGTTACGATGCACAGGTCCATGATGCCGCCGCCGTAGCCGCCGTATTCCTCCGGAATGTAGATACCGAACAGGCCGGCCTCGGCCAGGACCTTCATGATGTCCCAGGGAAATTCCTCTTTCTCGTCCAGTTCGGCTCGCACCGGCATGATCACTTCTGCGGCGATCTTGCGGGCGAGATCCCGGATCTCCCGTTGTTCCTCGGTAAAAAAGAAATCCTGCATCTCCGTTACACCTCTTGTTCTTGATGTTCTCGCATGAATTTTCCGATCTCTTCCTCGATACGCCGTGGCACCTTGTTGATATGCAACTCCCGCACGAACAGGATGGCATTCTTGATGGCGTGGGCATTGGACCGCCCGTGGCCGATGATAACCGGATAAGGCACGCCCAGCAAGGGCGCGCCGCCGTATTCGCTGTAATCGATCTTCTTTTTGAGACGCTGATAAGCACTGCGACTGAGCAGGGCGCCGATCTTGGTGATCATGGTGCGCTTCAGCTCTGCCCGGATCAGATACAGCAGGGCACCGATGACCCCCTCCGTGATCTTGAGGGCGACATTGCCCGTAAACCCGTCACAAATAACGACGTCCACGTCACCGCCGAAGACGTCCTTGCCCTCGACATTGCCGCAGAAATTGAGGGTCGATGCCTTAAGGGCCTGGTGGACTTCCTTGGTGAGTTCGTTCCCTTTGATCTCCTCCTCGCCGATGGAGAGAAGCGCCACACGGGGCC
This sequence comes from Acidobacteriota bacterium, assembly GCA_016935015.1. Taxonomy (GTDB): domain Bacteria; phylum Acidobacteriota; class JAAYUB01; order JAAYUB01; family JAAYUB01; genus JAFGRT01. Next base: position 4,546 of record JAFGRT010000012.1, on the reverse strand, counting down.
GGTCGATGCCGAAAATCAGCTTGGAATATATATGCCCCATGATGGCGAACTGCTCCAGATGGAGCGGTTTGCAGTCCACGTTGGCCCCGACGTCGATCACGATGGTGGGGGCCTTGATGGTGGGGAACGCGGTAGCCAGCGCCGGCCGGTCCACCCCCTTGCAGGTGCCGTAGAGCAGCTTGGACAGGGCCATGCAGGCGCCCGTATTGCCGGCGGTGATAAAGCCCTGGGCCCGCCCCTCCTTGACAAGGTCCATGGCCAGCCGCATGGAGGCTTTCCGTTTCTTGCGGATGGCGTGCACCGGGTGCTCCGTCATGCCGATGCATTCATCGGTATGGATCACCTCGAGGGGCAGAGTGGCGGTGTCATCGTGGGCCAGCTCCTGTCGGATACACCCTTCATCGCCCACCAGAATCGCCCGCGCGTTCGGCTGCTCACGCAAAAAACGGACCACGCCCTCCACCTCGGGCGCGGGGTGGGAGTCGCTGCCCATGGCATCCACGGCCACTGTAAACAACTGCTCACAGCCCATCTCTACCCTGCGATTCAAACCTATTCTTCCTCTTTGACTTCAACGATCTGTTTGCCCTTGTAAAAACCGCAGTGCGGGCAGACCCGGTGCGGCCGCTTCATCTCCCGGCAGTTGGGACAAACTGAAAGACTCTCCGTGGGCAGTGCGTCATGCGCCCGGCGCTTGCGGGAGCGTGAATGGGAATGTCGGTGCTTTGGGTGAGCCATGGCATATTCTCCTAATTGTTTTCATTCATCTTCTTTTTTAACTCAAGCAGAACGGACCAGCGCGGGTCCCGGTCGCTCAGGTCACAGTCGCAGACGGTTTCGTTCCGGTTGGCCCCGCACTTGTAACAGAGCCCGGCGCAATCCTCGGCGCAGATCATTTTCAAAGGCAGCTCCAGGATAATCTGTTCACGGACGATCTGCTTCAGGTTGATGGCCGGCTCCACGTAGTAGTTTTCATTGAGCTGATCCTCTCCGAGTTCGAGATCATGTGCCTGAAGATCGGGCGGGACCGGCAGCATGCAGATATCAAAGGATTGCTCGACGGGGAAAGCGAAGGGTTTCAGACAGCGGTCGCAGTATACCTGCACCGTACCCCGGATGGTGCCGGTCATCTGAATCACGGCCCGACTGTTCTTGTGGATATCGACCTCCAGACGCCAGTCGTCGGCCAGGTGGTAATCGCGGTAATCAAAGTCCAGGCCGTCGGCCGAAAAGCTCTCGGCGACATGCGTCGTGCCGACTTCGAGTTTGGTGATGTCAATAATCATGCGTCGCCTTGCGAAAAATTGGTGTCAATTATAATGTAGATCCATCATCTGTCAAGCAGATACGATCCGAGAGAGCCGGAATGGAGTTTCTAGGAAAGATCGACTCCATCGGCTTTCAGCCTGGCTTCCAGCAGACTGATCCGCAACCGGACCTGGGATTCCAGCGGACTGGCGAACTGCGGATTCTCTTTGCGTTTTTCCTCGTAGGATTCACGCAGAGTCTTCATCACGTCGTAGGCCTCTTTCCGCCGACCCGCCTCCTCCAGACAGACGGACTTCTGCAGCAAGATCATATCAGGCGGAAAATTCGTGGTCTCCACCTGCCGTGCCTGTTCGAACTGCTTCAGGGCTTCGTCATATTTCCCCTGCCGGCGATAGGTTTCGGCCAGAGCCAGCCGGACCACCAGCGCCATTTCCGGATCCGGATTGCCGGCCAGGGTCGCCTCCAGGGTCTGGGCGGCTTCCTCCGGGTTACCCGTGTCGCGCAGGGAGATGCCTTTATAGTAGTTGACCAGGGTGCCGGTGAAACCCGAAGGGCTGAATTCATCGGCCAATTCCTGGAGTTCCTTCATGTTCTTTCTCTGGGATTTGTCCGGGGCGTTTTCCGGGGTGACGGAGGCCGGGTCCGTCTCGTCGCCGGTGTCGGCGGCGGTCTCCTCGTCGGCGAAGGCGATCTGCCAGTATAGCTTGCCGGCCTGCTCCACCGCCTGAGAAGATGTCGTTACGGAGTTATCGTAGATCCGCTGGCCGACGATGACGAGTACCAACACGATGAGCACACCGGTTATGGTCATGAGCAGGAACCGCCTGTTTGCCACGAAATACTGCCAGAAATTTTCCAGTGCCTCGGTTACCGGATCCTTGCGTTTAATTTCCTTACGGGTTAGCCTTCTGCCCAATTTGTCACCACCTTGTTGAGAATTAACGCGCCTGGAGGGACTCGAACCCCCGACACCCGGATTAGGAATCCGGTGCTCTATCCGGCTGAGCTACAGGCGCAAACAATGAAAAAGAACCCAAAAAAATAAGATTGGCTTTTAACATCTTTTTGCGGCAATGTCAACTGAAAAGGGGGCGGGCGCAAAGAAGCAAAACAAGGATTTTCAATTTGCTACGCCCGGTTGTTCACCCTTCCGTTGCGGCGCCGGCGACGACCGGAGATCCAGCCGGAACGATGGAACCGCGCCGCCGGCGGGCGTCGCGCCCGCGCGTCTGATCGAGGACTCAGGCCGGGTACCGGAGAATGGAGAAGACCGGGTAATCCCTCAATTGTTCCCGGCCGCGCAGGAAATCCAGTTCGATCACAAAACCGACTTCCACCACTTCACCACCGCATTCGGAGATCAGCTCAGCCACTGCCCGGGCAGTGCCACCGGTGGCGATGAGATCGTCGATAAGGAGGATCCGTTCCCCCGGTTGGATGGCGTCTTCATGCATTTCGATGGTATCGGTTCCATATTCCAGGGAGTATGATTTGCGGATGGTCCGGTAGGGTAGTTTGCCTGGTTTGCGCACAGGGATAAAACCCACGCCCAGTTCATGGGCCACGGCGGCGGCAAAGATGAAGCCCCGCGCCTCGATGCCCACGACGGCGGAAATGTGGTTGTCGCGATGACGTTGCACAAAAACACCCACCGCGTCGCGGAAGGCTTGGCCGTCCCGCAGCAGGGTGGTGATATCGTAAAATAGAATTCCCGGTTTGGGGAAATCCGGAATCTCACGGATCTTCTTCTTCAAGGCCTCCATCGTCTTACACCTCGATGCGAAATTCGGTGAATCCTTCGACCGGTTCGATGATTTCCCGCCCGATTTGTCGGACATGGGCACAAGCCGGTCCGGACCGCAGCAGGTCTTCCATTTCACGGTGCTGCTCGTCCGTGCCGCAGGCCACGACCTCCACCGCCCCATCGGCCCGGTTGCGCACCCGGCCGGCGATCCCCATGCGTTGGGCGTGCCGGTAAACGTAATAGCGAAAGCCGACACCCTGCACGCGTCCGATCACTGTATAGCGGATAACTTTCATGGGGAAAAAAATGGTCGGGGCGAGAGGATTTGAACCTCCGATCTCACGGTCCCGAACCGTGCGCTCTACCAGACTGAGCCACGCCCCGACGGTCTTTTTCAGCGACAGCGCGTATTTAAGCACTTTCTCCGAAACGAGTCAAGATAATTCTCCGCGGCCGTTTACCGTCGCCTTGCACCCCGTTAAATCATGGATGGACAACCGGTTGGGAGTGGCCTGACCCGGCCGGTTTGGCTCGATGAACCCGGAATGCTGATCGGAAAGAAATGGGTCGGAAATTCGCGCCGGCCGGGCCGGCCGGGGGACGGTGTCCGATTTCCGCCGGCCACGACGACGCTGTCCATCCAGGCACAGAGGACCGGTTTGCTTGTTTACCGCCTTCCAGCCGACGCCCCTGCCCCACAAACCGAACGAAATGCGGTCCTTTACGGCTTGTTCCGGCGAAGACGCGGTATCTCGCATCCCCTGGAATTGGATGGGCCAGGCAGCCATCGGCCGGCCCCTATTCATCTGCTCTATTGACTTTTGGCACCGCTTGTGTAAATAGAGTGGGTTCTGCGCACTTGCGCAGGAGAGGGAGCACACACCCCATGAGCCTGATCCGCGACTTCATCCACGGCATGATCATCGGCGTGGCCAACATTATTCCGGGTGTTTCCGGCGGTACCATGGCCCTGGTACTGGGCATTTATGAACGGTTGATCCAGGCGGTTCGGAACATCTCCCTGCGCACGGTGAAAGCCGTGGCCGGGTTGTGGCGCCTCAACCGCACGGCCTGGCAAGCCTTCACGGCAGAGATGCGCCGCATCGATGCCCCGTACCTGGCTGTCATCGCCGCCGGCGCCATCGCCGCCATCGTCGCCCTGGCCCGGCTGATGACCTATCTGCTGCAATCGTGGCACGATCCAACCTACGGTTTCTTTTTCGGACTGGTGCTGGTTTCCGCCTGGGCGCCCTTCCGCCTGATCCGTCGCAAGGGCCTGACCGCCCTGCTCTGCGTTCTGCTGGCCGCGGCCGGCGTCCTGGCGATTTCCACCGCCGTCTCGGGGGATCAACTGCTGGAACGCGCCCGCGCCAAGGTGGAACTCAACCAGCGGCAGGCGGAGGCGTCTGACACTGCCGCCCCCCTGTCCGGGGCCACCGACGCATGGATTTTGCATTTCGGCTGGATTTTCATCATGGGCACCCTGTCAATTTCCGCCATGATCCTGCCCGGCGTCAGTGGTTCCTTTCTGTT
>JAFGRT010000103.1 GCA_016935015.1 Acidobacteriota bacterium | reverse complement strand
TTCAGACGCGTATTCAAAGCGGCACTGTGTGCCGCACTCCATACACATCGCCCGGTTTCGAAACGCTGCCGGTAGAACGGGGGCGGTCTTTGGAGTGCGCAGCGCAGCTGCGCGTTAGTGGCCGCGCCGCGTCAGGCCCGGCCGCACAGTCAAAGCGGCACGGCGTGCCGCACTCCAAAAACGATTTCCCGTCAGCGAATTGTCAGCATGATTCGGATGATCGTCCTTCTGCCTTCATCCTTCTGCCTTCAGCCTTCTTGTTTGATCCGCGGACATCCGCGTTCAAAAACAAAGCGGCGTTCCCCCTGCGCTCCGTCAAGGACGGAGCTACGGGGAACAGGCTCGCTGCCGCACTCCACCGTCGTTTCATTCGTAGCGCAGGGAGTCCACCGGCGCGGCCGCGGCCGCCCGTACGAACTGCACGCCCACCGCCAGCAGGGCAGCCAGCAGGGTGATGCCCCCGGACGCCAGGAAAACGCCCACGCCCAGGGGGGCGCGGTAGGCGAATTGCGCCAGCCAACCGGTCATGACGAAATAGCCCACCGGCCAGATGACGAGGCCGGCCACGGCCACCCAGCGGAGGGTGTCCCGGGAGAGCAGCAGCAGCACATGGGACAGGCCGGCGCCGAGAATTTTGCGGATGCCGATCTCCCGGGTGCGCTGCTCCGTCATGTAGGCGGCCAAGCCGAAGATCCCCAGACAGGAGATGAACACGGCCAGGGAGGAGAAGAGGGCGACGATCCGCCCCGTCTGCATGTCCCGGGTGTAGATGTCGTTCAACGTCTCGTCGAGGAACGAATAGTCAAAGGGGATGCCGCCGGCAAACCGCTGCCAGTGTTCCTTCATGACGCCGAGTGTCCGCGTCATGTTCACCGGCCGGACCCGGCAGAAGACGTACCGCTCGCCGCCGGGGAACAGGCTGCCGGGCAGCACCAGACCCATCCGCTTCACCCGGGTGTGCAGCGACTCGTAGTGGATGTCCCGGACGACGCCGATGACGGTAAATTCCTTTTTGTCAAAGGGTATTTTTATGCGCGCCCCCAGCGGCTGCGGCAGGCCGAAATAGCGGACCGTCTCCTCGTTGATGACCATGGCCGCGGCGTCGGCCGGGCCGTCGCGCCCGAAGAACCGCCCCCGGAGCATCTCCAGCTTCAGGGTGGCGGCGAAATCGGGGTCGCAGGCGGTGATGTCCAGGGTCATGTTCCGGTCGGTGGCGTCCACCCCATCGATACCGATGCCGATGTTGGAGAAGGACCGGCCGGGAATGTTCCGCGCCGCCGTCACCGCCACGATGCCCGGATCCGCGCGCAGCTGATCCTTGAACACGGCCAGCTGGTCGCCCAGTTTGTCCGCGTCGTGGACCACCACCACCTGCTGCCGGTCGAAGCCGAGGTCGGCCGAACGGATATACTCCAGCTGGTGGAAGATGGTGAGGGTGCCGATGATGAGCAGGACGGAGATGCCGAACTGGAACATCACCAGTCCGTGGCGGAAACGGAACGACGCCCGGCGGGACGGCCGCGGGGTGTTGCGCAGCGCGTGGGCCGGCCGGGCCCGGGCCAGGGCCCAGGCGGGGTAAATGCCGGCAAGAATTCCCACCAGGATCGTCACGCCCACGAGCGCCGGCAGCATTCCGAGCATGCTGGTCAGGTCCAGGGACATGGCTTTGCCCGTCAGCTCCCGGTAGAGCGGCAGGGCCAGCCAGGCCAGAACCAGCGCCAGGCCCAGCGCCGCCAGGCTGAACAGGACGGATTCGCCCAGGAATTGCTTGACCAGCTGCGCGCGCCGGGCGCCGAGGACCTTGCGCACCCCCACCTCGCGGGTCCGCCGGACCGAACGGGCGGTGGACAGGTTGACGAAATTGATGCCGGCGATGACCAGAATCAGCAAAGCGATCAGGGAGAACAGCACCACCGTGGTGATGTCGCCGTTGGCTTCCCGACCCGTGGGCAGATCCGAATGGAGATGGATGTCCAGCAGCGGCTGCGGCGTCCAGGTCCAGGAGTGTTTTTTGCCGGAGAAGGCATGCGTGGTCAGGATGCCGGCCAGCGCGTCGGCCAGTCCCTGCGGCGAGGCACCTTGGGACAACAGGACATACGTGATGTGATGGTTCATGAACCAGTCGGTCCGGCGACTCCATTCGAACGTCGCCAGCGACACCAGCAGGTCGAACCGGAAATGGGAATTCCCGGGGACATCGGCGGCGATGCCGCTGATTCGACAGGGATACACCTCGTCGCCCAACCGGAGGGACAGGGTCTGCCCCAGCGGATCCTGTTCGCCGAAGTATTTCCCGGCCGCGGAGCGGGTCAGCACCACCGTGCCGGGCTGGTCCAGGGCGGTGCGGGCATCCCCCGCTGCCAGCGGAAAGGAGAAGATCCGGAACAGGGAGGATTCGGCGGCCATGACCCGCTCTTCTTTCATGGCCTGCCCGCCGCCGCGGACCAGCACTTCGCCCAGGGGGGTCAGCCGGGTGGCCGACTCGACGGCGGGACAGGTGTCCAGCAGCGTCGGGGCCAGGGGCGCCGGCGTGCCCAGCTGGTGGATGCGGAAGTCGCCGCGACCGGTGGCGTCCACCGTGACGCGGTAGATCCGTGGGGCGTTTTCATGAAAGGTGTCGTAGCGGAGCTCATCCATCACGTAGAGCATGACCAGCAGGCTGCCGGCGAAACCCACCGCCAGCCCGAGGATATTGATGACGGCGAACATCTTGTGGCGCTTCACGTTCCGCACCACGATCCGGGCGTAATTTTTCAGCATGGCCACTCTCCAGTTCACGGTGAATACGGCATAGGCCGGCAGGCTGCGCAGGACCTGGCCCCAGTACCACAGCCAGGCCCGGGCGGCCCCGTGGCGGCGGGCGATGGCCTGATGGAATTCGTCGAAATCGCCGGTGGACGAGAAGGTCTCGTCCCAGGCGGACATGAGGGCGAGGAGGCGGCGGGCCAGGCGGGGCGGGCGCGGGCTCATGAGCGGTCCCTTTCGGATTCGGGCATCAGGCTCCACAGGGCCAGGTGGAGCTCCCGCGTCTCCTGCAGGGCGGCCAGCCCCTCCGGCGTGAGGGAATAATAGACCTTGCACTTGCCGCCCCGCTGGGGGGTCGGCTCACCCATCTCGGTGCGGACATACCCCTTCTCCTTCAGCTTGGCCAGGGAGTTGTAGAGCGTGCCGAACACAATCTGCTTGGGGGAGATGGCCTGCAACTTTTCCATGATGGTCACGCCATAGGCGTCATCCTTCAGGAGATGGATGGCCAGGAGCAGGATCCCTTCGTTCAGTGTCAAAATACTCATAACCAGCACCTTGTTATTTCTACGACATCGTCGGCAATATATAAATACGAAAAAGTCGGGAAAAGGTTATCTTTTTTTCAGGGATTCCAAATCCAACATCTACCCTGCCCGGTGCGGGCACATCCAGGAGGCCAGCTCCCATGGCCGGCGGGCCGGAGAGCCTCGTCCCGTCACAGCGGAGCGCGCCCTTGGGGAAAAGTCGGTAAGGAAAAATCAGAACAAAACCGGTGGGCCCGGTGTCTATGGGAATGAAACACACAATCCGGTACAGGGGGTGACCAATGGACTCACGAACGATGGTCAGACTCAGCGGGCTCATCATTCTTTTCAGCCTGACGGGCACGGCCGGGGCCCAAACCGACGACTGGGCGGGGCACCGGCGGACCTGGCTGGAAAACATCACCACCACACCGCCGCTGGTGACCGCGATTTCGGAAAAACATGTACCGCTCCTGACCATCCTGGACGAGATCCGCTGCCGGAGAGTACCCGATGAGGACGCTGACGCGTTACGCGCCCGGAAAGAGCAAGACATTCTGGTCCTCCGCGAACGTTTTCCGTCCGATGAAGCACAGGGACACATCTATCGCTCGCTGGCCCGCATGTTCCACAGCGGCATACAAGATCCCCGCAAGACCCTGGAATACGCCCGCCGGGCGATGGCCTACCCTCATGAACCGGAAAACGCCTGCTGGGTCCAGATCTATTTGTGTGGCGCCTACATCCAGATCCTTCGCGATGACCAGGCCAAACTGCCGGACGGTTTCCGGGAAGAGGCCCTGCGGGCGTTCCTGGGTGGCCTGGATTACCTGGGGCGGATCCTGACCCATCATGAGGAACAGACAGACATCCCGCTGCATTGGACCTACTCCGGTCCGGAGGATTGCGAGATGACCCGGCAAGTCCGGGAGGATATCCGGCGACGTTCAAGAATGATTTTCGAGAACAATATGCTCATCTTCCAGAAGTTCTTTATCAGTGATTGCCTGTGGGCCTGCCATAATATCTGCGGATATGCCGAGCTGGCCGCCCTGGCGCGGGAGGTCATCCGGAACCGGGCGATGCGGGACTGGGCGCTGCGCCGGATCCGCCAGGAACTGGAAAACGGGACGCCCCCCCTGCTCCGCCCCGGGCCCTGAGGGCGGTGGGACGTGTTGACAACGGTAGTACAATCGGTGTTTGAGACATCCTCCGGGGGAAGACCATGTGATACGACGGAAGATCATACCCGGCCTCATCCTTGTCCTGGCGCTGCCCTGGGCCACCGCCCGACCGGGTCTGGAATTCCCGGTCAGCGAACGGCTGCGCCATGAGTACGGCACAACCATCCACGGCGTGAGCCTGCTGCCGTCGGCCAACGGCTACTATACGGGCTCCTACAACCGGCTGAACGGCGATGTTAAAAGGGAATTCACCTTCTCCCGGCTGGCCCGGGTGGAACACCGGACGTTCACATGGGTCATCTACAATGATGCGTGCCTGGAGCCAGCCCTGCGGACCTTTTTCGCCGACGGCTCGGCCGAAACGTTCTGGGGGGACATCCAGCGCCGGCTGCATGACCTGGCCGGGCGGATTATCGGTCAGGAGCACAACGCCATGTTCCTGACCATCTACCTGGTCCCGGCCGGCAGCCGGCTGGAGGAGTACCACCGGCGCTACCACCCCACCCACGTGCCCATGGAATTCTGGTTCGAGCTGCCGGCCACCGCCATTACCGACCAGGATTTCCGGTTCGTCACCCTCATTGCCCACGAGTACGCCCACCTGCGGCTGCAGCTGGCCGGTTTTGATATCCGCAACGTCGTTTCCGAGGAGGTGGTGGTCCGGACATTCGAAATGAGTTTCATGGCCCTGTTCAGCGATACATGTATTATCGGGCGAAATGACGGCCACGGCGGGAAAACGCCCGTGGCGCTGCCGGTGACCTTCCCGGAGGCGATCCCAACGGACATGGACCAGCAGTACCTGTTCAGCCAGGAGATCATGCTGCTGAACATCGCCCATGCCCTCGGCAGCAACCGGGTGGAAAGCCGCGCGGAGAAAACCGGCCTGCTGGCGCTGGCGCACGCCCTGTTCCGCCACCCCCACGACTTCACCCGCTCCTTCTTTCCCCTGGATCTGGTGGAGCCGCTGGAACTGCCGACCGACTGGTTCGCGTCGGGTGAACACCGGGAATAACGACTGACCTTTCATTATTTTTATAAGAGCATGTACCGACCGCCGCCCGGCAGGCGGCGGCTACGTTCCGTGGCCGATGCGGTACGCGTCGGCCAGTCAACGTCCCGCTGTAGCGGGACAGCGCGCAGCGAGCCATAACCGTTTTCCTGTCAATGAAATGTCGTCATGGACCCGATGATTTCCCTTCTGCCTTCTGCCTTCATCCTCCTTGTTTTACCGCCCTCATCCGCGTCCAAAAACAAAGCGGCGTTCCCCCTGCGCTCCGTCAAGGACGGGGCTGCGGGGGGCAGGCCCGCCGCCGCGCTGCATTAGCCTTGTCTTGCAACGATGTGTTAGCATGATCCGGATGATCGTCCTTCTGCCTTCTTGCTTCCGCCTTCATCCTTCCTACCCGATCCGCGCTCATCCGCCGCCCGGCCAAAGCGGCACT
>JAFGRT010000102.1 GCA_016935015.1 Acidobacteriota bacterium | reverse complement strand
ATTATCAGGGCGGCGACATCGTGCTCGGCCATGAGTCGGGCGAAGTGATCCGCGAGGTGGACAATCCCCAGCTGCGGGACTTCATCGGTGAGGACATCATCACTTCCGACGGCACCACGCTGCTGGGCGCCGATGACAAGGCCGGCATCGCCGAAATCATGGCCGCCCTGGAATACATGGTCGCGCATCCCGAGCTGAAACACGGCACCATCCGGGTGGGTTTCACTCCCGACGAGGAAATCGGACTGGGGACCAAATACTTCGATGTGGCCAGGTTCGGGGCGCGGTACGCCTACACCATGGACGGCGGCTATCCCGGTGAAGTGGAGAACGAGACCTTCTGTGCCGACACGGGCATCGTCACCTGCCGGGGCCGGGATGTGCACCCCGGCTACGCCAAGGGCAAGATGGTCAACGCTGTGCGCGCTGCCGCCTGGTTCATCGGGCTCCTGCGCGGGGATGCCCTGCCGGAAACCACGGCTGGGCGGCAGGGCTATATCCATCCCTATCAGGTGGAAGGAAACGTGAGCGAGGCCAAGGTGGTTATGCTGCTGCGCGACTTCGAGGTGGAGGGACTCAAGGAGAAAGCCGGCTGGCTGGAAGAATCGGTCGAACGTACCCGGGAACACTTCCCCGGCCTGGAGATTTCGCTGGAAATCAAGGAGTCTTACCGTAACATGATCTACAAGCTGCAAGAAGAGCCATGGGTGGTGGAATACGCCATCGAGGCCGTCAAGCGGAGCGGTCTGCAACCGCTACAACGTGCTATCCGGGGCGGCACCGACGGCGCGCGCCTGAGCTACATGGGACTGCCGACACCCAATCTCTTCGCCGGCGGGATCAATTTTCACAGCAAGCACGAATGGGTGGTGGTGAAGGTGATGGAGAAAGCGGTGGAGACCATTCTGCATCTGACTCAAATCTGGCGGGAGCGCTCCCTCTGATCGAAGAGGACGATCCATGCGCGGCGCCGATTTCCGCTGAATCCGGGTCCGGGGCACGACATCTGAAAAAGGCATCGGGCGCGCGGTACACACGGTGCAGCGGCCGGCGACATGCCGCCCAGATCAGAGCGCGGAAGGTGCGCCATGAAAATTTACACCAAGACCGGCGACAAGGGGTACACCAGCCTGTTCTCCGGTGAACGCGTCACCAAGAATCATTTACGGGTCAATACTTATGGCACGTTGGATGAAATGAATTCCGTCCTGGGCTTGGCACGGGCGTATAACCAGGATGCCGAAATCGAAGCATTGTGCCGGCGCCTGCAGACCCTTGTCTTCATTCTCAACTCGGACCTGGCCACCCCTTTCCCGACCGCCGCTGCCGCCGACCGGGTCACCCGCATCAGCGCCGCCCATGTTCGCTATGTGGAGCAGCAGATCGATCTCCTGACGGGCCGCCTGCCGGAACTGGCCCAATTCATCCTGCCGGGGGGGACACCCGTGGCCGCCTGCCTGCACGTGGCCCGCACCGTCTGCCGGCGGGCGGAACGGATCATGGTGGAACTGGCCGCCGCCGAAGATCTCGGCCCCCATACTCCCGTCCTGGTCAACCGGCTCAGTGACTACCTCTTTACCCTGGCCCGCTACGCCAATCTCCGGGCCGGCCGTGCCGACGATATCCTCGACCGTGATTTTCCGGATCTGTCCGCTGACGAATCCGTGCCTGGCGCTGAGGGAGCTTCCGCCTGATTTTCAACCGGAAACAGCAATTTTTATTTGACAAAAGCGTTTCCAGCCGGTAAAATCTGGCTCCCGTTTGATTTGTCGGCCTGGATTGCTTGTTTTGATTCCATCGGTCTTTGAATGCACATGACGCGTGCAAAATTCTGTCGGGTCATCTACCGATCCGACGGTTGAAATCCAGGCAAGAGGAAATATCTGCATTTTGTTTCCATTTCCAGAAGGAAAACAGACCGAAAACCGATTCGGCGGCCGCCGTTTCTGTGGCGGGACGAATCAGCAACGAAAAATAATCAGCGGAGTGAACGGATGAAAACATATGTGCCACGAAAAAAGGACATCCACCACAACTGGTTCGTCGTGGATGCGGAAGGGATGGTGCTGGGCCGGCTGGCGACGCAGGTGGCGCACATCCTCGCCGGCAAACACAAGGCCAGCTACGTCCCCTTTCTGGATTGCGGTGACAGTGTCATCGTCATCAACGCCGCCAAGGTGGAAATGACCGGGCGGAAGCTGGAGCAGAAGGTTTACCGTCATCATACCGGTTATCTGGGCCACCTGAAGGAAGTCAAGGCCAAACGGCTGCTGGCCCAGCGACCGGAACGGATCATCGAGCATGCCGTCCGCGGCATGCTGCCCAAAAACAAGATGGGTCGGCAAATGATCAAGAAACTGCGGGTGTACGCCGGCCCGAATCACAACCACCAGGCCCAGCGGCCTGTCGAGCTCAAATTTTAGGGAAGGAGAGGTGTCACATTGACTACGATGCAATATTACGGCACGGGAAGAAGAAAAACGGCTGTGGCCCGCGTCTTCTTGCGACCCGGCTCCGGAAAAATGCTCATCAACCGGATTCCCTATGAGGAATATTTCAAAACCAACACCCAGCGAGGATTGGTCCGGCAGCCTCTCCTGCTGACGAGCAACCAGGACAAGTTTGACCTGTATGTCACGGTCGCCGGCGGCGGTCTGATGGGACAGGCGGTGGCGGTGCGTCACGGCGTGGCGCGCGCGCTGGTGGAGGCCAACAGCGAGCTGCGGCTCAAGCTGAAACAGGCCAAGTATCTGACGCGGGACCCCCGCCGCAAGGAGCGGAAAAAATACGGCCAGCCCGGTGCCCGTCGGCGGTACCAGTTCTCCAAGCGGTAATGGGCCGACGACCGCTCGTTTTAAAATTTTCTGTGTAGGAGGCACGGTTGAGTTCAGTAACGATGAAAGCACTGCTGGAAGCCGGGGTTCATTTTGGCCATCAGACGCGTCGCTGGAACCCCAAGATGAAACCGTATATTTTCGGGGCCCGGAACGGGATCCATATAATCGATCTGCAGCAGACCATGCAGCTTTTCAAGGAAGCGACGGATTTCATTTCCGATACCGTCCGGCTGGAAAAAAAGGTCCTGTTCGTGGGCACGAAACGCCAGGCCCAGGACGCCGTCCGCGAAGAAGCCGAACGCTGCAATATGTACTACATCAACAACCGATGGCTCGGCGGCCTGCTGACCAACTGGCAGACGGTCAGCGGCTCTCTGAAGAGTTACAAAGAGCTGGAGGCCATGAAGGAAACGAATTACGAGAACCAGATCTCCAAAAAGGCCATTACCCGGCTGGAGCGGCGGCGACGCAAGCTGGAAAAGAACCTTGTGGGTATCAAGGATATGGATCGGCTACCCGATGCCATCGTGGTCATTGATCCCAACAAGGAACAAATCGCCGTCAAGGAAGCCCAGAAGATGAACATCCCGGTGGTGGCGCTGGTGGATACCAATTGCGATCCCGAGGAGATCAACTACGTGATTCCGGGGAACGACGACGCCCTGCGCTCCGTGCGGTTGATTGTTTCCAAGCTGGCCGACGCGGTGATCGAAGGCATGGAGATGCGCAAGCAGGAAGATGAAATGGTCGCCAAGCAGGAAGCGGAGGAAGCCGCCGCCGCTGAAATGGAAGAGAAGATCTTGGAATCTCCGGTGGATAAATCCGAGAGCGATCTGAAACCGGCCCGCGCCTATGTCAGCGAAGACGATGATGCGGCAGCCCGGGCTCGTCGCGGCGGGAAGGTTGTGCGCCGGCGGAAAAAAGAGTCCAGCGACGAAGAATAGTCCCGGATCGGATACTTCCACCGGCCGGCGTGTCGAACATCCGTACCCTGACGAGCCGCCCATCACGGGGATCTGCGCCCCAACCGTTCATACATTCCGAACGTTCGAAAGTATATTTGGAGGAAGATCATGCAAGTTACGGCCAATATGGTGAAAGAGCTGCGCGATAAAACCGGCGCAGGGATGATGGACTGCAAAAAAGCCCTGGTGGAAACCAGCGGTGAAATGGAAAAGGCCATCGAATATCTCCGCAAAAAAGGGATTTCGGCCGCGGAAGGCAAAGCCCACCGGGCCACCAACGAAGGCGTCATCCATGCCTACATCCATTCCAACCACAAAGTGGGAGTGCTGGTGGAAGTCAACTGCGAGTCGGACTTCGTCGCCCGCAACGAGAATTTCCATGAACTGGCACACAACATCGCCATGCAGATCGCGGCGGCCAAGCCGCTGTGGGTAAAACCCGAAGATGTGCCCAATGAGATTCTGGAAAAAGAGAAGGAAATCTACCGCGCCCAGATGGCGGACAGCGGCAAGCCCGAAAATGTCATCGATAAGATTGTGGAAGGCAAGCTGAACAAGTTCTTCAAGGAAACTTGTCTGCTGGACCAGGAATATATCAAGGATACCGGGATGAGTGTTCGGGAATACGTCTCGTCCGTCATCGCTATCATCGGCGAGAACATCCAGGTGGAACGATTTGTCCGCTACGCTCTGGGTGGCGAATAGTCGAACTGACTGGGCCTGACGGCCGGTGCCAGGTGCGCCGTCCCGGCCCGCTGCATCATGGGGCGACCGCTTGTGGTCGCCCTGTCTCTTTTCTGAGCCCGGACAGGCTTCCTTGACAGGATTGGCTTTTTACTCCATAATGGTAAACCATTTTATCGGGGAGGCATTCATGGCGGATACGAAAATGCAAGGGATTGCGGAATACGAAAAAGGATTGGAACTCATGTTCCAGGCCAAGTTCAAGGAAGCCCAGAAGCGCTTTCAGAAGTTGATTGCGGATGAAACCGTGGATCCCGCCCTGGCGGCCAAAGCGGCTGAAAACAGCCGGATTTGTGAGAAAAAAACCCGTCGGGACGATTTCGAGGCAGCCACCTTTGACGAAGCAGCCGATCTGGCGGTTTTCCATTTTCATCGCAACGATGTGACCGAGGCCGAGAAAAATCTGAAGAAAATGCAGGAGCTTGATCCCAAAAACGCTTTCTGTTTCTTCTTCGAGGCGTTGCTCGAAAACCGGCGCGGCAATCAGGAGAAGGCGCTGGATGCCTTGGCCCGGGCCATCAAGGCGGACCCGGTCAACCGGATTCGGGCCCACAATGATATAGATTTGCGGTCTCTGCGTGAAACGCCCCGTTTTAAGGAAATGGTGGAGACCGATAAGTAGCCCCGCTCCAACGGAGGTCTTCCATGGCGGATCCGGCACTGCATGTCATGGTTCTGCTGGCGAAGCCGCCAACGGATGAGCGGCCGCCAGTCTCCGATATTTCATCCGCCCTCTGTGAACGCACCCCCCTGCAATGGATTCTGGAAACCGTCCGGTCTCTGGCACCGCGATCCATCACCGTTGTAGGGCCGGCAGGAGTAACCGTCCCCGGTTTGACCGCCGGCACTCTTCTCCCGTTCGCCGCCGGCGACGGCCCGGCCGCCCTGCGCCAACTGGCCGGACGCTGGGGCGCGGAAAACGGCGTCACCCTGGTCGTGGAGGCGTCCACCCCGCTGCTGCAGACGGAAACCCTGCGCACGCTCCTGGACCATTACCGGCAGGTGGGTACCCGGTGTGCCTGTCTGCCGCCTGCGCACAAGGCATCGGCGGCAACGGGCATGGTCTGGCTGGCCGATTCGCGCTGGCTGGGGGAACGGTTGGGAGCGGCGGCCGCTGAATTTACCGACGATTGGGCCCTGTTCCTTCAGAAAATCCGTGATGAGGCTCTGACATGTCATCGGTTGGCAGCGCCCGGAACCCATGAATTACTGCGGCTGCAGTGCACGGCCGATTTGGTCCTGGCCTATGGGATCCTGCGGGAGCGTCTGGTGGTCCGGTGGCTGGACGCCGGCGTGGTGATCTGGGATCCTGCCAGTGTTTACATCGGTCCTGAGGTCGCGCTGGCGGCGGGTGTCGAAATCCATCAGGGCGTGATTCTGGCCGGGCATACCCGGGTAGACGCTGAAGCCAGAATCCTGCCTTTCAGCACCATCGAAAATTCCATCCTCCAGCGTGGCGTCCGTGTGGAAATGTCCGTTATCCGAAATTCCACTGTCGAAGCCGGCACAACCGTCGGTCCCTTCGCCCACATCCGTGATGGCGCCCATATCGGGCCGGCCAACCGGATCGGGAATTTCGTGGAAGTCAAAAAATCAAGCACCGGTGAGAACACAAAGGCCGCCCACCTGGCCTACTTGGGTGACGCCACACTGGGGCGCGACGTGAACATCGGCGCCGGAACCATCACCTGCAACTACGACGGCGCGCACAAGCACCCCACCATCATCGAGGATCAGGTATTCGTCGGCAGCGATTCCATCCTTGTCGCGCCGCTCCGGATCGGCCGGGGCGCATATGTGGGCGCCGGATCCGTCATCACGCTGGACGTGCCGGCCGACAGTCTGGGCGTCGGGCGCGGCCGCCAGCGGATCATCGAGGGCTGGGCGGCTAAACGGCGACAAAAACTGGCATCCCTCAAAAAGAAATCTTGACAGCACCATCAGGGGGGCATGGGAATGGGCGGCCCTGCACCGGGGTCCGCCGCCGGACGGGAAATCGTGTCATCCAGCATTGGCCGGTTGAACAAGCTCTCCGGGCGTGCTACCATGTTTTTTCGGCCAGCCTGAACATTTCCCGAGGAGACAGAAGGATCATGGTCAAAAAGATCAAGAAGCCGGGTGCCCGTTCCGGTTCCCGCCAAAAAACCAAGGGCACCACCAAATCCCAGCCCCTGACCAAAATGGACCTGGCCATCACCGGTCTGTTCATCGGCAGCATCATATTCTGTGTCGCCGCCTTCGCCACGGCGCACCAACCGTTCGATGAATACTTTTTTCTCTGGCCGTTGGGTATCGGGGCGGTCGGCGGGGCCATCACCGGCCTGATCGTATATCTGATCACCCGGTATGAATCCCTCTGGTTCATGATCGGTATCATGGCCTTCAGCGGGGCCCTGATCGCCGTGGCGTTCGTTCTGAGTTTCAACCGGCCGTGGGATAAGTCGGCGCTGCGGCGCCAGACATTGGACGTGGTCTTCAAGTACAAGCAGGGCAGCGGCAAGAAGAGCGTGTACTATGTGGAAGTGAAGGATTTCGACCCGAAGCAGCTGGAAGTCGAGGAGACGGTTTACAATCAGTTGGAAAACAACGGGACTGTCGATCTGATCATTCGCGACGGGTATTTCGGCTTCCCGTATCTCGAACGGATCGAGGCCGCGGGCATCGTGGTCCCCGAAGACGAGGACCTGCCGGAAGTCCAGCCCCTGCTGCCCGTGCCGGACCTGCCCGCCGACACGCAGACAACACCTGAGGGTGAAAATGAAGGGGCTGATGGAAAGTAAGGAATTCGGGCACTCTTTTCGGCCGAATGCCGTCAGCGGAGAGGGCGGCGTACCGCCGCCCCATCCTGATCCGCTGCCGGATGGATAAGACATGGATCACCTGTTTGAGAATATCTATATTGACGCGGCGGCTGATTTCTCCGCACCCGGGCAGGTGGATGCCCGCCTGCTGGAATACGTGCGGGCTGGCATCGAGGTGGTCGTTTCCTTCCGCGAATCCGAGCCACTGGCGACCGAATACCGCCTGTTGAATATAGATTACCATCACATCCCCATCATCGATTTTGATGTGCCGTTGCCGAATTCGGTGGCCTCTTTTATCGAGGTTATGGAACGCAATCGCGGCCGGACCATTCTGCTGCATTGTCTGGCCGGATTGGGTCGTTCCGGCACCATGGCCGCCCTCTATCTCAAGTATCGCGGCATGAGCGGCGCCGAGGCGGTGCGCTATGTGCGGGAGCGGCGTTGGGGGGCCGTTCAGACCCGGGAGCAGGAGGATTTTGTCCTGAATTATCCTTTTGACGGGCTGGCGGAGGACGCATGACGAGCCGGGGGTCGGATTCCGGTCGGGTGCCCTTTTTTGTCGGCCGCGCTGCCGACCGGGGAGGACAACGGTGACGTCACCGCTGCTCGTCACCGCCGCCGTCATCGTTCAGGACGGCCGTGTGCTCTTGGCCCGCCGCCGGCCGGGGGATCACCAGGGCGGCTGCTGGGAATTTCCGGGTGGCAAGCTGCATGCCGCCGAGGATCCCGCCGCCGGTCTGGCTCGGGAAATACGCGAGGAACTGGCGGTCGAAGTGGATGTGCTGTCACCCCTTACCTTTATCTACTGGGAATATCCCGAGAAACAGATCCTGTTGCTGTTTTATCTGTCCCGGATCCGATCGGGCGTGCCGCAGCCGGTGGAATGCGCCGCCGTGGAGTGGTTCGACGCGGCTGCCTTGGCGCGCCTGTCGCTGGCGGCGGCGGACCGGGCCGTGCTGCCTGTGGTGTTGCCCCTCCTTACCGGAGAACACTTCGTCCCGGGTGGCGGGGAGCCGGCGGAATGATGGGGCGTCAAAGCCGGTCGAGCCGCCATGTCCTCCTGCTGTTTCTAGATGGTCTCGGCGTAGGCGGTTCCGAGGGATCCGACAATCCGCTTGCGGAGAGCCGCTGGCGGGTGCTGTCCCGTCTGCAGATGGATGACGGCGCCATAACGCAAGACAGGACGAGTGGCAGCGAGGCCTGGCCCATTACGGCCACCCTTGGTGTGCCGGGTTTGCCGCAGAGTGCCACCGGCCAGACCGCCCTGCTCACCGGCGTCAATGCCGCCGCACGGCTGAACCGCCACCTGACGGGCTTTCCCAATGCCAAGCTGCGCGATGTGATCGCCCGGGAAAGCATATTCCTGCAGCTGGCACGGCGCGGTCTCGTCGGAAATTTCGCCAATGCTTTCACTCCCGAATTTTTTCATTGCCTTCGCCGGCGGCGGTTGTCGGTGACGACCTGGTCCACGCTGGCCGCCGGCCGGCCATTGGCCACTCTCCAGGATCTGATGGCCGGCCGGGCGGTTTACCAGGAATTCACCAACCTGTTTCTCCAGCTGCAGGGCTACGACGTGCCCCGGCAGTCGCCGTCCGATGCCGCCACCGCGCTGGCCGGTTTGGCTGAGCAGCAGCCGTTTCTGCTGTATGAGTATTTCCTGACGGATATCGCCGGGCATGACGGCGGCGGCCCCTTTGTGCAGGCGATCATCGAACTGCTTGATGAATTCCTCGACGTCTTGATTCGGCGGGTGGATCTGTCCCGTGTCACGGTCATCCTGACCAGCGACCACGGCAACATCGAGGATCTGTCCGTCACCACCCACACCCGGAATCCGGTGCCGTTTATCGTTTGGGGACCGGGGGCCGCCGCCTTCCGTTCGCGGGTCAGGAGCATCATGGATGTCACCCCGGCAATCGTGGAATACCTCGGCGGCTGAGCCGTGACGAAACGCTGTGTCTGCGGCAGGTGGCCGCTCAGGCGAAGGATGAGAACATGGGCAGTTCCCGGAGGTGGGGGCGCCGTTCGGCGTCGATGTCGATGCTGATAATGAGGAAACGGAGCGGGACCCCTTGCTGCTGATACTGCTTGATGAAATAGGCGGCCAGTTGCCGGTAGCGGGCGGATTTGTCGGCGGTGACGGCATCCTCGGGGCGGAACAGGTCGCTGTGTTGCCGGGTTTTGACCTCGATGAAATACAGATGGCCATTCCGCCGGGCGATGAGGTCCACCTCGCCGAAGGGTGCCGCCCAGTTTTTCGCCAGGACGTCGTAGCCGCCGGACCGCAGGTAACGATAGGCCTGCCATTCCCCCCACTGGCCGAGCCTCTTGGGGTCAGCGAGATAGCGACGAGCCACCCGTTTCCGAAATCTCACGCTCTCACCTCGAAAATGCGTTTTGTGCGCTGAACCGGGGGAACATCCGGCACGGCTCCTTCGTACGGGTAAGGTAAACAGGCCGGAGGCACCCGATGACCGAGAATCCATCCATTCTTCCCCGGGAAGCCCGGACACTTGGTTTGCTTTGTCACGTCACGGCGTTTGCCGGGCATATTTTCCCGTTCGGCAATATCGTCGGTCCCCTGGTGGTCTGGCTCATGAAACGGGAGGAGCATCCCTTCGTCGACGAGCAGGGGAAGGAGTCGCTCAACTTCCAGATCTCCATCACCATCTACCTGGGCCTGTCCATTGTGTTTGCCGTCGTGACCTGCGGCTTTGGTGCCATCCTGACGGCCGCCATCGGTATTTTCAGCACCATCATGATCATCCTGGCGTCCATCCAGGCCGGCGAGGGTAAGCCCTTCCATTACCCGCTGTCCATTCCCTTTCTGAGTTGACGCAGGGCGACAGCCCTTCGTCATTCACTCCGAGATTCACGATCATCCACGCCCCAGCCGCCGCCGCCCGGTGTCTCCACCCGCAGCACGTCCCCCCGGTTGACGCGGACGGTGCATTTGCCGCCCAGTTTTTCTTCCCGTCCGTCGGCCCGCAACAGCCGGTTCCGCCCGGGACTGCCATCCCCGCCGCCGGCCAGGCCGTAGGGCGCCAGCCGCCGTCGTTCGGTCAGCAGGGTGACCTCCTGGTCATCGGACAGAAACTCGTACTCCCGCACCAGACCGTCCCCGCCGGGGAAGCGGCCGCGGCCGCCTGAATCCCGCCGCAGGTGATAGGCCCGGATGCGGAAAGGATACTCGCGGCGGATCACCTCCACCGGGGTGTTGAGGGTGTTGGTCATATGGGAATGGATGCCGGAGATGCCCGCCCAGCCGGGACCGCCGCCGGTCCCTCCGCCCAGGGTTTCGTAATAGGTGAACGGCCGTTGTCGGAATGGGTCCCGGCCGCCGATGGAAATGTTGTTCATGGTCCCCTGGCTGGCGGCGGGGATCCTGTCCGGCAGGCATCCGGCCAGGGCCCGGAACACCACGTCCACGATGCGCTGGGATGTTTCCACGTTGCCGCCGGCCACGGCCGCCGGGTACTCGGCTGCCACGACGCTGCCGGCCGGAGTGATCACTTCCAGGGGGCGCATCCCACCCGAGTTGGCCGGGATGGACTGAGCGGCCAGGCATTTAAAGCAGTAGAAAACAGCGGAGACGGTAACGGCGCGGACACAGTTGATGCTGCCCGGCACCTGGTCCGCCGAGCCGGTGAAGTCCACCACGGCCCGGTCGCCGCTAATAGTCAGCCGTACCCGAATGGGAATCTTTTCCGACGTGAATCCATCGTCGTCCAGGTAATCCTCCGCTTCATACACGCCGTCGGGGATCCCGGCCAGCATCCGGCGGGTCATGGTCTCGGCATAAGCAAGCAGACCGCGGGCGTAACGGGCCATCTCGGCCGGGGGAT
Organism: Acidobacteriota bacterium; assembly: GCA_016935015.1. Taxonomy (GTDB): domain Bacteria; phylum Acidobacteriota; class JAAYUB01; order JAAYUB01; family JAAYUB01; genus JAFGRT01. Next base: position 46,244 of record JAFGRT010000102.1, on the reverse strand, counting down.
AGCGTTGGGTAGTGTCGTGCAGCCGCTGGATGCCCAGGTAGTTAGCGGCGAACTGGGCCTCGAGATCGCCGCGTCGCTCCTGGGGTGTACGGCTCTGGTCCAGGATTTCGTGCAGCAGATCCTCGTCGAGCCGTCCGTTGCGAAAGATATGCCGTGGCGGTATGCGGACCCCCTCCTCCTCGATCCGTGTCGACAGGGGCATGGAGCCGGCGGAGATGCCGCCGATGTCGGAATGATGAGCCCTGTTGGCCACATAGAAGCGGTGGCCGGCCAGGGTGACCGGCGCCATGACGGTGATATCGGGCAGATGGGTGCCGCCCGCGTATGGGTCGTTGACCATGGCCATATCGCCGTCGGTCAGTTCCAGGGTGGCCAGGACCCCCTGGACGCTCAGCGGCGCGGAGCCGAGATGGACGGGGATGTGAGCCGCCTGGGCGATCATGTCGCCGGCCTCATCGAAAAGAGCACAGGAGAAATCCTTCCGCTCCTTGATGTTCGGCGAAAAGGCCGACCGGCAGAGTGCGACGCCCATCTCCTCGGCGATGGAACTGAACAGGTTCTGGAAAACCTCCAACAGGATGGGGTTCAGCTCAGGGGACATAATTCCAGACCTCCGATGGCGTTGAGCGCGACGCTGAAATCAGGGGGGACCCACACCGTGGAATAATCATCCAGGATGACCGCCGGGCCTCCCACGGGGTGATCGGCCGTCAGGTCCGTCCAGCGAAAGAAAGGCGTGTCCGCCGGGTGGTTTTGCCAGGTCACGGGCCTGCGTGTCAGCGGCCGGGGGGCGGGCCGGTAGGCCGGCGGCCGCAACTGGTCCAGGTCGGGGTGGGGCCGCTGGCCCACCGCCTGCAGGCGGACGTTGATAATCTCCCACCCACGCCCGGCAGGCACATAACCGTAGAGTTCCCGGTGGCGGCGGCGCAGGTCGGAACCGAGGGAGTCGGGCTGGTAGGGAATGTTGATCTCCCATGACTGGCCCACGTAGCGGACATCCACCGTTGGGTTCAACACGAGTTCGTTGGGCGTGTAACCTTCCCGGGCCATGTCCCGGCGGGCCGTTTCGCCCAGCTGCTCCAGAATGGATGCCACGTCCGACGGCGAGATGGCGTCGGTGGCGGCGGGGTATTCCAGAAAGGCCGGTAGCTGAAAGTTCTTGATGACCTCGGCCAGGAGCAGCCCCAGGGCCGACAGCACGCCGGCGCACGGGGTGATGAGTACGCGGCGGATGCCCAGTTCCCGGGCCAGGGCGGCGGCGTGAAGTCCGCCGGCCCCGCCGAAAGTGGCCAGGATAAAATCAGCCGGGTTGAATCCCCGCTGGATGGAAATCACCCGCAGGGCACGCAACATATGCTGGTTGGCGATGGTGACGATGCCTTCAGCGACTTCCCGGGGCGTCTGCCCACAGGCTGCCGCCAGCTGATCCAACCCCGGCCCGGTGTTTTCCGGGAAAAGGGGCATGCGACCGCCCAGGAAGAAGTCAGGCTGGATCCGCCCCAGATGCACGTTGGCGTCGGTGACGGTGATTTCCCGGCCCCGGCCATAGCAAGCCGGCCCCGGATCGGCGCCGGCTGATTGGGGTCCCACCTTGAGCAAACCGCCCAGGTCCATCCAGGCCAGGGATCCGCCGCCGGCGCCCACCGTGTGAATGTCGATCATGGGGATGCGAGCCGGCCAGCCGTGGAAACTGGAGTCGGTAGTATACAGGATCTTGCCGGGCAGCAGCGATACATCCGTCGAGGTGCCGCCCATGTCAAACGTGATGAGCTGGTCGTAACCGAGATGGTAGGCCAGGGCCCGGGCGCCCACCACCCCGCCGGCCGGGCCGCTGAGCAGGGTGTGAATGGCCTCGCGGCCGATGGTCCGCGCTGACAGCGTGCCGCCGTTGGATTGCATAATCTGCAGATTGGCCAGGCCCAGGCGGGTGTCCAGCTGTTCGATGTAGCGCTCCATGATGGGGGCGACGTAGGCGTTGAGTACGGTCGTTGAGAAGCGCTCAAATTCCCGGAATTCAGGCAGGACTTCGCTGGATGTGATGGCCCGGAATCCGTGTCGCTCCAGCCAGACCTTAAGTCGGCTCTCGACGCCGGCGTCCTCGTAAGCGCCCAGCAGGCAGACACAGACGATCTCCGGCTGCCGGGTCTGCAGCGGCGCCAGCAGCCGGTGGTGCAAATACGGCGGATCTTCTTCCCGGAAAAGGAGGTTGAGGGTTTCCGGGGTCAGGCCGAAAATATCCTCCGGCCGGACCAGCGGTTCGGGGCGTGAGACCTGCAGGTCATAGAGATCGCTCCGGTTCTGCCGACCGATGCGCAGCACATCCTCGAACCCGGCGTCGGTGATGAGACACAGCCGGGCGCCCTTGCGCTCCAGAAGAGCGTTGGTGGCGACGGTGGTGCCGTGGATGAGGGTGACGATCGCCGGATCGAGTTCCAGGTCGTCCAGCCCCTGCCGGACGGCCAGGGACGGATTATCCGGGCGGGAAGGCACCTTGTGGAGGTGCAGGCGCCCGGCCTTCAGTATGACAAAATCGGTGAATGTTCCACCGGTATCGACGGCGACTTCCAGCAGTGGTTTCATGTTACGCTCCAACCGGTATGGGTGGCTGCCGGGGCGGGACCGTCCAGGGATCCGCCCGCAATTGGATGTTAGGCTTCTTCGCGTAATGCGTCGCGAAAAGGCCGTGCCAGCTCTGCGCCGCCCTCGTGCCAGAGTCGGGCGGCACCCACCGCTACGCTGAAATTGATGATCGTGGCCCAGATGCCGGCGTGAAATCCCAGCGGCGTCAATCCCCAGAATAGGGCGACCAGCAGCGCCAGGAGGCCGGCGACAATGCCGGCCAGCAGCGCACGAGGGCCCAAGCGCAGGGAGCCGGGGAAGAGGATTTCCTGGAGCCCTGGCCAGAGAAGCAGGGCACCGGAACTGCTGAGGGCTACCAGGTGAACCAGGAATTTCGGTTCGAACACGCTCAGGAAAAAGGAGATCACCAGCAGGACGAAAATAACCGCCCGGCCGACGGCGATGTAGTGAGCGCCGGTCCGGCCCGGGGCGATGTAATGCTGGTAAATGTCCTGGGTGAAGACCAGGGAGTTGACGTGGAGGATGGCGTCCATGGTGGACATGGATGCTGCGGCAGCGCCGGCCAGGACGAGACCGGTGAGCCAGACCGGGGCGAGCTCCGTCAGCAATGCCGGGAAAATCTGGTCAGCCGAGGCCGGGGGCACGCTGAGCTGATCGACGAGCACCACCCCGGCCAGCCCGACGAAACAAATCGGGATGTACAGCGACGTCAGATACAGGGGCGTGGTGGCGCCCAGTCTTTTCAGCATCCCGGAGCTGCGGGCGGTGTAGAAGCGGATGAAAATATGGGGCTGCAGGAACACGCCCATGGAAAAAATGATCAGGAACGAGAACCACATGGGATAGGAAAAGAAGTTCTCCGGTCCGGGCAGGGTGAGGTGGGCCGGTGATTTGGCCGCCACCGTCCGCCAGAATTCACCGAGGCTGTCGAAGCGGGCGAAGAGAATGTAAGCGGCGCCCAGCCACACGGCGACGTACATCCAGACACCCTGCAGCACGTCGGTCCAGTACACGGCCCGCAGGCCGCCCGTCATGACATATACAGCCGCCACCCCCAGCAGCAGCCCCACCGCCAGCGGATAGGAGATGCGGGCGCCGGAGATGGAGTGCAGAATGTACCCCAAGCCCATGGATTGCACCTGGATGTAGAAAACGGAAAACACCATGCACAGCAGGGCGATGACGGGCCGGACAGCCGGATGGCGAAAATAGGCGGCGAAGAGATCGGCGGGGGTCAGGCAACGGAAAGCCTTGCCCAGTTTATGGATTCGCGGCGCGTAGATGACGGTCAGGATACCCACCAGCAGTGTCCAGCAGCCGGCGTCGAGAAAACCCAGGCCGTGCCGGTAAAAATAGGCCGGGGCGCCCAGGAAGGCGAAGGCACTGTGGTAGGTGGCCACCACCGCCAGGTAAAGCACCAGAAAGCCGGCCTTGCGGCCATAGAGGAAGAAATCTTCAACGTCGACCTCGAGTTTCCGGCCGGCCACCCAGCCCAGGATCAGGGTCAAGAGCATGTACGCCGCCAGAATGAGAGTGGATACCAGCCAGGGTTCCACGGTCTACTCCTTGCTGCTGGCGAGTAGGATGAACAGGACGAAAAAAAGCAAAAATACGCCGCCAAGATAGCAGAACAGCCGGGGGAACCCGAAAAGGAAAGGGGTTCCGTCGTTGAAGAGGGTCAGTAGCGGGTATTGGGTGAGAACCAGCAACAGAAGCAACAGCCACAAGCTCCGCCGAACGGATTTGTCCCGGCGCACGGGTTCGGCCGGGGTATGGGGCTGTGGTTCTTTCATGTGACGCCTTTCAAAAGCAGAACTGTACCACAGATGCCAAACAGGTGTCAAAATAAGCATCCCGGTCCAACTGGAAGGAGGATGAAACATGAGGTCGTACTTGTGTCGGCGGCTCTGGCTTTTTATAATGGGAGCGCCGTGCCGTTTGTATGAAAAGAGGCTGAAGAAGGCTGGAAATTGGAGCCCCACGCACCATGATTGAAGTGGACAGGATACTGGCGGCGCTGCGGCAGGATGCCGGGCAGATCTGGCGGGCCGCCCTGGCGGCGGTGACGCCGGGGCGGCTGCTGCCGGCCGCCGTGCAGGTGACGCCGGCCGGCCTGCGCCTGCCAGACGGACACATCTGGCCGTTGCCGCCGCAAGGGGAGGTGCCGGTACTGGCTGTGGGCAAGGCAGCCGTGGCCATGACGGCGGCCCTGGCCGAACGGCTCCCCGGGCATCGGTTGGGCGGCTGGGGCGTGGCGCCGTTGACAGCGGCGACCGCCGTGGCCGGTGTGCGCATTCTGCCCGGCGGGCACCCGTTGCCGGACGAACGGAGTGTCGTGGCCACCCGTGAGATACTGCGCTGGCTGGAGACCGACCTGGATCCGGCGACCGGCCTCGTCGTCCTCCTCTCCGGGGGCGGCTCGGCGCTCCTGTGCCTGCCGGCGCCGGGCATCACTCTGGCCGACAAGATGGCAACGGTGCGGCGATTGTTGACGGCCGGTGCCGACATCGGCGAACTGAATTGCGTACGCAAGCACCTGTCGGCGGTGAAAGGCGGCCGACTGGCGGAGCGGCTGGGGACCCGGCCGGTTCTGACCCTCATCCTGTCCGACGTGGCGGGCGATCCGCCGGATGTCATCGCCTCCGGGCCGACGGTTGCGGATCCCACAACCTATGAAGACGCCTTGAACGTCCTGCGCCGCCATCGTCTGCTGGAAAAGGTACCGGCCGGTGTCCGCGCCTGTCTGGAGAAAGGGTCGGCCGGCGTCCATCCCGAATCGCCGAAGCCGGCGCCGGCCGGCGCCGCACGGGTTGCGGATCGCACCGCGTTCGGGTCGGGACCCACCGTCCACCGCTTGGGACAACAACAGCTGCTGGTGATCGGAAACAACCGCGTGGCTTGTCTGGCCGCCCGTGACGCGGCCGAACGGCAGGGGTACGATTCCCTGCTTCTGTCCAGTGAGCTGGTTGGAGATACGCGCGAGTGTGCCCGCTTTCACCAGGGGATCGTCCGTGAGCAACTGGTTTCGCGATCACCCGGCCAGGCGCCCCTGGTCATCATTTCCGGCGGCGAGACCACGGTGAATGTGCGGGGAGACGGCCGTGGCGGGAGGAATCAGGAGTTCGTGCTCAGCTGGGTGCGGTCGCTGGCTGACTGGTCGACACCGGTCGTGGTGGCCGCCGTGGGTACGGACGGCCGTGACGGCCCGACGGATGCCGCCGGTGCCATGGCCGATAATCGCAGTCTCGCCCGGGCCCGCCAGCAGGGGATGGATCCGGACGCATACCTGGATTGCAACGATTCCTACACTTTCTTCGACGGCTTGCAGGATCTTGTCCGCACCGGTCCGACAGGGACGAATGTCGGCGATCTGCGGCTGGTGCTCATCGGCAGCGGCCCCGCGCCGACATCCCGCTGAAAATGCACTGGCACTCCGACTGTTTTTGGCTTAAAATAAACGTGCGCACTAGAAGATCCGCCCAACCTGGCCATTCTATAATCTGTCGGTTTTTCCATGGACTTGCGCTGCCGGAGCAGGTTGACAGAGGAAGGACGCATCTCAGCAATTCCCGTTGGTCGAGAGGTCCCGAGGCATGCCGAAGATTCTGTATGTCGAGGACAATCCAATCAATTACAAGCTGGTGGAAAAAGTTTTGACCCGCGCCGGACACGAAGTGATCGGCGCTGCAGACGGCCTGACTGCTATCCGGGTGGCGTGTGAGCAGCGACCCGATCTGATCCTGATGGATATCAACCTGCCGTCCCTCAGCGGCTACGAAGTGACCACCCGCATCAAATCCATCGAGGGCCTGGAAGACATTCCCATTGTGGCCTTGACGGCCCGGACCATGAAAGGGGATCGGGACATGGCCCTGGCCACGGGGTGTATCGGTTTTATTCCCAAACCACTGGACCTCCAAACGTTCGTTCAGGATGTCGACAGTTATCTGAGCGGCCGGTGTGATACCATCGCCCAGGCCCGGGAACCCGTGGTGCTGCGCGAATACAGTCGGCAGCTGGTGTCCAATCTGGAGGAGAAGGTGTCGGCGCTGCATGACATCAACTGGCGGCTGCAGGAATCGGAAGAACGTTATCGTCAGTTGGTGGACAACGTCAATATTGGTATCTGGTTTCTGTCCAGCCAGCGCCGTACTATTTTTCTGAACCAGAAAATGCGCGACCTGCTGGCCATGGATGAGTTCGAGCCCTCCACGCTGGATCTGTTTTTGGACGAACCGGGGCAGAATGAACTGCTGCTGCACCTGACCTTGTGCTCCCAGGGGATTCCCCAGTTGTGGGAGACATCCTTGCGCACCCAGCAGAATCAAACCCGGGAGGTGGTGGTTTCGGGCGTCTCGGTTCGGAGCTGGCCCGATGAGAAGGAAAGTTTTCTGCTTTCTTTCACGGACGTCACCGAGAAAAACCGGCTTAAACGCCGCCTGGGGCAGATTCAGAAGCTGGAAAGCATGTCCACACTGACGGCGGGGGTTGCCCACGATTTCAATAATATCCTGGCCATCATCCAGCACAATATCATGCTGCTCCTCAACCGGCCGGACATCACGGACAAGGATTTCCATCAGCTGCAGAGCATTGCCAGCGCCGCCGAGCGGGGTGTGTCCCTGACGTCGCAGCTGCTGGCCTTCTCCCGGGAGACGCCGGCGAATATGGAGCTGCTGGATCCGGTGGAAGCCGTTCGACGGTTTTGCGAATTTTTTGGCAATTACAAGAATTCCTCCATTGAGCTCAGCGGCCCGCCGGTGGTTGATGTTCCTCCCATCCAGGCGGATCCGACGCAGCTGGAGCAGGTGCTGCTGAATCTCGCCACCAATGCCCAGGACGCCATGCCCGAGGGAGGTGTCATCCGGTTCGGCGTCCGGCCGGCGCTGCAGATGGCGCCTGAGCCGGCCAGCGAGGGGGAACCGGGTGATTATGTTTGCATTCGCGTGCGGGATTCCGGTGTGGGTATCGATCCAGCGTTGCAGGAGCGGATCTTCGAGCCGTTTTTCACCACCAAGGCGGCCGACAAGGGAACCGGGCTGGGGCTGAGTGCCGTTTTCGGCATCGTGCAGAAGCACAATGGCTTCGTGCGTGTCGAGTCCACGGTGGGGCAGGGGACGGAATTCCAGGTCTACCTGCCCGTGGCCGAAGGGACAGTGCCAGCCATACCGACGGACGATGGGCAGCGGCTGCGACAGGGCCAATACGTGGCGCTGGTAGTGGATGATGATGAATTGGTTCTGGATGTCCTGGTGGAAATGGTGGCGGACCTGGGCGTGACGGTGCATCGGGCCGGGAGCATGACGGCGGCGCGCGGGATCCTGGACCGGGACGGGGCCCGCCTGGATTTCATGTGCCTCGACTATCAGCAGCCCGACCTGGACCTGCACGCCCTGCTGATTGAATTGCGCCGGAACCTGCCGCAGGTGCGCGTGATCCTCATGAGTGGCTATTCCCTGGCCGAGATCCGTGAGCGGGAAGGGGACATCGCTGTGGACGCCTTTCTCAAAAAACCCTTCACCATGCAAACCCTGCTGGAGTCCTTCGTCGGACTGTTGTGACGCTTCACTCAACCGGGTGATCACCCGGCATCTATCGCGTAGATGTGGCTTCGTTCGATCCTCGCCTCTCCGATCAATGGCTGGCGTGTGGCTGTGTTTGAGGCGTTGGGGATCCAGTACCCTCCCCTGGAAAAATATCCAGAAAAATGCAACCCGCTGGTAAGATAAGGTTATCTGTCGAGACCGAATTGTTCTGCGAGGGATTGCCGGGGGCGGCTGGGCACAGCCCTGGACCCAGTTGCCGTAGTCGGCCGGATGCCGGGGCAGGATCCGGTCAAGGGAATCATCGCGGTGGCACTTTCAACGGGGAGGATCTTCATGAAAAAAAGATGATCTGGGTGTTTGGCGCAGCGCTGGGGCTTCTGGCCGTCTGGCTGGCCGTCAACCAGCTGGACACGACCCCGTCGGCCGGCGAGTCTGACCTGGCGGCTCCGCGGCCCGCTGCCCTGTCCCCCGAGAACGGCTTCTGTCGGTTGGTCACCCTTTGCGCCGAACCGGATGAGGATGTGACCGGGCCCGCGTTCGTCGAGTGGATCCGCCAGCTCAACGATCCGCAGACCATGGCCCGGGACGACTATCCCGAACTGTTCCACACCCACTGGCCGGGCACCCGGACGTTTGAGGATCTGCAAGAGATTCTCGGCGCCGAGGATGATTTTTACGGCGCCTGCCTCCGCCAGGCCGAGCCGATGCGGGAACGGATCGAAACATACGGCTACATCCTCGACCGGTACGCCTGGATGCTGCAGGCCGAAACCGTTGAAGACACCACCTATCCCCACTACCAGGCTCCGGTTCTCTCTTTGCTGAACACCCGGCTGTTCTCACGGCTGTACCTGGCCGAAGCCATCCTGGTGGCCCGGGACGTTGATCCGGAACGGGCGGCCGACATGCTGCTGGACCATATCCGGTTCCATCGGCTGCTGGTCCGGAATGCCCGCATGCTGATTCACAACCTGGCCGGCCTGGCCTGCCTGGCCGACTCCCTGCGGGTACTGGCGGTTTTCATGAACCAGCCCGGTCGGACGGCCGATGTGTGCAGCCATGTCGCCAACCGCTTGCCGCCCCTCCAGCTGGCTGATATCTATTTGGAGAATCTGTGGTGGGGAGAATATAACTATTCCCGGAACAGCATTATGGACGGCAGCGTGTATGATTATGATCCCTTCGGCGAGGGGGATTTTCCCTTCAACGTTTTCAAGTACCTGACCTTGCAGCGAAACCGCACCTTGGGCTATCTGGATGACAGCCTGGCCCAGGTTCGGACTGAATTTCCCCATCCCCCGTATGAAGGCCATGAATGGACTCCCCGCCTGCATACGACCGGCGGATTCTGGTGGCTCAACAATGCCGCCGGCAAGATCATCCACGATTTTTGTCTGCCGAGCATGAAGTCCTTCTATTCCCTGCTGTATGAAATGATGGCCACCCACGATCGGGTGCGCCTGGCGGCTCAGGCCTATGTCCATTTCGGCACCGGGACGACGGCGACCGATGTCCAGGCTTATTTGGACAGTGAAGGTTCCGTCGATCCTTTTTCGGGACAACCGTACCGGTTCGACGGTGAGGAGCGGGTTCTTTACAGCGTCGGTCCCCGGCGGCCGGCGGACAGAGGGATCGTGACGAGATTCATTCCGGAGACGGCAATCAGAGTCCCCTGTGTGCTGCCTGCTCCCTGAGGATGGTCAATCGTCGGCCCGGAGCCAGATCTGCACCTGCAGGCAATCGATGATATCTAGGCGGCCGTCGCCGTTGCGGTCGCCGCGGGCGACGGCATCGGCGGGCGTGACGGGCAGCGCGGGCTGCTCGGCACAGCTCCGGCGCAGCAGCGCCAGATCCGCAGCGGTGACAAAGCCGTCGTCATCCACATCGCCACTGGCGGCGGCCGGGTCCAGAACGGCCTCGGCCAGCAGATGCTGGATAAAATCGACGGCGCCGTTCTGGATGGAGTTGTATTCGCCGGCGGTGGAGACCACGACCATGTCCAGGGTGGGCACCACGAAGATGAACTGCCCGCCGTAACCCCAGGCCGTGCGGATCCGGGCCGGAGCGTCGGGTGCCGCCGGATCCAGCGGCAGCACCCACCACTGGTAGCCGTAGTGCGACCCTTCCCGGGCCGCCACCTGATCGCTGAGGGAGTCGTATACCCATTCAGCAGGCACGACGGACATGCCGCGGCGCGCGCCGTTGTGAAGGTAGAGATAGCCGAAACTGGCCATGTCCAGCGGCCGCAGGGACAGTCCCCAACCGGTATTGGTGATGCCCTGGGCGCCGGTGGACCATTCATACGCATCGATATCCACAAAATCGAAGAGCAGGGGTGACACCAGGTGGCGGGCCTCCCAGCCGGTGGTCTGGTGGATGATGCCGCCCAGCAGCATGGTGCAGCCGCTGTTGTAGTTGAATTTATCACCGGGATTGTCGGTCATGGGCTTGTCGAGGACGTAGCGCAACCAGTCGGCGCTGAGGGACATGAGCACAACGTCGTTGAAGGGATTGCTGTAGTCCAGCGACAGCTCGTTCCACTGGAAACCGGCCGTCATGGTCAACACGTCCCGCAGGGTGATGGCCCGCTTGGCCGGACTCATGTTGGCCAGATCGTCATATTCCGGAAAATAGTCCAGCAGGCGGCTGTCCAGATCCGTCCAGTAGGCCTGTTCGTGCAGAATGCCCAGCAGGGCTGAGGTCACGCTCTTGGTGACGGAAAAGACCGGGTGTAGCGAATCGGCGCCCCAATAACCAAAATATTCCTCGGTGACCAGCCGGCCGTGGCGGACGATGAGCAGGCTGTGGATGCTGCCGTATTCGCCAGCAGCGATGGCGCCGACGTAGCCTCGGATCACCGCGCCGTCCAGCCCCTGCTCCTCGGGGCTCGAACGCGGCCATTCCCAGGCCAGGGAGTGGCCCGTCATGGCGCTAGCCAGCCAAACCAGCAACATCAGCATCCCGAGAGATATTTTCCATTGGGCAGTCATCGGTCACTCCCTGCTTGCCATCGCGGCGTGCAGAAATCATGGGTGAGGGCCAAACCTAAATCCAGCGGCCGGCGCTCTCTTTTCATTCTACTCCAAAAAAAGGGGCGGAACCGCCTGTTTTTGATGAGCGGTTCCGTCGATATGGTTCCCGGGGCTAAACTGACAGGGACGGATTTGCTCATTGTTTCCTCACGCAATCTTCTCGGACGCCTGACCTTTCCAGCCAAGAATACGCATGATTTCGCGTGGAGTGGAAGGCATATGGATCAGCTGAACCTCGGAGTCTTGGGCCAGTACATCTGGGACCGCCTGCCCATCATTCTCGTTTTCGCCGACGGGTTTATGATCTACCGCCTGTTGACAGAATCGGATCTCACCGGCCGTCTGGTGGCGCGAGCCATGTTCGGCGGGGGTGCGCGGCCGCAACGGATCGTCCTGGCCACGCTGGTCACGGCCGCGGTGTTGTCCATGTTTATTTCCAATACCGTCACCGCCCTGTTGCTGCTTCCCTTCCTCAAAACCGCCGTGGGCAAGGTCGCCCCGCCGGCCCGGCGGGTCTTCACGTCTTCCCTGACCATGGCCGCCGTCTATGGCGCCAATCTGGGTGGAGTCGGCTCCCTGATCGGGAGTCCGGCCAACCTTCTGCTCATCGGTGCCCTGGACGCGGGCCGAGTCCCCGCCGCCGCCCGGATCACCTTTCTCAACTGGTGGTACTGGTCCCTGCCGCTGCTGTTCATGCTGCTGGCGCTGGCGGTGGTGGTCCTGCACCTGGGGCAGCCACGGAGTTTCTACGAGGAGGTGGGGGCAGACCTTCCCTCCGGGCCGGCGGAACCGGCGACCGTCCCCGCAGGGCAGCGCACAGCCGGCCGGTGGTTCCTGCTTTTCCTGCTGTTTCTGATGGCGGACGGCGTTCTGGCGGGTCTGGTGAGAGACTATCGGTGGCTGCAATCCGCGGTCCATCTCGTGGTTTTCCTGATGCTGATCGGGCTGCTGTTTTTCCCGATCCCCGGCCGAAGATGTGAACCCCTGTTGCACTGGCGCAATCTGATCGGGCAGTTGCCGCGCCGCGGGCTGCTTTTCATGGGATTGTTTCTGGGGATCTATGGGTTGACTGTTCTTGCCTTGCCGCCGGAGCTGGAGCAGTATCTGACCTCCGCCATCAGCTCCTGGGATATGGGCCCGCCAGGGCGGACTGTCGGACTGGTATTGGGCGTGATTTTTCTGACGGAAATACTCAGCAATGTCCTGGTGGTGGGTCTGTTCTTCCCGGTGGCCCAGGCCATGGCTGCCGCCCAGGGCTTGGGACCCTTGCCTTTCATGGTCATGGTTTCCGTGGCCGCCAATTGCGCCTTCATGCTGCCCGTTGCCACCAGCTGCAATGCCTTGCTGTACGGAGAGATGCAAGGGCTGTCGCTCCGGCGCTTTCTGGCCGCCGGACTGGTCATGAACATCGGCGCCGGTCTGATCATCGCCGCCTGGCTGCCCGTGGCGCTGCCCTGGATCTACCGCTTAGATTGAACGCTGGTTGCCTGCTTCCGGCAGAATGGGTATAGGCAACGGCAAGGCTTCCAGTTCTTCACTGATCCCCTCGGTGAATTCGCGGAAAATTCGGTTCCGTTTCTGTTTCATCCGCCGGTAGGCGCGTGCGATATCCAGCACCAGGATGATCCGCAGGCTGTTGCAGTTGAGCTCACCGAAACGATGGGTGCCGATGCGCTGAAAACCCAGCACTTGCACGTGAAACTTGTACGGGCAATGGGGATCGCTTTCATACACATCGGTGATGAAATGGGTATAGCCCCGCTGCACCACCTCCTTCACCGCCACCTTCATCAGACTCATGACGACCCGGATGTTGCGGCGATAGGCCGGTATGATCATAAAACGGCCGATTTCCACGAACCGGTACATCCTGGCCACGGCATCCAGGTTGATGTCGGCTTCGAATTCCGGCTCGTATTCAGCAGGAATCTGAATGGGTGGATCATAATACAGGCGGATGACGCCCGCCGGTTTACCGTTGGCCCGGACCAGAAACCAGGATATGTGTTCCTGTTCGCCGATGTCTTCGTCGATCTGGGTTTCCGGGGCGCTGATCCAGCCCTTTTCCTGCACGAATACCTGCTGGATCACTTGCAGGGCCTCGGCCCGCAGTTCGGAACCGGTCACTTTGGTTGCGGTCACTCGGGTCATACTCATGATGTTCCTTCCTTCCATATGGTTATATCCCGCCGGTGATTTCCCGGAGCGGTTGCCCCGGACGTCGGGATGAGCAAAGGGATATGTCTTGCCGCACAAGGGGGACAGGGCCTGCATCACGTCGGACAGCACCTGCCGGCTGAGCTGGCTGTCGCGGTGAGGCGTCTCCGGACCCATGGAAGTGTTGCGCCCGGGGTGCCGGTACGCCCGTCGCTCCGCTTCAAACGACAGGGCTTCCCCGATGGTGATGGTGAAACGCCCCAGGGCCGGAATTAGCCCCCGGCGGTTGCGGGTGGGGAAATGGATGCCCACGGGCACCACCGGGGCGGTAGAGGTCAGGATGAGGTGGGCCAGGCCGGGACGGGCCCGCCGCAGCTGCAACGGATCGGGATTACGGGTCCCTTCGGGATAAATGCCCACACTCCGCCCTGCGGCCAGCAAGGCCAGGCACTCATCCACCGGTGAGAAGGTGCGCTGCCGTCGCCGGTAGCCTTCAAAAAGCCGCCAGCGGGCCGGTTTGGTGTAGACCGGCACCGTTTCGCCCAGCCGCAAAAGCGTGCCAATGAGCGGCAGATGCCGGAACATCCAGTCCACCATGAAGTGGATCAGGCGGCCCTGGCGATGATAGATCAGGGTCACGGGCACCAGCAGGGACTCCATGTAGTTGCTGTGATTGAGGACGAAGATCAGGGGATCGGGCAGCTGGGCCAAGCGTTCCGGATGGCGGACGGTGCAGACAGAGCGTGCGGCACGCCCGACCGTTGAGACAATGATACGGCGGAGGGGGGAGAGGCGGCCGGACAGGGTGTTCGGATCGGCCGGGGACGAGCCGGTAACGGTGGGCGAGGGGCGATGACTCATTTCCTGGCTCCTTGGCGACAGACCCGCTGCCACCAGCTTGATCATGCGTCGGAAATGCATGCTCCAAATGAGCAGGCGGTGACGATTTCGTATGAAAAAGCAAGTATTCTGTTAGCGACTGGACAGAAGTTCGTCAGACTGCCGGCGGCGGGCAGACCGCGTTCACCCCGGCGGCCGCCCCGGCAATCATAATTAACAGGATTCAAACGTGTTCCAACACCGCCGGTGTGTTATATTTCCGTGCATGAAAGGACAGTCCATCCCCAAGGGAATCCTGGTTACGGAATTCAGCTTGCTGTACCTGATTCTCCCCCTGGCCTACACCCTGGGTTCGTTCCGCTTTTCTCCCTTGCTCCCCCTCGCTCTGCTGACCGTATTGTGTGTGATCATTCTGGTGCGGGATTCATCCTTTGACCGGCGCCGGCTGACCCGCCTGCGGCTGGAGCCGGCCCTGCTGCGGGGTATCCTGGGACGCTACCTTTTGGCTATCGTCGTATTGACGGTGGGACTCATGATATGGCGCCCCGACATGCTGCTGGGATTCGTTCGCCAGCGGCCGCTCATGTGGGCCCTGGTCATGGTGCTTTATCCCCTGTTCTCCGTCTACCCCCAGGAAATCCTCTACCGGGCGTTCTTGTTCCACCGTTACCGTCCGTTGTTTTCGTCGGAACAGATGCGGGTTCATCTGAGTGCCGCCGCCTTCGCCCTGGTGCATATCATTTTTTTGAATCCGCTGGCTCTGGTTCTTTCCTGGGCGGGCGGCTACATTTTCGCCCGGACCTATCAACGTTCGCAATCCCTGTTACTGGTCTCGCTGGAGCATGCCCTGTACGGTTGTCTGATTTTCACCGTCGGTCTGGGCTCGTTCTTTTACCACGGCACCGGCCGGTATTAGCCCTCATCCAACTGTCCGCAATCGGACAGCCACTGTTCATGAATGGACAAGACCCAGGGCATCCGGGCCAAATTTCTAGGAAAAAGAATGTAACTATTTTGGCATGCAAGTTGTATTATGTAGTGACGAAGGTTTCGTCACATCATCCGCGAGGGGAGCATATCATGGCCGGCCGGCTGGTGGCATTCAATGATTGTCAATTGCGTCGGGAGGGCATGGATCTGGCCCGCGACCTGATGCAGTGTTTGGGCACCCGGACGTTCGGCAATGGCCGGGACGCCGTGATCGCTTCCATGTCGCGCGTTTTCAAAAACATCGGCACCGGCTTCGACCAGCTCTCCTGCGAGGACCTGGTCCAGTTTCTCTACTTCGCCAAAGGCTCATGTGCCGAACTGAAGCATCAGATCGGCCTGGCGGTGGAGAACCAGGTACTGAGTCCCGAGGAAGGGGACGATTTCTGCTACCGCATCCGCCATATTTCCGCTCTGCTCTACCGTCTTATCCACACCCGGGGGCTGCCCTCTTCACTGCCCTCATGTTAGTCGCCTGAAGGAGCACCGGATTCCTTGCTCCGGGCGAGAATGCCCGGTCCCAGCCGAACCATCCCCGCCTGTCCCTGGCCGGCGGCTGATTTCTGCGGGCAGCGTTTTCTGAGCTTCTACGCCTACCGGATCTCCCTCCAGCCGCTCACCTTTCTGCTGGGTGCGGTCCTGGGCCTGGCCGTCGCCTGGCTGGCCGTGGTCTCCCAGTCGGTGAGGGCCTCTCTGGCCAATTCGGTGGACACCCTCCGTCATGAATGATCTGGCACCGGCTCTATCGAATTACCGTCCCTCGGGGATGGTTCTGCCCAACCAGGCGGCAGGGTTCTGAAACGGTGACTGGGTCCTTTTCATCCAATTAATAGATAGCATGGCGACATAACCCAGTGCAGGACATGACCGCCCTGCTGCGACCCGGACGATGACGAGGGAGAGTGTTTATGAACAGTGAAATCATTTCCGTTCCTGACATATCCTGTCAACATTGCTTGCGTACTATCCAGCGCGAATTATCGGCCCTGGAGGGCGTGAGCCGCGTATCGGGCGATGTGGAGCGCCGTGAAATTACCGTATACTGGGAGGCACCGGCCGATCTGGATGCTGTCCACGATACCCTCGCCGAAATCGGCTACCCGCCCGCCGGCTAGCGTTGCACCGAGCTGGCCGCAACCGCCTTGGCACACAGGCTGTGGGTGATCAATTGCCAGACTTGGCGGGCCGCAAAACTGGCCGGGTCTTCCCGCCCGGTCTTTCCAGGATGAAAACCGATATGAAATCAGCCCAAATCATCCTGCCTATCATCGGCATGACGTGCGCCAACTGCGCGCGGACCATCGCCCGCAGCCTGGAACGGCTGCCCGGAGTGGACCGGGCGACGGTCAACTTCGCGGCGGAGAACGCCGCCGTCGACTACGACCCAGGGGAGACGGATCCATCCCGATTGGTCCAGGCGGTGCGTGATGCCGGCTATGACGTCGCCGTGGACAAAGAGGAGCTGGCGGTGACCGGCATGACGTGCGCCAATTGCGCCCTGACAGTCGGCCGGACATTGACGCGGCGCGTGCCCGGCGTGATCCGGGCGGAAGTGAATTTCGCCTCGGAGACGGCCACGGTGGAGTACCTCCCGAACGTCGTCGACCGTGCCGCCATCGTCGACGCCATCCGCAGCGCTGGTTACAATGTGGTCGAGGAGCCGGACGCCGCCGGGGCAGAGGACGCTGAGGAGATCGCCCGGCACCGCGAAATCGCCCGCCAGGCCCGGCGCCTGCTGGTGGGCGCCCTGTTCACGGCGCCGCTGTTCCTGTTGAGCATGGGGCGTGATTTCGGCCTGCTGGGCGCCTGGAGTCAGGCTCTCTGGGTCAACTGGCTGTTCGGGGTACTGGCCACGCCGGTGCAGTTTTATACCGGGCTGGATTTTTATCGCGGCGGCTGGAAGAGCCTGCGCAACGGCACTGCCAACATGGATATGCTGGTGGCCTTGGGTTCGTCCGTGGCTTACGGCTATTCCCTGGTCATCCTGGTCGTTCCGGCACTGGGCGGCCATGTCTATTTCGAGACGGCGGCGGTCATCATTACCCTCATCAAGCTGGGTAAACTGCTGGAAGTACGGGCCAAGGGCCGCACCGGGGCCGCCATCCGCAAACTGATGGATCTGCGTCCCAAGACGGCCACCATTTTGCGGGATGGCGAGGAGACGGAAATTCCCCTGAGCCGGGTGCAGGTCGGCGATACAGTCATTGTTCGCCCGGGCGAAACCGTTGCCGTAGACGGCGAGGTGCTGGCGGGCGATTCTGCGGTGGATGAGTCCATGCTGACCGGCGAGTCCATTCCCGTGGACAAATCCACCGGCGATGTGGTCACGGGCGGCACCCTCAATACGACCGGGCGTTTGAAATTCCGCGCCACCCGCGTGGGGCGTGACACCGCCCTGGCACGGATCATCCGCCTGGTCCGGGAGGCCCAGGGGAGCCGCGCGCCGGTCCAGGCCTTGGCCGACCGGGTGGCGGCCGTGTTCGTCCCGGGGGTCATCCTCATCGCCCTCCTCACCTTCGGCCTGTGGTGGAGCCTGGGCGGCGCCTTCGTGCCGGCCATGATCCGCCTGGTGGCGGTGCTCATCATCGCCTGTCCCTGCGCATTGGGACTGGCCACGCCCACGGCCATCATGGCCGGCACGGGCAAGGGCGCCGAACGGGGCATCCTCTTCAAGGATAGCGAGTCCTTGGAGCGGGCCACGAACATCACCACGGTGATACTCGACAAGACGGGCACCCTGACCCGCGGCGAACCGGCGGTGACGGATGTTCTTTCCCTGCCGAGCGCAGAGCCGGACCTTGCCGCGGACGACCTGCTGCGGCTGGTGGCCGGTGTGGAGCGAGGCTCGGAGCACCCGCTGGGGAGGGCGGTGGTCCGGGCGGCCAAAGATCGGGATTTGGCCCTGGCCGAGCCGGAAGGTTTCCGGGCTGTGGGTGGCGCCGGGGTGGAAGGACGGATTGACGGCCGGTTCATCCGCATCGGCAAGGCGGACTGGCTGGCCGGGCAGAACGTCGCCCTGGACTCCCATTGGCCGGTCATAGAAGATCTGCAAGCGGCGGGGAAAACGGTCATGGTGGTGGTGGAGGAGTCCCGACCGCTGGGATTGATCGCCGTGGCTGACCAGGTGCGGCCCGAGGCCGCCGCGGCCGTGGCCGCCCTGCATCGCCGCCGGCTGGACGTGGTGATGATCACCGGCGACAATGCACGTACCGCCCGGGCCATCGCCGCCGAACTGGGCATCCACGATGTGCTGGCGGAAGTCCTGCCGGTACAAAAAAGCGACCAGGTCAGGCAACTTCAGGCGGAAGGCCGGCAGGTGGCCATGGTGGGCGACGGCATCAACGACGCGCCGGCCCTGGCCCAGGCCGATGTGGGCATCGCCATCGGCACCGGCACCGACGTGGCCATGGAGACGGCCGACGTCATCCTCACCAGCGGCGACCTGCACGGCATCGACCGTGCCATCCGCCTCAGCCGGCGGACTATGGGGACGGTCCGCCAGAATCTCTTCTGGGCCTTTGCCTACAATGTGGTGCTGATTCCGGTGGCGGCCGGCGTTTTGCAGCCCCTCGAATTCCTGCCGCTGATTCTCCGCCAGCTGCATCCTATCCTGGCCGCCCTGGCCATGGCCTTCAGCAGCGTGACGGTGGTCAGCAACAGTCTGCGCCTCTATCGGGCCGAATTACCCTAGACAATACGCACGTCTAGAGGATTTCCATCAGTTTGATTTCGAAGGTCAGGTCCTGGCCGGCCAAGGGGTGGTTGGCATCCAGGGTCACGTCTTCGTCCGTCACGTCCTTGATGCGAACCACCAGCTGCTGGCCGCCCTGGAGGTTGACCTGGAGGTGCTGGCCGACTTTCGGCTCGACGTTGTCGGGGAATTCGTCCCGGTTCACGGTGAGAATCATTTCCTCCCGATAGGGGCCGTAGGCGTCATCGCTGACCACCTGGACGGTTTGGGTAGCCTCCACTTTCATGCCAATGACGGCTTCCTCGAAACCGGCGATGAGCTGGCCGCTGCCCAGCTCGAATTCCAGCGCTTCCCGGTCCCAGGAGGAATCAAAAACGGTGCCGTCCTGGAGTTTGCCCGTGTAATGGACCCGGACGGTGTCCCCTTTTTTTGCCTGTGTCATGGTGTTCTCCTTGCTGATAAAAAAAATGATCCGGGCGAGCACCGCTTGAAGATGCCGGACGTGTCCGGCGGGTGAATGTCGCCCCGGCTCCGGTGGGGGCAATCGACGTGATGCGGAATCATGCGGTCAGGACGCGTCCCCGACGACTTTACCATAAAGGGGGCAAAGGATTACGCTTCGGAACCGCAGGCAGGATATCGTAAATCCGCGCCGGATGCAACACCCATTTCGCCGGCGGCCGGCCGCGGTTTCAGGCGATCAGCACCGGCCGGATCCGGCCCAGGCGGCAGAAATCCATCAACATATCCTGGTGGTGGCCGTAGATCATGATCTGGTGGTTGCCCGGCGAATGCTCCAGCCATTGGAGGACGGAGCCCTCGAGGCGGATCATGGCGCGGGTGCGGCAGATGTCGGGATCATCTCCCCCCGAGGACTCGAGTTCGGCGGGGGCGATGAGCAGCGAATCCGCGGCGGAGGAAAAACGAAGCAGGGTGACGAATCCCTTGCGCAGGTTGCCCTCCAGGGCGGTTCCCTGGCCCGATTCCATATGGGGGCGGATGGTCATGGGCCGGCGCTCCTCGAGCATTCGCGCGGGTACGGTGCAATGGGCCAGGGTAACGGTGTTGGCCGCCACGTTCAGCCGGGCCGGATTGGCCATCCAGGCCGGCTGGGCGGTAAGGCGTTCGGCCGTCATCAGCGTCAGGGCGGCCGGCAGATCCCCCTCGCAACCGGTAGGGATGCCGGCGTCGTTGAGGCGGCTCACCCCGAGGCAGGCGGTGAGACCGTGTTCCAGCAGATCGAAGCAGCGGACGGTCACAGCATCCAGGCGGTGGTCCGCCACCAACGCTTCAAGGGCCAGGGCCAGTCGGGCGGCCTGTTCCACGGCCGGCGCTTCCACATCCCGGCAGCTGAAATGATGGCGGTATTCCCGGGTGAGCTCCCGGGCCGGGGGTGTGTCTTCCGTCCGCATCCGTTGCAGCAAATCTTCGACAGGGATGGAGACCAGTTCTGTCCCCAGGTGACCGAAATCCGTGATGCCGCGGGAAGTCAGCAGCCAGTCTGAGGGCGGGCCGATGCAACCCAGCCGGGCGTGGCGCAGGTGATGCAGGGTGCGGGCGATCCAGGCGAAGCGGGCGATCTCCGCTTGCTCCGCAGCCGAACCGTGTTCGGCGTAGGCCAGTTTCACCGGATGGTCTTTTTTGAGCACGGCATACGCCTCCATGGCCGCCGCCAGCGAATTCCTGACAGGATTGGCCAGCAGCAGGACCGGTTGCCGGTTGTGCGTGATGATGTCGCGGATCAGCTCCTCAGTGCCGCCGCTGGCGATGACCATCACCCGGCCGCAGCAGGCTCCGTTGACGGCCGGGGCGGGCCGGGGGGCAGTCGCGGCGGTGGACAGGTATTCCAGCTGCATATCGGGCTGCAGGGGGAACGTAATGCGATGCCGGACATCGGCTTCCTTTTCGAGGCTGGAAAAAAGCACGGCGATCTGGATCATCGGGTTGTTCCTCCCTTGGTTATACAATCATGCAGGCCGCCTGGCCGGGCGGCTCTTCCTGATATTATTCTAGCACAGACATCCACTGCCTACTTCGCGGGTACGTTTTGGGACCGGCGCTATGCTGAAGGCTGGCAGGGTGCCCCATGCCGGTCCAGCGCATTCCTTGTTTTCCTTCGAGCTTCTTTTTCGCCTACATCGCAGCGGGCAATTGGCCGGGCGGCGCACCATCGTGGCCGCCTTCTGCCGGAAGGCGGAAGAGTGAACTGTCTGTTTGAACGATCCGGGTAACTGATTTCCGTGCGCCGCCTTCGCCGAAGGCGGCACGATACACCCGATGCTGATCATATTGTGCTGATTTCATGGGGATAAACTGTAATCAATTGCCCCGGGTTCGGCGACCCCGGGGTACTATGTGGTGAGGATAAGCAGGGTCACCAGGTCGGCGGTGTCGATGACCCCATCGTCGTTGACGTCGGCCATACCGGCCGGGGCGATGAAGGCGCCCTCGCCGGCGGCCACATTGCCGGCCAGGTAACCGGCCAGCAGGGCCACATCCAGGGAGTCCAGCACGCCGTCCTGGTTCAGATCGCCCGGCAGGCCGGCGGTCACTACCAGGCGGATGTCGTCCAGGCTGAGGTCGCCGCCGCCGATGCGGAAATCGATGGTAGCCGGTTTTCCCCGGAACGTGGCCGGTACAGCCACCTGATGCCCGCCAGGGATGGCGTCGGCCAGCGCCAGGGCGGCGATGACAGCCGCGTCGGGCAGGCCTCGGTTCAGGGTCACCGTCAGGGTGTCACCGCCGGCCGTGGTGACGGCCAGGTCGAATGCCAGCCAGGCCGCGCCGTCGGGGATGTGCAGGAAGTTATGGGTGCGGCTGAGGTTGGCGCCACCCAGGCGCAGGCGGCCGGATACTACCGTGCCGCTGCCGCCGCCCCCCTGCCGCTCCCAGCCGGGGATGGTGGCGCTGCCGTCCACGTAGGTCAGGGTGCCGTTGAACACGTTGTCCAGCGCGGGATCCCATTCAGTCGCCGGCGGCGTCGCCGGATCCGTCCAGTATTCACCCGTGCCCCAGGCCAGGCCGGTAAGCGGGTTCACCATACGGTGCATCAGCCCGCCGCCCGCCGGCGCGTGGCCGTAGCCGGCGGCGATGCCCCGCCCGTCGAAGTACCAGCCGGAGCGATCGATGGCGATCTTGTCGGCCGGCCCCGTTCCGTAGACCTTGCCGGCCAGGGCATCGCGGCGCCAGGCCCGTTCCTCGTTGATCATCTTGAGCAGTTCGTCGTCGGTGGCGTCGGGGTTGATGGTCCCGTAATACCAGGCGTGGACGTCGCTGTGCTCCACGGGGCTGCTGTCGCCGGCCGAGGCGGGGATGGTGGCGTCGAGGTTGCGGTTGATGCAGGCATGGAGCCACATGCCGTCGGGATTGAACAGGTGGGGGCTGGTGCTCACCGGCTGGTAGTAGTTGTCGGCGTAGGCCAGGCCGGTCCAGGCCTGCACCTGGTCCCGCTCGGCGACGCTGCTGTTGACCCGGTCCACGTCCTGATTGCAGGAGATGAGAAAACCCTGGTCGCCCCACACGGGATGGGGATCCAGCGCCGTCACATCCACCCAATCGGCCACGGGGCCGTCCACAGCGAAGGTCTCGCCGCCCGCCGCCAGCGCC
Source organism: Acidobacteriota bacterium (assembly GCA_016935015.1). Lineage (GTDB taxonomy): Bacteria > Acidobacteriota > JAAYUB01 > JAAYUB01 > JAAYUB01 > JAFGRT01. The sequence continues at coordinate 23,805 of JAFGRT010000102.1, read as the reverse complement.
AGCAGCCGCTCGGCCATTTCGCTGGCCACCACCGGACCGCGGCTGTGACCGATGAGGTGGAGGCGGTCCAAAAAATGCGGCACCGGGTGGGCCTGCTGGTGCCGGACAAGGGCGGCCACGAAAGCATCGGCCGCCGCCTCGCTGAAGCCAGGCACGCACATCTCGTTGGACTCGCTGGTCCAGTCCATGACGAATACTTCCTCGCTGGCCTCGCCGGCGGTGTCGGGATCGCCACTGACGGCCACGGGCGCCGCGCCGAAGGTGACGCTGGCCGGATCCAGCCGCCAGACCCGGCCGGTGCCCCGCCGCGCGGCCACCCCCTGGCCCATGGTCAGCGCCCACTGGGGCACGTCGCTGTTGCGGCCGTGGATAATGACAGTGGCGCCGCATTCGGCGGGTTCAAACGCCAGGTCCAGCCCGGCGGAGCTCCACGCCCCGAAACCGCCGCCGTCGTCACCGGCGCGAATGGAAAAACCGGCCCCGCTCGTCACCGTCGGCCAGTTGGCCCGGGGCAACACCGACCAGCGCACCGTCAGCGAAACGGTGTCGGAGGCGATGAGGACAACCCCCGGCGGGTAGAGAAAATGGGCCCCGCCGTCGCCGGACCAGAGGCTGACCTGGCCCGTGGCACGGTCCAGGGTCATGCCCACCGGGTACTGGGGATGGTCCAGCCGCAGCTCGCAGGTGCGGATGACGGCCACATCCGAAGCATGGGTGTAGACGGCCTCCACCGTCAGGGCCCGGCCGACGGCCAGGTCACCGGCCGGGTCATGGGCCAGGTACGCGGCCGCCAGGTCGGGGTTCACCTGGGCCAACGAGGCGCCGCCGGCCAGTATCAATCCGCACAAGAAACCTGCGAATGAAACTCGGTTCTTCATGGGATTACCTTACCATGAATAGTTGTCGGTCGAGTGACAAAGATTCATCGGGTGAACAGGTGAAACTCCTCTTGCGGAGCGGGGAAGGACCGAAAAGCCTGCTATCGGTGACCGGCCGGCCAAACAAACCAGTTTTTGGGTCACTTCGACTACGGTGAGTGCACCGGCGACCGGCAGGTGACATGGGGTGGGAAAGTCCGTCTTGCATCCGGCGATCCGTCGGGTTACAATACTTTTTCTGCACGCTGGATCCATCCGGGCTGAGGGGTAATCAATCCGATGAATCGTTTCCCGCGCGGGAAGTCATATCCCAATCTCTCCGAGGAGGAGGCATGAATCATCGTATCAATCCGCGTGTTCGCCGGGGGCTGGTCATCGCCCTGGCGTTCCTGCTGCTGGCCGGACTCGGCTTGGCCCAGTCCCTGGAGGACAAGGTCCGGGAGTTCGACCTGGACAACGGCATGAAGTTCCTGGTGGTGGAGCGACATGAGGCGCCGGTGGTCCTGGGGGCCATCGTTTTCAACGTCGGTTCGGCCAATGAATGGCCCAACGTCACCGGGATCTCCCACCTGCTGGAGCACATGATGTTCAAGGGCACCAAGATGGTGGGGACCACCGATTACGAAAAAGAGATCCCCTACATCCGGAAAACTGATGAACTGGGTGAACAGACCATCTTGCTGCGTAAGGAAATCGGTGAGTGGCGCTTCGTCCGCTTCCAGGATTTCGGCAAGGAAGTCATCACTGGTTTCACCGACGAGGAAAAAGAACGGATCGGCACCAGCAGATACGAGCAGAACCGGCTGCTGGCCGAGAAGGTCCGGGCCATGGACCCGCTGCCTGAGTCCCTTACGGCTGTGCCGTTCCTGGTGGAGGACGAGGGTGTCAACTACCTGGAAAAGTACCTGGCGTACGAGGTGGCCTGGGGTGAGATCGCCCGTATCCTGGACGAACAGCGGGAGTACATGGTCAAGGACGAGCTGTGGGAAACCTACATGAACAACGGCTCCCGCTTCCTCAATGCCGGTACGTCCACGGATTTTACCATGTATTTCGCCTATATCCCGGCCAACCGGCTGGAACTGTGGATGGTCCTCGAATCGGACCGCATGGACACCCCCATCTTCCGCGAATTTTGGTCCGAGCGCGACGTGGTGATGGAGGAACGCCGGCTGGGCGAGAATGATCCGGATGACGTCCTGTCCGAGGCTTTCCACTCGGTGGCTTTCACGGCCAGTCCCTACAACTGGCCGGTGGTGGGCTGGATGAGTGATCTGCAGACCATCGATCGCCAGGAACTGGCGGATTATCACCGGACCTACTACGCGCCCAACAATGCCACAGCCGTCGTCGTCGGCGACATCGACGCCGACCAGGTCCGGCAGATGGCCGAGAAATATTTCGGTCCCATACCGGCCCAGGCACCGCCGCCACCCGTGGAAACGCGCGAGCCGGATCAGCGCGGCGAGCGCCGGGTCACGGTAGAGCATACGGCCAACCCCAAACTCATGATGGGCTTCCACAAGCCAACATTTCCCCATCCCGACAATCTGGTGTTTCAGGTGATGCAGAGCCTGCTGACGGGCGGGCGGACTTCCCGGCTGTACACGTCCATTTTCGAGGAACAGCAGCTTACCGCCGAGGCCCCCCGGGTTTATGCAGGGCCGGGTCAACGCTACGACAACCTGCTGATGATCGAAGCCGAACCGCGTCATCCCCACACCCTGGAGGAAGTGGAGAAAGCCATTTTAGCCGAAATGGACAAGCTAAAAACGGAACAGGTTACCGATCGTGAACTGCAACGCATTAAAAACCAGATCGACGCCCAGCGGATCCGCCAGATGGGTTCCAACATCGGCATCGCTTTTCAGCTGGCCATCGGACAGCTCTACCTGGGCGACTATCGGGCTATGTTCCGGATGAGCGATCAGCTCAAGAAAGTGAAGGCTGAAGATATTCAGCGGGTGGCGAGTCAGTATCTCATCCCCCAGAATCGCACGGTGGGCTACCGGATCAAGATCGAGGAAAAGACCGGGGCGGAAGGCCCCACTGAGGAACAGAAGGCCATGCGCGAGGCCATGATGAAGTATATCCAGACCCTGAGTCCGGAAGAGCAGATGGCCATTTTCCAGAAGTTCCAGCAGGCCGGCAAGGATCCCGCCGCCCGAGAAGCGTTCATTAAAGAGCTGGTGGAACGGGCCCGGGCTGCCGGTTTCATCAAAAGCGAAGAGAAGAAAGAGGAATAAGGAGGCACGATCATGAAACGACACATTGTTACCATCTTTCTTGCCGCGCTGATGATCCTCGGGTCGGCCTCCGTCGTGGCAGCGCAGCATGTGGACCGCCCCCACCCGCGGGACTTGATCTATCCACCCCTCCGCGTGAAGACACCGGAAGTCAGCGAAATCTCCCTGAATTGCGGTCTCGATGGCTTTCTGCTGGAAGATCACGAGATCCCCGTGGTGAACGTGGTGCTGCTGGTGAAAACCTATTACCCGGAACGGTCCAAGTACGGCCTGAACGATATGGCCCAGTGGGTCATGCGTAACGGCGGCAGCCAGCGCTGGCCGGCCGAAAAGCTCAACGATGAACTTGAGTTCCTGGCCGCCGACATCGAGGTCTTCGGTGGTGATCTGAGCACGATGGTCGTCCTGAACTGCCTGAAAAAAGACCTGCCCACGGTGCTGGACATCTTCGCCGATCTGGTGATGAATCCCGCTTTCCCCGCGGATAAGGTGGAAATGCGCCGCCAAACCATGCTGGAAGAGCTCCGCCGCCAGAACGACCAACCGCGGCAGGTGGCCAATCGTGAATTCAACAAGCTGATCTATGGTGATCATCTCTATGGCTGGGACACCTCGCCGGCGTCGGTGCAGGCCATCACCCGCGAGGACCTGCTGGCCTTCCATCAGCAGTATTTCCATCCCAACAACGCCATCATCGGCATCAGCGGGGATGTGGAACAGGCTGAGATCATGGCCTCCCTGGACAAGGCCTTCGCCCAGTGGCCGGCGGCCGATGTGGTGATCCCCGAGATTCCGGCCCTGTCCGAATCATTTAATGCAAACCACAACTACGCCTTCATGGACATCAACCAGGCGTACATGATGCTGGGCCACCAGGGGCTCAACGCCAACAATCCGGACCGCTGCGCCGTCAACGTGATGAACTTCATCCTGGGCGGCGGCAGCTTCACCTCCTGGATCACCGAACGGGTGCGCAGCGACGAGGGCCTGGCCTACTCCACCGGTTCGCGGTTCGGTGCCGATCCGTTCGCCAAGGGGACCTTCTACGCCTTTGCCCAAACCAAGGCCGACGCTTACAGCCGGGCCATGCAGCTCATGATCGAGCAGATGGATCGTATGCGCACCGACGGGCCCACCGAGGAGGAGGTCCGCAAGGCGGTGGATTCCTATCTCAACAGCCAGGTGTTTGATTACGAATCCAAGGCCCAGGTGATCCAGCGGCTGGTGAGCCTGCGTTTCGAGGGGCGCCCCCTGGATACGCCCCAGCGCGATATGGAAGCTTATGCCAAGCTCACCGCGGCCGACATCCGCCGGGTGGCGCAGAAATATCTCCATCCCGACAAGCTCACCGTCCTGGTCGTGGGCAACGAAAAGTTGTTCGACCGTCCCCTGAGCGATTTCGGCAAGGTCAACGTCATCGATCTGAAAACCGAGTAGGTGCGTGGAACCGGCGCGGCGACTTCCGCGCCGGTTCTCTCCCGCCGATAACGGCCGGCCCCTGCCCCCTCGAAGGAAGTGAACGAAAGGTGCTGATTTCACCCGGTGCCGGCCGTGTCCGTGAACGTGCCGTGGAGGTGACCATGTCCGCCGCCCACCCGCCCCTGCGCATCTTGATGATCGGCTTCGGCAACGTCGGCCGCAAAGTGATGGAGATCCTCTCCGTGGCGCGCCACCGCTTTCCCGGGCTGACGAGGCTGCACCCGGTATGGGTGGGGGTGTTTACTCGTTCGCGCGGGGCGCTGGCCCGGTCGGCCGGACTGGATCCGCAGGATGTCCTGCAAAGCCTGCCGGCGGAGAGCGGCGTGCCGGATAGCCACCCCTACCGGACGACTTTGACCGTTGCCGAGGCAGTCCAACAGCTGGACTATGATATTCTTGTGGAACTGTCGGTTCTCTCGATCGAGCAGCGGGGTGAACCGGTCGTCACCTGGGTGCGTGAGGCCCTTGGCCGCGGCCGGCATGTGGTCACGGCCAACAAGGGGCCGGCCGCTTTCGCCCACGCCGAGCTGTCCGCAACGGCCAACCGGGCGGGGGTTCGGTTTTTGTTCGAGTCGGCGGTGATGGACGGCGCGCCGGTCTTCAACATGGCCCGCCATGCCCTCATGGGTAGCCGCATCCTGGAAATTTCCGGCATTCTCAACTCCACCACCAACTATGTTCTCCGGCGGCTGGAGGAAGGCAGCAGCCTGGCAGAAGCCGTGGCCGAAGCCCAGGCCGCCGGTTTCGCTGAGGCCGATCCGTCCCTGGATCTGGAGGGCTGGGATGCCGCCGCCAAGATTGCCGTTCTGGCCAATGTGCTGCTGGAGGGCCGGGTCACTCCGCCCGAGGTGGCGCGCACCGGCATCACCGGTATCACGCCGGCGGATATCCGCCGGGCCCGGGATCGCGGATGCCGGCTAAAGCTGGTCTGCCGTGCCCGGCGCACCGAAACCGGCGTGACGGCCCGTGTGGCGCCCGAAGAGATCCCCCTCGACGATCCGTTCGCCCGGGTGGAAGGCAGCGGCTCCATTCTCCGCCTGGAGACGGACCTCATGGGCCCGCTGCTCATCACCCAGGAAAACCCCACCCTGTACGATACGGCCTACGGCGTCCTCAACGACCTTCTCAGCCTGGCCGCACCCGTCTGAACGGCCATCTTTCCGCCAACACCCCCGTTGCCCTGCCGGCCGCCCGTTTTTCTGCTTGAGGTTTCGCGGGCCGCTCCGCTATGATGATCCGGACGAACCGATGAGGACCATGGCACATCCCTGCCCCCGTCACCGACAACGGGGCACCGCGGCGCGTGGCCCTGTCATCGGGCAATCCCCAGAAGGAGACGCTGGTGAAAAAGAGAACCACCTGGCTGGCCCTGCTCCTGGGCGCCATCCCCTTCATCACCCTGGTGCTGGCCCTGCCGCTGGTCAATCGAGTGGAACCGCTGATCCTGGGCCTGCCGTTCCTGCTTTTCTGGATTCTGGCCTGGGTGATACTGACGCCGGTGATCCTCTGGCTGGCCTACCTTGCAGAGCGTCGCTGCAGGCGGTCCGATGACGGAGAGGCGCCATGAACACGGCCTTGCTGATCATCTTCGGCACCATTGTCGGCTCGGCCATGGTCGGGATTTTCGCCGGCCGCAGGGTGAAGATGAACTTGGAAAACTGGACCGTCGGTGGTCGTCAGTTCGGGATTCTTATCATCTGGCTGCTCATGGCCGGCGAGATCTACACCACCTTCACCTTTCTGGGGGCCAGCGGCTGGGCCTATTCCAAGGGCGCGCCGGCGTTCTACATCCTGGTGTACGGCGCGTTGGCCTACACATTGTCCTTTTTCATCTTGCCGGCCGTATGGCGCGCCGGCAAGAAGCATCATCTGCACACCCAGCCCGATTTTTTCATCAAGCGCTATGACAGCCGGACCCTGGGCGTGCTGGTGGCCCTGATCGGCGTGTTTTCCATCATCCCCTACCTGCAGCTGCAGTTGGCCGGCCTGGGGTTGATCGTGGAGGTGGCCAGCGGCGGCGCCATCGGATCCGGTTGGGCCATCGGCATCTCCTTTGTCCTCACCTGCGCCTTTGTATATACCAGTGGTCTGAAGGGCGCCGCCTGGGTGGCCGTCATCAAGGACGTGCTCATGATTCTGGCTGTGGCCATCGTCGGCCTGGGTGTGCCCATCATCTATTTTGGCAGCTACGATGCATTTTTCCGCCGGTTGATGGAAAAAATGCCGCATCATCTGGTGTTTCCGGGCTCGACGCCCGACATGGACGTGCTGTGGGTCATGTCCACCATCCTGCTCACCGGTCTGGGCTTCTACATGTGGCCCCATGTATTCAGCTCGGCCTATTCGGCCCGCAGCGACCAGATCATAAAGCGCAACGCCATCATCATGCCCCTCTACCAGATCCCCATCCTCCTGGTCTTCATGGTGGGCTTCACTGCCCTGCTGGTGATCCCCGGCCTGGAGAACAGCGACATGGCCTTCCTGGAACTGGTCAAGCAGACCTACCCGCCCTGGTTTTTGGGTTTTGTGGGCGCCGCCGGCGCGGTGACAGCCATGGTGCCGGCGGCCATCCTGGTGCTGTACGCCGCCACCCTGCTGGTCAAAAACGTTTACCAGACGGCGTTCCGGCCCCAGGCCAAGGAGGTGACGGTGATGCGCCTGTCGCGGATCATGGTGCTGGTGATCATGGCCGTGGCCCTGGCCCTGGCCATTTTCTTTCCCAACGAACTGGTGAACCTGCTCATCCTGGGCTACGACGGCGTGTGCCAGTTCTTCCCGGGTGTGGTGCTGGGCCTGTTCTGGAAACGGGCCACGCGGACAGGCGTCCTCAGCGGGTTGCTGGTGGGGTCCGTTACTGTGGCGGTGCTGATCCTGGGCGGCTTCGACCCCGTGTTCGGCCTGAATGCCGGCTTCGTCGGCCTGGTGATCAATGCCGCGGTGACGGTCGGCGTGTGCCTGGTCACCCGGCCGACGCCCCGGGAACAAATGTTGGCGGATTGAAGACCCGCCCCTTACTCTGTATTCATTTCGGCAAGGAGAGATGATATGCGTGCAGATATTCAACAGGCCGTCCAAAAAATGACGGAACAGATCGTCGCCTGGCGGCGGGATTTTCATCGGCATCCGGAAATCGCCTATCAGGAAGAGCGGACCTCGCGGGTGATCCGGGAATTTCTGGAACGGGAGGGCTTCGAGGTGGAGCCTTACGCCCGCACCGGCCTGCGCGGCATGATGACGGGCAACGGCCCCGGACCGTGCATCGCCCTGCGTGCCGACATGGACGCCCTGCCCATCACCGAACAGGGCGACAAGGAGTACATCTCGCAAAACCCCGGCGCGGCGCACAGCTGCGCCCACGACGGCCACATGGCCATCATGATGGGTGTGGCGAAAATTGTCGCCGACCGGCGGTCGCAGTGGAGCGGTCGAGTGGCGTTTCTCTTTCAGCCATCGGAAGAGCATCTGCCGGGCGGGGCGAAGCCCATGATCGACGAGGGAGCGCTGGAAGGCGTCGACGCCCTGTTCGGACTGCACCTGTGGCAATCCCTGCCCACCGGCCAGGTGGGCATGGTCAAAGGCCCCATGATGGCCCAGCCCGACACGTTCGACCTCGTCATCAAGGGCCGCGGCGGCCACGGCTCCATGCCCCAGCAGACGGTGGATCCCATTGTGACGGCCGCCCAGCTCATCATCAACTGCCAAAGCATCGTCAGCCGCAACTGTGATCCCCTCAAACCCCTGGTGGTCTCGTTCGGCAAGATCGCCGGCGGCGACATCTACAACGTCATCCCCGACCAGGTCAAGCTGATGGGTACCGTGCGCACCTTCGACGCCGCCATCCAGGAATTGGCCGAGCGCCGGGTGCGGGAAATCGTGGCAGACACGTGCCGGACCTTCGGCGCTACGGCTGAACTCGAATATCACCGCGGCTATCCGCCGGTGGTCAACGACCCGGCCATGATCGACTTCGCCGTGGAAACGCTGGCCGACACACTGGGCCCGGAGCGGACGGCATGGATCGATCCGGTGATGGGTGGCGAGGATTTCGCCTACTTTCTTCAGGAGCGGCCCGGCGCCTTCATGTTTTTCGGGATGGGCGACGGCATGGAATATCCCCATCATCATCCAGCCTTCGACATCGACGAGCGAGCACTGCCCGAGGCCGCCCTGTTCATGACCAGTCTGGTGCTGGATTTTCTGGAAAAGCGTCCGCTGGATCAATGACCGGCAATAAGGCGGGCTACTGCGGCAGCACCACCTCGGTGCGGCGGTTCAATGCGCGCCCGTCGTCGGTGCTGTTGGTGGCAATGGGGTAATCGGCGCCGAAACCTTGGGAAATCAGGCGCTCTTGCACCACGCCATGGGCCATCAGAAAATCCCGGACACTGCGCGCCCGCTGCAGGGACAGCTCCAGGTTGTGCGGGACGGTCCCCGTGCTGTCCGTATGGCCGCAAACATAGACGCGGACCCCGGGGAAATAGTCGATGAGCATTTCGACCTGATTCAGAAGCAGCGGTTCCATTTCGGGTTTAAGGAGATATTCATCCACGTTGAACGTCGCGCGGGAGGAATAATCAAAGACCAGCACTTTGTTCAATCGCAGCGCCTGGGCCAGCGGAACCGGTTCCGCGCCGCGGCGGAAGATCACCTGGACCTGGTTGATACCGCTGAAACGGAAACGGGTCTCCATCACTTCCTCGACATGCTCGGCCGGCTTGATCAGCAGCAGTTCGTTGAAACTGTTCAACTGCAATGTCAAGGGTGTCATGCCCACCTCCTCTTCGCCGAAGCGGATGAGTAGCGGCTCCGGCTCGGCCAGCACGTCAGCCGTGAGTTGCAGCCGCGGAGCTTCGGCCCGGGCCGGTTCGGCCACGGTCCTAGTGCTGCAACCGCTTGCGGCCGGCAGACAAATCACCCCGGTCAGCACCAGCAGAGAAAGGTTCTTGCGGATGATATCCATTAGTTACCTCCCGTAATTTCCACCGCCACGGCGATGGTCGACTCCACCGGTTTTCCCGCCACATCCAGGGCCGGTGAAAAAATGTAGCGCCGGACGGCCTCCTCCGCGGCGGTCAGGCAGACGGGTGGATGCCCGGCGGAGATCGCGCGGACCGCTTTCACCCGGCCGTCCTCGCCGATCACCACGGAAAAGTTGATGATCTGGTTCAGGCATAGGGCCGCATCCTCCCCGTCGAGCTGGACCGGGGCCTGCTCCAGCAGGCGCGGCGGCTGGACGGGCCGCCGAACGATCGGTTCGATGGGTGTCGTCGCCCGCACCGGGGACGAAGTGGAAAGTGGCCCGGCGGTTTCAACCTGTTCCGCCTTCGGGGCGGCATGTTCTTTTTCCTCAACGCCCCCGACCGAGGCCTGATTTGATTCCATTTCCCTCGCCAGCTCACCCGGTTTGCTTAACTGTTCTCGGACTGGATCCGTCGCCGTATCCGGCGGTCGTTCGAACAGCCGCTCCACCGGCGGCGGCGCTTCGACCCTAGGCCAGAACTTCACGAGGGCCGCGCTCCCCAGCGCCAGGGTCACCAGGGCTGCCGCCAGAACCAGCCGGCGTCCCCGACGGCCGAAGGGACGTGGCAAAGTCGGACCGGTCGCCGCCGCCGACATTTCCATGTAGGTTGGTGCCAGCACATCGGCTTCGGGGGCGAAGGGCGATACGGATTTGGCCTCCTTCAGCGAACGCAGATCAAATCTTGCAGTGGAATCGGCATCGCCGACGAAACGGAGCAGATCCGCCCGCAGGGCCGCGGCATCGGCATGGCGCCGCCCCTTGTCGCGTTCCAGCGCCTTGAGAATGATTCGCTCCAGTTCGGCGTGGATGTCGGGCAACCAGCGGGATGGCTTGTCGGGTTTTTCCGTGAGTCGCAACACCACGCTCTGGACGGGATCGTCCATGGGAAAAGGATAATGCCCAGTGATCATTTCGTAGAGTGTCACCCCCAGGGCGTAGAGGTCGGCCCGGCCGTCCACCACCTGCCGCGATGCCTGCTCGGGGGCGATATAGGCCGGGGTGCCCAGCAACAGACCGGTGCGGGTCTTCAGCACGCTGTCCATGGACTTGGCGATGCCGAAATCCATCAGGTAAGGGCGGGCCTGGGCGTCGAGGATGATGTTGCCCGGCTTGATATCCCGGTGAACCACGCCGCGGCGATGGCTGTATTCCAGGGCGTCCAGGAGCGGCAGGACCAACCGGACGGCCGAACGCTCTGGCAGCGGCCCGCCGGCGCGCAATTCCGACGAGAGCGTCGGCCCATCGATAAACTGCATGCTGTACCAAAATATCCCTTCAGCTTGGCCGAAGTCATACACTTTGACGATGTGGGGATGATCCAGGGAGGCCGCCACCTTGGCCTCCTGGACGAATCGCTCGGCGAATCCCGGGTCCTCGTCGTGGGTTTCCAGCAACACTTTGAGGGCTTCGAGTCGATCCAGCCGCAGCTGCCGGACCTTGAACACGGCGGCAAACCCGCCGCGGCCGAGAAAGGCCTCAAAATGGTAGTCCTCCCCCAGCAGTTCCTTGAGCCGCCGCACGCTGTGCTGGCGAGGCGCGGCGGTCGCGCCGCCGCCGGGTGTGGGGATCGGGGCGCGCCGCCGAAACAGCGACGTCAATGTCGTCTGAAATACTCCCTTCCGTTCATCCGGCATGTCCGCGATCCCTGATTCGCCGCCGCCCTGTTGACGGCCTGGTTGCGGCATCCTTTCCACAAGACATGATTATTGCCGGGGCACCGCCGGCACGGCGCTCAGGAAATTGTAGGCCTCATCGCCGAAGAGCACAAACACCAGCAGGCTCCCCACCGTCGTCGATTCATTGTCCACGAGCAGATAACCGCCGAAGTTACCCGTCAGTCCGGTCAAGCGGTCGTGCAGCAGATAGATGTCCCGGCGGTTGCCGGGGATAGTGCTGCTTTGGGAATCCAGCAGGATGCCGTTCTGATCGTACGCGGAAACCCGCACCTGCTTGGCTTCGGCATCGGGATTCAAGACGGCCACGCCGGTGAAGTAGTTGGTGCCGCCCTGCAGTCCCGTGGCCAGGTGGCCCACCAGGAAGTGATCCGCTGCCGATCGCAACAGGGGCAGGGATGAAACATAACGGTCGTCCCCCACTCCCTGGAAGGTGATGGCGCCGACGATCCCTTCGGCACCATGCGGATCCACCACCAGATAACCCGACACGGGCATGGACAATGCGAACAAGTCGGCCAGATCGGTGGTCAATTTACTCCCGGCATTGAGAGTGAGGTCGTTGATGAAGCCGACGAGATCCCCGGCATCGTCCACCAGATCCAGGGAGAGGGTGGCCGCCTGATCGCCCGCATTGACGAGGGTCAGGTCCGACCGAAAGGCCAGGCCCAGATCGCCGATGGCCACGTGAGGCCCATAGAGCAGATCACCGCCTCGGGTGGTATCCATACCCTCCAGGCCAGCCAGGCGACCACTGTCACCGAAGAGCTCCAGACCGATGACAGGCCGGTCCGAGATGACTTGCACGTAATCTTCCTGCGCGGCGCTGGGGAATACCGTTTCCAGGTCGAGGCGAATCCGGCCCCGACCGGCAATCACCCGGGCCGATACGGCTCGGACGGTTCCATCCCGCATCAGGGAGATGTTCACGGCGGCCTGCTTCTGCGACGGATTCAGGAGAATGATTTCGGTATATTCGCCCGGTTCGTTCCATACTTCGGGCAGTACGAACGAGGAAGAGGCGTCACCGGCGGCCGGCAATCGGAAGCCGTCGAGGTAATCGAGGGTGGAGCCGTCGTTACCCAGCCACAGGCCATACGTATCCTCCTCGGTCAGGAACGCCCGTACCCAGCGTTCCGGATCATCGGCCGCCGAGCCCAGCAGCGCCGGATCCGTCAGGTAGCGGGCAAACTGGAGCCCCGGACCGATGGAAGTAGTCACTGCCTCGGTCAGGGTCCCGGCGTCTTCATACAGCTCCAGGTTCAGCAGGGCGGCCGAGGTGCCCATGTTTACGACGGAGAACGAAAGCTGTCGACTGCGGGGGAAATGGATGAGATTGATGGGCATTTCCCCCAGGGCGGCCACCCCGGTGACCGAGGAAACCCCGCCGGCGCCGGTGCCGCCGCCCACGGCCAGGATATTGTCCTCGTTGAGGGTGGCATGGTTGACGTAATCCAGTTCCACATCCCCCAGGGTGTTGAGGGTGTAGGCATAGGCCAGACGGCCGTCGGCCTGGCTGACGCACAGGGCCAGCTTGTAGAAGTCGCGGAAGCCCACCAACACGTCGGCGCCGTGCTGGCCGTCGAAATTTTCCGCCAGCACGGCCGAGGGGGCGTTCAGAAAATAAATCTTCTGAATGGCCGCTTTGTCGAAGCTGCCGCCGGCGCCGGCCGGCATGATGGAGATGGCCCTGTCGTCGGCCAGGGCGACCACCAGATCGGCCCGGCCGTCCCGGTTGAAATCCGCTGCCTTGATGTCCACCGGCTCGCTGCCGCCGGCGGCGTATTCCGCCGCATCGAAACCGCTACCGTTGTTCCGATAGACAGAGACGGAAGCGGAGTCGCGGTTGGCCACCGCCAGGTCCAGACGGCTGTCACCGTCGAAATCGCCGGCGGTGATGGCCGCCGGGCCATGGCCGCAGGCATAGACGGCCGAACTGGAGAACGTGCTGCCGAACAGGACGACGAGCTGTTCACCGCTGGCATCGGTATAAATGATATCGGCATGGGTATCATGGTTCACATCCTGCACCATGGTGGCGGAAGGGGCAACGGCCAGCTTGGTCACTTGGACGGGGATCATCTCGCCGGCGGCAGATCCTTTGCTCCAGACGGAAGGCCAGTACATATAGTAAATGGTTCCGGATAGGCTGCTGAAAACCAGTTCGGGACGCCCGTCCGGTTTGCTTCCCGGTCCGGTGAAATCCATCAGATCCACGGTGACGGGAATGATGCCCGGCACGTTCAGCTGTTCGACGGTGCCGAAACTGCCGTCCGGCTGGCCCAGGACCCAGGTAATCCATTCATTCTCGCCGTCGACGCTGACCATATCCTCATAGCCGTCCTGGTTCAGGTCGGCGGTGTCGAAATCCTTGATGGACGGACCGACAGGAGAGCTGACATATTTGTCGTTTTCCAGGCCGGGATCCAGGTTGAACAGGGTAATCTCGGAAGGCTGGAATTCCGTGCCCACCAGCTGGCCCGTCTGTTGGTAAAGCGCGCGCAGGCTCACCGTCAGCCGGTACCCCGCCGTGGCGAAATCGTAGTTGCGGACATCGGCGAAAAACTGGGTGTTGGCCTGACGGTGAACGCCGTCCGAGCCCCAGTTGCTGGCCTCGTTGGGCGGCCATACGCCTCCGCCCAGGCCGATGGTGACGCCCAGGAAACGGTCCGGCGAACCAGGTTGGAATTCAGTGGTGCTGACGTTCACCCGGAGCCAGATGGCATTCTCCCCGGCCACGTAGCGAAACAGCTCCACCGCCCGCTCGTCGATTTCAGCCGGAGCCGCGGTGTCGTCCAACGGTTCATATCGCTGGGAGGCCGGATTGAACATGTATTCGGACAGTGCCAGCGGAGGGGTTTTTTGATTCAGCAACGGATTTTCCCCCTTGGTGGAGAAGACGCCGTCGGCCAGGGTCTGGCTGAGCCGAGTCCCCTGCGGCAGCATCATTTCGATGAGTACCGGTTCGTTGAAAGAGGCATTGGGAAACGTGTCGGGCAGCAGCCCCAGGGTCAGGTAGGTGGCCGGCAGAAGCTGTGAGGGGGAATTTTTGTTGACGCTCCCCACCTGATTCGAGCGGTGGTCCACCATGACGGCCGGGTCGTCGGTGATGGTGTTGACGCGCAGTCCGTAATTGGTGCCGGCATAGAGCCGCTTGGGCGGTCCGGCATCGAACTGCAACGCCCATATTTGCATATCGTTCAGGATCGGGCTGGCCAGGCTCCAGCTCTGACCGCTGTTTCCGCTGATATAGAGTCCGTCGGAATACGTTCCGGCATAGATCGTCGTGGATGTTTCGGGGTCCACGGCCAGGCTTTCCACCCGCAGATCGTTCAGGCCGGTGTTCCGCTGAAGCCAGCTATTCCCGCTGTTGGAAGAGCGGTAGACGCCCTGGTTGCGGACGCCGGCGTACAGGATCTGGGGATTCCGGGGATCGATGACCAGGCAGTCCACTTTCGGCTCGGAAACACCCAGATTGAGCGGGGACCAGGCTGAGCCGCCGTTCTCGCTCCGGTACAGGCCGTCGTCGCCGCCGGCGAACAGCTGTTTCGGATTGGCGGGATCGATGGCCAGATTGGTGATGTTGATGCCCTCCAGGCCCAGGTATTGCCAAGTCTTGCCGCCGTCGGTGCTGGTGTGAATTCCCGTGAAGGCGTAACTCCAGTAGGGCCAGCCGGAACAGGCATAGATCTTGTAGGGCGGAACCGGTTCGACGGCGGTGGCGTAAATATAGCCGCTCAGGACGTCGTCCCAGGTCCAGCCACCATCGGCGCTCCGATAGAGGTAGCCATTGGTGGTGGCCAGCAAGACGTCCGGATCGTTCGGATATACCAAAAGGGACGCAACGGCGTTCGAGCCATGGTCGAAGGGGAGCATGGTCCAGGTGACGCCGCCGTCCGTACTCCGGAAAATATTGTTGGCTTCGTCCCCCACGTAGACCGTGCCGGGGTTGCCGGGGTCGACAGCAATGCACTTGTCCACTTCGTTGATGCCGGCGGTCGCCGGGAACCAAGTGGCTCCGCCGTCACTGCTGCGAAGCACGCCCGCCAGGGTTCCGGCATAGAGAATCCCGGATTCCGATGGATCGACGGCAACGGCATGTCCCTCCACCGACAGGATCTTTTCCCAGGTTTCCCCGAAGTCGATGCTCTTGAACAAACCACGCAGACTGTTGGTGTAGAGAACATTGTCCATGAAGGGATCGGCCACCAGATCATCGAAAAAGGAGCCGCTGGGCGCGGCTTCCCAGCTGGTACCGCCATTGGTGCTGACGGCGAAATAGGGGGGCGACCACGTGCACATGTATAGCCGGTTACGGATGCGCGGATGACAGGCCACTTGTGGAAACCAGGCCGAACTGTCATAGATGGCTGTCCAGTAGCTGCCGGAGTTGGAGGACTTGAATACGCCCTCGTTGTTGACACTGGCATATACGATGTTGTTGTTGAAGGGATCCACGACGACCGATTCGATCTGCTCCTTGGGGAGTGAAGAGCCGACATCCTGCCAGCTGCTGCCGCCGTCGCTGCTTTTTTTCAGGCCCTGAAGTGTACCCAGATAGAGAATCTTGTCGCTGCCCGGATGAAGGGCCAGGCAGGTGGCTGTGGAAGGGAGCGAGGCCAGCAATTCCCAGGTTTCGGCCTGGTCCAGGCTTCGATAGAAGTTCAGACCGGAGCTGACATAGATGCGCCGGGCCCGATCATCACCGGCCAGGGCGCCGATCGTCCTCGGCAGAGCCCCGATGGCGGTCCAGCTGGTGCCCCAGTTCTTGGTTTGAAAGCATCCCCCGTCCTGGACCACAGCCAGCATTTTGTTGGGATGAACCGGATTGACCCAGATCTGTTGGATGCTGCCGCCGTAGGGGCCGTTGCTGGTCCAGATTCCGGCGAATACCGCCGACGGCAGAATCAGAAGGCCGGTCAGCACGGCCACGATCGCCATCCGACCATTCATGGCTTTTCCTCCCGGGAAACGTCTCAACCAGGTGACTCCGGAGGTCAAAAAAAGTAAAAACCGTTGCAAGATGGATTCGACCGACCTGGTTGTGAAATCATCTGCCCTATTTTAGCATACGCCAAAAGGGGACCACAGGGGTTATCGACAGCGGCGCCTCAATTGTTGTCTCCGGTTTCCCGGGGAGGGGTACCATGAAGAGGCGCGGTGAAGTCCTGGTTGTGCCGACCGCCACGGCACGCACGGGCAGACAACGGCTTAGCGGGATCCCGGTGAACAGTTGCCGGCCGCTAGATCCCAGTAGTGAACCTGCCGGACATTTCCATCCGGACCAAAATCGAGCCATCCGACACCGGTGGCGAGGCGCGGCGCGAAGACCGTCCGTTCCGTCACTCGGGCGAACATCTCCATGATGTTGGCGAAATCATGTTCACCCCCGGCCGGAGAATATTTGCGCGGGGCGGCGACATCGTCGGCCCCGGTGAAGCAGGAGAACAGCAGCACCGCGGCGTCCGGCGCCAGCAGGTCCGGCCAGGGAAGATCCCGCAGCCAGCGGAAATCGGATAAATCGAGATCGTAGCCGGATCCACAGCCGGCCCCCAGGTTGATGGCGTCGGCGGTGCCGTGGCCGCCGATGACAAGCAGGTCGAGGCGGCGGGTATGCGCCAGCGGACTGTCGCCGCGGACGCCGCCGTGACACAAGCGCTCGGCCAGTTCCCGGTCGCTGTCCGACTCGCAGATGATCAGGTTGTACCCCTGGTCCAGCAGGGACCGATAGGTGCGCTTGTCCTCGGCGAACGCCTCGCCGGGATCGTTGCGGCTGACCATGATGAGGGCCAGACGTTGGTCCGCACGGGGCGGCCGGGTGACGGTACCGTATACGTTTTCCAGGAGGGCCGGGGTGTAGCGTTGAAAATTGGCCAGATTCAACTCGTCGAAGACGCGGGCCATATCTTTGAGCAGGGCGGTTTTTTCGGCTGTCGTCCCGGCCGCGGTGACGGAATCGGTGAGATAACTGAGCGGCAGGGCGGGGATCTCCGCCGGAGACAGGCGCCGGCACAATTCCGTCATTTCGGCGGCATTGCCGGCCAGACGGGGGTCCCGGGCGGCTTCGCGCAGGGAGAAGACGAGGCCGTACAGGGCGTCCGTCGTCAATGACGGCTCCGCCGCCAGAACCCGCCGGATCAGGGGGGCAGTGGGCGGCGACACCAGAAGTTCCACGGCGGCGGGAGTCATGTTACGAAAGACCGTCGCCAGCTGGAGGTAGACGGCCGGTTCGCACCGCCACAACTCCCGTCCGCTTGTCTCCGCCAGATACTGCAATGCCGGTCCGGCGCCGGCACCTTTGACGATACGGCTGATCCAGTCGTATAGCCGGTCCGGATCGGCAATGAACAGCTCCGCCAGCTCGGGTTCGGCCAGGATGCCCAGCGCCACCGATGCGTAGTCACCCGCCCGGTGGGCGATCCGTTGCCACCGATAGACCGCCGGCCGCGGATTGTCCAGGAAAAAAGGGGTCAGCTGCGCATTGTCGAGTGAACGGATCACGTCGCCGCTGCGGGGCCCGAGCGCCTGATGCAGCAGGGTCAGGGCGTATAGCAGTCCTTGTCGGTCCTGCAGGAAGCGCCGGGCCGGTTCGGCGGCCGCCAACCATTCAAATACTGCGGCGGTGTGATCTTCACTCACCCGTCGGATCTGGATCAATCCGTCGGTCACGGCAGCGGGATCGCGACGAAAGGATTCATTCAGAAGGGGATTTCGCAGCGCATCAAACGCCGCTCCCGCCGCCCGCCCCACCTCCTCGGCCAGAGCCAGGCATTCAGAAGGATGGCTCACCAGCAACGGAGCAATTTCGGGCGCGGCCAGGGCGGTGAAGGCGGTATCGGCATCCATTCCCGCGGCCCGGCTCAGCCGTCGGACCCGTTCAATAAACTCCGGCGGATCGGCCACCAGGGACGCACCGACGGACTCGTGAGCCAGCAGGGACATCAACTCGGGCGCGTCCAGGCCGGCGATATCGGTCAATTGGCGCAACGCCCCGAGGCAAGCATCGGGATTGGCGACCAGCCATTTGCCCAGCGACGGGTTCCCCAAGGCGATACACGCTTCGGCCCCACGGCCGTCCATTTCCCGGTCCAACCGGTTTAGCCGCAGGTCCATCGTCTCCGGCGCCTGCAGGAGCAGCGCGGCCAGGGGCGGGGACCTCATCAGGCGCCACACATTTTCGCCCAGGAAATTGGCGGCGTGCGGCAGACGGCACAGGCGGGTCACGGTCTCGGACGGATTCCGATGGAAGGCATCCTGCAGTTCCGGTTGGCAGAGCGCCGCCAGGGCGGCCGGTGCCGTCTCCCCGGCGCATTCCACCAGACGGAGGATTTCGGCCGGCTGCGCGGTCAGGAGCGGGCGCAGGAGGGGGTTCTGGCAGGCATGCAGCACTTCCCGTACGTTCGGGGTCGCCGCCGCCACCATCCGGTGGAGGCGGCGGGTGAAAAGATCGGGCCGGGCAGTGAACTGTTCGGCCAGGACTGGATCACGCAACAACACCAGGGCATGAAAGGCATGCCGACCGGTGATGGCTACCATGTCCGCCACCGCCTCCGGCCGGGCGCAGAACACACTGGCCACGGCATCTTCCTGCAGGATGAGAAAGGTGGAACCGGTACCGATGGTAGCCGCCCGGGAGATGCGTCGCCAAATGGTGGACATGCGGGAAAAATCGGCGCGGATCAGGCGGGCGATGTCCGGCCGTTCCAGGCAGGCGGCCGCGAAAGGCCAATGGTTCGGTTCCATCAGCGGCCGGATATCGTCCATGAGGCGTCGGACAGCGTCCGTATCCGCTGCCGCCGGGGATACGACGGTCGCTGGCGGCGGACTGTCTGTCGCCGTCTCAGCCGGCTCCCCGGCTGGACAGACCGCTGGGTCGCTGATCCCCCAATGGCCGAAGACGATCAGCCAGATCATGATGCCGCCTGTGATGCGCATTGTCGGGCTCATACGATCTGCCTTGCTATATTGAGATGCGTGGATACGGTTGCCGGGGTCCCGGTCGTCTCCCGCGGCACAGGGACTGCGGGGGGCCGACAATGTCCCGCCCAGGTCCGGCAAGGATCGGAAATCCCGGGCCACAGGGGTCGTCACCCGTCCACGGCCTCCACCAGCCAGTTGTCGGCGCCGTCCCGGGCGGCGGCGGCCTGGAGTTCCGGATCTCGCCGGCCGAGGATGATCCGTAAGCCCCGGCATTCCTTCAGCATGTAAAAATCATTCAGCGAGTCGCCAATGCCGATGACGGGCACGGCGCTCTCCCCGGCGATGATTTCCTGCCGGATAAAATAGGCCTTGCCGCGCTTGAAGGGCATGATGGGCTGGTGAACGGAGCCCTCTTCCAGCCAGTGGGCCGGTTCCGGCGTGAGACGTCCGCCCATGTCCGTGGCCAACCGGCAACCGATAATTCCACAGAGGGGCACCGCCAGATACTCGGCGAAGGTGCGGATCAGCAACTCCATGGTGGAAGAGACCAGCCAGATGTCGACACCCGCCTGTTTCAAAATTTGCAGCAGGGCCAATGTCTTGGGCTGGATGCGCAACCAGCCGGGGATGCCCCAGGGGCGGCCATAGGGTGAGAATTCGTTTCGGCCGGCCGCCAGTCGTTCGCCGATGACCTGCCGGGCCAGAGTGCGGATCTGGTGAGGGGTGTAGCCGCTGAACAACTGGCTGCTCCAGGCATAGGCCGGCTGGATGTAGTCCGGGTCATAACCAGTGAAAGCCGGCGCATCGGCGGTGGTCCGCCACTGGAAATAGATACACATGATCTCTTCGGCCAGTTCCGGATGACGTCGGGTCGGCAGGGTGGCATCCGACAGACCCGCGTGACGGCTGAGGGCGTTGAGACGCTCCGCCGCCTCGGCCGTCAGAAAGCGGCTGCTGCGCCGCCAGTCGCCCGCCGGCGGCCGGGGCACGCGCTCCGTGACGAGACAGGCGTCCAGGAAAGCCTCGGCCAGGTCGCCCTGTATGGTGGTGTGATCGAAATCCACCAGGGCCACCGGTTGGGGATGTCCGACGGTTCGGTCCATTGATGTGATTTCCTGCAAGAGGAGGTTAATGCGTTTCCGATTATCCGATGTCCAATTGGACTCAGACGGCAACTGGCTCATCGGCGATACCTTTCACCAGCCGCAGCTGCGTGGGATGGGTATTGATGATGTCGTACTCCAGCGTTTCCGTGTTCAGCAGAATGCCCTGGAATCGGCCCAGCGAGCAGGAGCCGGTATTCAGGTAGATCTTTTTCTGATTCAGGTAGTACGTTTTGTGGATTTCCATTTTGTGCGTATGTCCCAGGATCACCACGTCGAATTCTTTCAACCGATGGAGCGCGTACTTGAGATATGGATAGGAATTGTAGCGCCGGGGGATATGATTGATCTGGCTGTCTTTTTCCAGGAAACGGTGGTAATGGCGATGGAAAAATTCATTCCGCACCAGCAACTTGAGAATTTTAAAAGAAAACAGCCCGATGATCCGCCCCAGGCGCGTGCCGTTGATGAAATCGGCGTTGTGACCGTGTTCGATAAAGATCGTTTTCCCGGCCCGGTTCCGGATCAGCAGATGATCCTGTGCGAAATCGTTGGCAAAATCATGGTTGCCCCGGATGTAAACGGTCGCCGGATCCTTGAAATAACGGATCAGGTCGGGTCGGTTGGCCATGATGTCGAGGTAGTGGTAACGGTATAACTCGAACACGTCGCCATTGAGCACGACCCGGTCGATCTCGTGTTCCTCCCGCAGGAGATCCAACGTGGTGATAAACTCGCGGCTGCTCCAGCCGAAGCTATCATAACGGTCTTCCGGACCGATATGCAAGTCGGATATCACCAGGATATTCATCGGTTCATTTCTCCAGGGGTTTTTTGCCCGCCTCAAAACGGCCGTAGCGGACCAGTTCCTCGATTTTATAGGCACCCAGCTTGCGCGCATTCAGAAAGCCTTGCCAGGCGGTTTCGGCCAGCCGGCCCCGCTTGCGCAGATCGAAGAGCCATTCGTTGGTATAGCGAGCCTCGCCCGGTGGGCGCAGGCCGGCATGGATCTCCTGCAGCCAGCGGGCGTTGCATTTTTCCTGGTGCCCCACGTGCGGGGCGATGAGGATGGGAATGCCCAGGCCGCAGAAAAAGGAGAGCTCGCTGGGCTTGGTCCACAGGACGTCGGTGGTGCGCATGGCCTCGTTGAAGAGGGTGAAAAAGCGGATCGCATCGGCATGGTAAATAATCCGCACCCGTTCATCCAGGTAGGGCGTCAGGCCGGTGTCGTCCAGATAGGCCAGGAAACGATCCCGTACGTCGGTGCGGATCCCGGCCGAAAGGTTAACGCGGATCCGGTTTTGACTGATCTTTTCGCGCAGGCTGCTCAGGATCTGGCGCACCAGCCCGGTTTGTACACCGGCACCGCCCACGGCAAAGGTCAGGCTGAAAATTCCTTCCTCTTCGGCCGCCGGCCAATTCGTACGTTCCAGGTAGCGCAGTACTTCCTTCTTGTGCTTGTGATGGAATTCGCGGCGCGGATCCAGGCGCACCAGCCGACAAAAAAGGTCCTCCTTGAGGATTTCGAGACCTTGCCGGCTGCCGAGATTGGACACAGGCAGGGGGAAGCCCGTCACGTAGATGTTCTGTTTGGGAATGCCATAGGATCGGAGCCGCTTTTTGACCTGGGCACAGGGCGCCAGGTACCGGATGGTGCTGCGCTCCGGTTCTTCGGGCACCCAGATCCGGTTCAGGTCCGTGTCGGTGATCACCAGGTAATTGTCCTTTTTCTGCTCCACCAGGCGATCGATGGCCAGGGCGGTGGCGTAGAAGGTGCTGATCGACGGCCGGCCCGACTCCTTGATCCGCCGGATGAGGGTCGCCCCCAGGCCGAAGTCGCGGATCATGGAGGTCATGAGACGCACCGACCAGGAAGGGCGCGATAGATCACGGTTGGGATAAAAGGGCGGGATCATGAGCATCTTGTTGAGAAAGCCGAACAGGGCCTTGCCGATCAGAGGGAATTCGATGGCCCGCGACAGGAAATAGTACAACCGCTTGGTACGCTTCCAGAGGCGTCGCTCCGGAGCGGGGCAAAACTCGTCGTCATCGCCGTAAACGATGAGTCGGCCATGGGCAAGATTCTGCAGTCCGTGGGCGGCGCGGAGGTGACCCAGACCCATGTGGACGGCTACCACCCAGGCCCCCTCCGCTGCGGAGGGCATTTCGGGCGGTGACTCCCGGTTGGATAGGTCGGTCAGGGATGCTGATTGCACGCTAGTTCAACTGCTCCTGCAGGGGAATGGCCGTTTCCGCCCCGATGCGGGTCATTTTGCCCACAACAATCTGGCGGCCCCGCCAATTGACCTTGTCGGTGAACAGCGGTGTGAGATAGGCCGCGAAAATCAGGATATCCTTGAGGAGCACCGCCAGGGGAAAGAGCAGCCACGTGCGGCTCCGAACTCTATCGGCGGGTTGAAGAATCAGAAAATTGATGAATTCCAGGGACAATTTCGTCCCAAACACACCCAGCATCCACCACCCGCCGTGGGGGGAAAAGGGCACCAGCAGCAACAGGCTCATCACCAGGGGATTCAGGAACAGGATTTCGGAAAAGTAGTATATTTTCTTCAGGTTGAACCGTAGCACCGACCAGCGGGCCATGCGGGAGTAAAACGCCGTGAGGGTGCCCCGCCGGTTGGTGGCTGTGACCCAGGTGCAGTTGGTGGAAACCGGGAGGCCGGCTTTGACATAGGTTTCACCCATTACGTAGTCCTCAGCCAGAAAGTCCAGGAAATAAGCGAAGCCGCCGAATTTTTCCTCCAGCGTGCGGCGTTCCAGAAACATGGATTTACCGACGGTGATCTGCTGGCGGAACAATTGCCAGCCGGCGATGACATTGCCGGACACGAAATAGCTGAAATGGGTGTTGTCGGCCAGGCTGCCGAGTGTTTCGGCGCCGGCGCCGCGGATGGGCGAGAAAATCAGCTTGGAATCATGAAGGATGTACTCGTGCATCAGTCTCTTGAGGGTGTCGCGTTCCACATGGACGTCCGCGTCGGCGACCCAGTAGTGCTCTCCGGTCGCGAGGCGCTCCATTTTCATCAGGTTGTCCACTTTCGGATTGGCCGGTTTCTGGTGACCGGTCAGAACGATGACCACCGGGATGTCCGGATATTTGGTCATCAGCCGCGTGATGGCGGCCAGGGCCGGCTCTGTCGGGGACTCCACTCCAAACAGGATTTCATAATCGGGATAATCCAGCCGAAAGAAGGACTCCAGATTCTCTGCAAAGCCAGGGGCCGGGTTCTTGACCGGTTTGAGGATGCTGACGCGATGCAGCCGTTCCGGCGGCAACGCGTCGTACCGGATGCTGCGCCGGCGGTTGGCGATGATGAAAATGGAATAACCCATGAACAGGATCATAGAAAATGCAACCAGAACCATTCCAATGATGCTGATCATAACCTGTTCCTCCGTCAACAATTTATGCCGTATGCATGTTGCATCATCATTAGTCTTGGGTAAGTCTTCCATATTTTTTTT
>JAFGRT010000101.1 GCA_016935015.1 Acidobacteriota bacterium | reverse complement strand
TTCGGCCAGCCGCCGTATGTCGCCGTCGGTTAACAGACGGGCGTAGCCGAGTTGCCGCAGGCCGTCGGCGGAAATGGACCCTGCGCGACTCCGGTCGAATTCACGCAACGGAAAAAGGACCGTCACCTGTCGGCCAGCCAGAGCCTCCACCGCCCAGGCCGCCACCTGCGTCTCGGCCCAGGTGCGAATCTCCTGGCCGCATTCTGTACAGAACTGGGTGCCCCCCCGCACGAACAGCAGTCGGAGATAATCGGCGATCTCCGTCAGGGTACCCACCGTGGAGCGGGAGTTTTTGCCACTGCGCCGGCTGCGGATGGCCATAGCCGGCAACAAACCCCGCGACGACCGGACATCCGGTTTGCGGAATTTTTCCAGAAACTGCCGCAGATAGGGGGAGACAGATTCCAGAAAGCGGAGCTGGCTTTCGGCGTACAGGGTATCGAAGGCCAGGCTCGATTTACCCGAACCGCTGACCCCGGTGACGGCCGTAAGCCAGCCGTGCGGGATGTCCACATCGATGTCCTGCAGGTTATGGGTGCGCACCCCCCGCAACCGGATGGTCCGCCTTGTCTCAGACGGAGATTTCCGGCTCTGACCGCGTTGTTTCATTTGCCCGATCTTTCCTGTCTAACCGATTTTCGGGTGGCCTCCGGGCCACCGTTCATCATGCGCTTTTGCGCTGTTCTATCCTTTTGATGAACATTTGGTTTTTACGATTGTCTATTATATAATGATCCCTGTAGAACGCCGCAACAAGAGGTTGGAATGAAAACATATGGATCGGTCCTGTTCGCCGTTTTTGCATTCTTTCTGACCCCCGTTCCGGCTGCCGACGACTTCCAGAAAGTGGACATGCCCGAGCCGCTGCAGCTGAAACTGGATCTGCGGACCACCTCGGATTACATCCCGCTGGTGATGGATTCCATGGGCTATGAGCTCCAGCCCCGCGAAGAAAACGAGAGCCGCTTCCTGACCAAAGAAGAGGTTGAATTTTCCGGGGTTTCCGCCATGACGGATCTGAAAAAGATCGCCATCGTGGTCACCGATTACACCACCTCCTTTTACAAAGGCAAGTATTACCTGGAAATCACCGTCAGCTTTCTGAAGCCACGCCTCACCGCCATCTCCGCCCTGGCCCACATTCAGGGACTCCGGCGCAGCATAGATGGGACCGAGGAATGGGTGCCGCTCCAGTCCAACGGGATCATGGAGACGCGATTCCTGAATGAACTGAGCATCGCCGTTACCGGCAAGCGCGCCTACGACAAAAAAATGCCTTACTGGAAGAAAAGTTCCCAAGAGATCAATATCAAGAAATAAGTGCATGAATTCCAGAACCATCCTCTATGAACGCATCAGCCGTGCCACACTTATCGGACTGTTGATCCCCACCCTCTGCTTCCTTTTGCTGGCGCTGCTGCCGGAGCCCTTCTTCCGGGGATTGATCACCGATTTCTTCCCTTCCACCCAGGGCGGCATCTTTCAGCTGGATCTGCAGGATTTCTCCCACGAGGTCGAAGACAACCAGTTCCATATTTTTGTCCACGTTCAGAATATCTCCAAACTCCCCCTGGAGAAGGTGCAGGCTGTGGTATCGGTCATCACCGGCGCCGACAACCAACGCACCATCGTCTACCCCGTCTCCACTTCGGCCATTGTTCCCTCCCAGACCATCACGTTTGATGTCACTTTCACCGATGTGCCGCGGGTGGCCCGCTACACCATCTTGTTCCAGGACGAAACCGGCCGGCCCATCCCTCACACCCGGGGTACCCGGCTCTGGTGACAGCCGATTCGCCTCGCCACAGAATCGTTGCGCCGTCGACGGAAATCCAGCTAATCCGGCCAGCGCCGCAGGTGACGCCGTTCAAAGGGCCAGCCAAGGATGTTCAGCTCACCCGCCACGGCGGCGTCGAACCAGGGGGAGAGGTCCGGATTCGCTGCGTTGCGCAGGATGTGCACGTCCTGGGCAGGCGTATACCCCTGGGCCAGCAGCATGACTCGCTGACCTGTTTGCGGATTTTCGGCCAGATCCACTACCAGGACGGCATGTCCGGGGAAGCCGCCCAGGATGAAGGCGTCACCACCACGCACGGATTCTTCGGCCGGCACGGCTTGCAACTGACGCGCCAGTGACCAGGTGCCGGCGTAGATGTACACCGTCCGCAGGTATTGCTGCAGATCCTCGTAGCTTCCTCCCGGTGCCGCCGAAAGCACCCAACAGACATCGTTGCCGTTCACCCGTGGGCGGAAGCCTTCCGTCCAGCGTCGGAACTCCGCCGGATGGCCGCTGGTGAACGCAAACACGATCTCATCCCGCCGTCCCTGCGCATAGAGATATTCGGCCCGCAACCGGATGATGGTGTCGGCGCACTGCTGCAGGTCGCGGGCACCGATATCCATGTTCACCACCGCCGCATGGGCCGACTGGTTGACCTTTTCCCGGCCGTCGTGATAGCACACCGGCGGCCGCCCCTCGCGCAGGGGCAAGTGCCGCAACCAGTCGGCAAACGAGCCCGGTGCCACGGCTACACGCTCATAGCCTTTCGGCGGCGGAATGCGGTGGTCCAGCGTGTCGGCGGGGGCCGTTT
Organism: Acidobacteriota bacterium; assembly: GCA_016935015.1. GTDB lineage: Bacteria > Acidobacteriota > JAAYUB01 > JAAYUB01 > JAAYUB01 > JAFGRT01. Next base: position 8,325 of record JAFGRT010000101.1, on the reverse strand, counting down.
CCGGCAACCAGGGGAAGATCTGGCCGGCCATCCGCTGTTCCATCCCGCCGGCGGCGAAAAAGACAACGATCATCAGGAACTCGGACTTCCATCTCACGGGAGTACCTCCTTGGCGATCCTGCCCTCTAAGATGCCCGGGGTCCCGTGAAGTTGTCAAGGGTGAACGCCGAATGCTTTGGATCAGGGGCAAAAAGAGGTAAGATAGGTCCAGCTGGGAACATCATCATACCGGTAGTGCGACACGATGTGGGGACGGTCGACCGGATGTCGCCACCCTGGAGGCGCTCATGACCCGAACTTCGCGGCAACAGCTTATCCGCGGACATCTCCTCGGTTGGTGGATGGTGCTGATATCACCAACCCTGACGGCCGCGGCAACGGTATACTACGTGGACGCCGGCCATCCACTGGCCGCCGATGCCAACACCGGCACCCGGGCTGAACCATGGCGGACCATCCAGCATGCGCTGGATCGTCTGCAACCCGGTGAGACGGTGTATATCCGCGACGGCGTATATGCCGAAGGCCTGCAAACTGTTCGATCGGGTGATCTTGAGAGCGGCCCCGTTACCGTCGCCGCCTTCCCCGGCCATCGCCCCGTCGTCGACGGCACAGGCGTGGCCACTGCCGCCACCGGCTTCACCATCCGCCACGATCATATCCACGTGCAAGGACTGGTAATCCGCCACTGGGACACGGGGATCTGGCTGGAAGGGGCCGGCCATACCCGGCTGGACGATTGCGAGGTCCACCAGGCCGCTTTCGGCATCGGCGCCGCTGACGGGACGCATGATTTCGAACTGAACCGGGTGATCATCCATCATTTCGACCTGTACGGATTTGACGCCTCGCCCAGCGGCGGCGCGCCCTGCTATTACGGTACGCTGAACGACTGCCTCGCCCACACCGGCCGTGATCCCGAACAGAACGTCGACGGTTTCGCTCTGGGGCACGGCACTCAGTACGGCTTCGTCCTCAACCGCTGCCGCACCTGGGGTGTGTTCGACGGTTTCGACATCAGCGCCCGCGGCACGCGCCTCGAGCGATGCGTCGCCCATGACTGCACGTGGGGCGGCTTCAAGATCTGGCAGGATGACGTGCGGCTTGTCAACTGCCTGGCCCATGACAACCAGGTGGTCAACGTGGAGCTGGACTGGGACGAGGAACCGGGGGTCGTCCGCCTGATTAATTGCACCCTGGTGGACGGGGCCACCTGGAATGTCTACGCCGAAAACGCCGGCGATACGCTGCAACTGGCCAACTGCCTGCTGGCCGGCGGCGACAACATCGGCCTGCTGCTGACGGAGCACGTGGCCGCCGGCACCTATGCCGGTGATTTCAACCTGTTCCATTGCGGCAACTCGGCCCGGGTCATCGTGGATAACTACGAGTTTGAATTCAGTGGGGAGGATATCGCGGCCGGCCTTTGGCACACTTACAGCGGCCAGGACGGACACTCGGCCACGGCCGCCACCGTGGTGGAGATTTTCAGTGGGGGTACGGCCACCAATTTCCGGCCCGGCCCGGGCAGCCCGGCCGTGGATGCAGGCACCGCCGACGGCGCCCCGCCCCGCGATATGGACGGCCGGCGACGGGCGCAGGGGGCGGCCGTGGATATCGGTTGCTTCGAGTATCACGCCCCGCCCGGCAGGTGGGGTGACGCCGATGGTGATGGGTACGTCACGTCTTTTGATCGTCTGAATCTGGCCCGTTTCCTGGCCGGCAACATGGCGCGGTTGACGGACGCGGCCGCGGCGGACATAGACGCTGACGGACGGGTATCCCTGCCGGATCTGATCCGCCTCCACGACCGCCTTCGCTGAATGTCCAGCCTAACCGGCCGTCATGATAAAGAGGGGCTGAAATTCGAAACTCTTGTAATAGGGGCGCAGGCGTTCGGTGTTGTAAAATTTGGCCACGTCCACCTTTTTGGCGGTGCCGGCGACAACGTCCACCGGACAGTTGTCGTAACGCCCGTTGCGCAGGATGATCAGGCGACCGTGGATGTTCTTCATGATGAGGTCCAGGGCCAGATTACCGAAGGCCATGGGCACGATGGAATCGATGGCGTCAGGATCACCGCAACGCACCAGGTAGCCCAGCTTCTGGTAAATGACGTTGATGCGCTGGCCGCTGTTGAAGCGGGTTGACAGCACCTTCAGTTCGGCGGAAATGCGCTCGCCGATGCCGCCCAGTTTCTTGTGGCCGTAAGCGTCGGTTTCATGGTCGGCGAAGACCATTTCACCGCCACGGAAGGTGGCGCCCTCGGACACCAGCACCACCGAATAGCGGCTTGGATTGGTGTGGCGATCGGCCACCAGCAGTTCCGTAAGGCGCTCGATGTCAAACTGGTACTCCGGGATCACGCAGCGGTTGGCCGCCCCGGCCATAGTCGGGAGGATGGCGGTAAAACCGGCATAGCGGCCGAACACTTCCAGAACCAGGAAGCGCTCATGGGAACCGGCCGTGGTGCGCAGGCTGTGGGTCAGGGAGATGGTCCGCGTGATGCATGTGCTGAAGCCGATACAGTAGTCGGTGCCCGGCACGTCGTTGTCCATGGTCTTGGGGATGGCAATGACCTTCACCCCCTCCTGATACAGGCGCACGGCGTAGCTGAGGGTGTCGTCGCCCCCGATGGGGATCAGGAAATCGATACCCAGATAATCGAGGTTTTTCAACACTTCCGGCGTCAGGTCATTCATGTCCTGGTTGTAGATGTCCCGGAGATGCTCGGGCACATTGTCCCGCGTGACATGGCTGGGCCGGGTACGGGAAGAATGGAGAAATGTGCCGCCGGTGCGGCCGACCTTGTTGACCCGCTCCTCGGTCAAGAGTTCGTAACTCTGAGAATTATCGGCGCCCTTGGTCCGGTCTATCTCCACCAGACCCGCCCAGCCGCGACGAATGCCGATGACGTCGTAGCCTTCGCGCAACGCCCGGATGGTGACGGCGCGGATAGCCGGGTTCAGGCCGGGCACATCACCGCCGCCGGTCAGGATACCGATGACGGCTTTCGTTTTTTTACCGGTGCTCATGCTCTTCTCTCCACAACACGGAATAAATCACCGCCCAACCGGTTATTGTATGATTCAGGCCGTTGCTTGACAACAGTTATTTGGATGCCCCGGAGTGCCCGGGATATTCGGATCATCCGCCAACAGGTTGCCTTTGTCGGGAAACGCCCGCCAGTATTTCACCGTCCGCTCGCCTGATGATGATTGTCCGAAGGATCACCCTCGCCGGTCAGGCCACCCCGCCGGCCCCGTCACCGGCCGGTATCATCCCGGCTCGCCGGCGCTGTGGCCCCCAGAGTCACACGGCGCCGGAAATCTTCCCCGCAGCGACAGCCGATCGGCCGTCTTTACTCGTTTTCCACCACCACCGCCGTGCCGAAAGCCAGCAATTCCGCAGCTCCGGCCATCAGCATGGAGGTCATGAACCGCACGTCCACAATGGCGTTGGCGCTCAGTTCGCCGGCCTCTTCCATCATCCGGTCCAGCGCCTGCTCCCGCGCCTCGGCCATCATCTTCGTGTATTCGCTGATCTCACCACCCACCAGGTTGCGCATGACGGCCATGATATCCTTGCCCACATGCCGGGCGCGGATGGTGTTGCCGCGCACCAGCCCCAGGGTGCGCACAATCCTCTTGCCGGCAATCTGACTACTGGTCACCACGATCATCTCCGTACCTCCTTGTATCGATCGGTTTTGGCACGCCGAATGCGGTCCACCAGGACGGACACGAACAGCAGGCCCACGCCCGTCAGCCCACCGAAAACCAGCAGTTTTTCAAACAGCCCCTCCGGACTCACCGCCAGCTGCCACAGACCATAGCCGCTACAGCCAACGGCCCACACCACCAGGAACAGCCAGCCCAGGGTCCTGGTGGTCGCGCCGGTCATCCCGACCGGGCGCTCATCCCACTGGTTGTCCGTACTTTTTTCCGAGGTTGCCATGTCGCCTTCTCCTTTCCACGATTTCGCCTTTCTCTACGCGGCCGCTTCATCTTTATTCGCAGAAAGCCCCAATCATCCAGTTCTTGACACTTGCCCGCCCCTGGTCGATACTAGGCTCCATGAAATTCGTCATCGTCGGCGCCGGATCCGTCGGCTTCCAGGTCGCCACGCAACTCATCGCCGAAGAAAAAGATGTGGTTCTCATCGAGAAGAATCCGGACATCGCCAAGTACGCCATGAACCGGCTGGACTGTCTGGTCATCAACGCCGAAGGCAACAACATCGACGTGTTGGACCAGGCGGGCATCCAGGACGCGGATTTTTTCCTGAGCATCACCGACTCCGATGAAGTCAACATGATTGCCTGCGGACTCGTGGCCAGCGAGTATAACGTTCCCTACAAGATCGCCCGGGTCCGCAATCTCGATTACACCGACAGCCGCCTGCTGCAGAAATCGTTTCTCGGCATCGACTATTTCGTCAACCCCGAGGTGGAGGCGGCCAAGGTCATCGCCAGCACCGTCGAGGAGGGCGCCTACAGCGAGGTGCTCCTGTTCGAGAAAGCCGATCTCCAAATGCGCAAGCTGGCGGTCAGCGATTACGGACTATTCAAGTACAAACCACTGAAAAAAATCAAATCCAAGCTGAAAGGCAATTTCCTCGTCGCCGGCATCTTCCGCGAGGATCAGGTCATCATCCCTTCGGGCGACACGATTATCCGACCCGAGGACACGCTGCAGATCGTGGCCAGCCGCAAGACACTGGAAGACCTGTTTGCGAAGGTGGGCCGCAATATCAAGACCAAGATCGAAAATGTCGTCATCGTCGGCGGCGGTCGGATCGGCGTGTATGTCACCCGCCTCATCTACAACAAGGACCGCCGCATCAAGATCATCGACGTCGACTACAAGCGCTGCAAGGTGCTGTCGGAAATGTTCCCCGACGTCCTCGTCATCAACAGCGACATCACCGACGAGAGCATTTACGAAGAGGAGCAGCTCAGCGCCTGCGACCTGATCATCACTACCACCCATAACCAGGAACTGAACATGCTGGCCGCCATCTACGGCAAATCACTCGGTATCAAGCAGGCCATCGCCCTGGTGCAGAATACCAACTACATGCGGCTGGCCTCGCCCATGGGCATCGACGCCACCGTCAGCCCCAAGAGCAGTGCCGTGGATTCCATCCTGAAATTCGTCCGCCGCGGCAAGATCAAGTCCGTGCACACGCTCTTCGGCGGGAAGGCCCAGGTCATCGAATTCGTCATCGAGGCCGCTTCGCCCCTGGCCGGTACCGCCATCCGCAACATCCGCATGCCCAAGAGCTCCTTGATCCTCTCCGTCATCCGCGACGGCGAGAGTTTCGTGCCGGGGGGTGATTTCGTGATTCATGAAAGAGATACCATCATCGTCATCAGCACGCTGAAATCCCTGGCGCAGGTGGAAGATCTGTTCACCGGACAGCCATGAATATCCTGCAGATTCTCAAGATTTTGGCCATCCTGGTGATCATGATCGCCGTCTTCATGCTCATCCCCGCCCTGCTGAGCCTTCTCTACGATGAAGAGGCCTGTTTTCGGGCCTTCGGCATCACTATCGCCGTCATGCTGGCGGTCAGCATTCCCGTCCTGGTATTCGGGCGGCAGGACAAGAAACGCGTTCTGTCCACCAAAAGCAGTTTCCTGCTGGTGACCCTCAGCTGGGTGACGGCTTCCCTGTTCGGCGCTCTCCCCTTTTTCCTGTCCGCCGCCATTCCATCCTTCACCGACGCCTTTTTCGAGACCATGTCCGGTTTTTCCACCACCGGGGCGTCGATTCTGACCCAAATCGAGAGCCTGCCCCGTTCCCTGTTGTTCTGGCGCTCCCTCACCCACTGGCTGGGCGGCATGGGAATCGTGGTCCTGACCGTCGCCATCCTGCCCCTGCTGGGCATCGGCGGGCTGCAGCTGCTGCGGGCCGAGGCACCGGGGCCCACCGTCGACAAGATCACGCCGCGCATCGCCGAAACCGCCAAGATCCTGTGGGGAATCTACCTGGGCTTCACCGTGGCCGAAATCCTCTTGCTCATGGCCGGCGGCATGGACTGGTTCGACGCCGCCACCCATACGTTCGGCACCCTGGCCACGGGCGGATTCTCGCCCAAAAACGCCAGCGTCGGCCACTACAACTCCGGCTTCATCGACGCCGTCATCACCGTCTTCATGCTGCTGGCCGGCATCAACTTCACCCTGCATTTCCGCATGCTCACCGGCAAATTCCGCCAGATCTTTCTCGACACGGAATTCAAGGTATACATCTCCATTTTTCTGATCGCCACGGCCATCCTGACGTACGACCTGTTCGTCAACTATCCCGTCTACCAGAGCCTGGGACAAAGCATCCGCTACGCCGCTTTCCAGGCGGCGTCCATCCTCACCACGACCGGCTACGCCACGGCCGATTTCGAGAACTGGCCCTTCCTGTCCCAGACAGTCCTGTTCTTCCTGATGTTTATCGGCGGCTGCTCCGGCTCCACCGGCGGCGGCATCAAGGTCATTCGTGTCCTGACCCTCATCAAGACCGGTCTCAACGAAATGAAGTACCTCATCCATCCCCGCGGCGTGTTCACCCTCAAGATCGGCAACCGGCCAGTGAAGAAGGATATTGCCTACGCCATCTCCGGTTTCTTCGTCATCTACATCTTCATGCTGCTGCTGGTGACCGTGGTGGTGTCCACGGCCGAGCACGACGTGCTGACCTCCCTCACCACGGCCCTGGTCACGGTGGGGAACATCGGCCCCGGCCTGGGGGATATCGGCCCGGCGGAAAACTATGCCTTCTACGCCGACTATATCAAGTGGTTCCTCTGTTTCGCCATGCTGGTAGGCCGCCTGGAGCTCTACACCGTACTCATCATCTTCACGCCTGTCTTCTGGAAAAAATAGCCAGAACACTCACCGCCGATACGCTGAGATAATCACAGAAACAATCACAGATAGAACTCTCCGTCCGGGAGACAAAGCCATATCGCAATGAACCAATGGCAACTGAACTGGGCGGCACGGACAACCTGAGAAAGAATTTCCATATGTGGCGGGATCCTGGTGGAACAAACTGGAAAGACACTTCAAGACAAACAATTTACGTGATTTATCTTCTCTGCGCTCTCGGCGCCTCCGCGGTGAATCCCCCCGGGTGCGGGTTACTCGACGCGGGCGGTGCCGCAGCCGCGCGGGTCGGCCGACGCGCTGAACGTCCCCTTGCCGGTGCGCAGGATCATCACCCCGTCGCCCATCCGATCCCGCTCACTCACTTGCTGACCCGTACCCAGTAGTTTCTTTGTCAGCGCTTCATCGGCAAATAGGACCGGTTCCAGGTTGATTTCGTCGGGCAGCCACTGGTGGTGGAAGCGGGGCGCCGCCACCGCCGCCGGGGCGTCCATGCCGAACAGGGTAGCGTTGAGATACATTTGCAAAACGGTGGTGATGATGCGGCTCCCGCCCGGCGATCCCAGGGCCATGCGCAGGCGTCCGGCGCGTAGCACGATGGTGGGTGTGATGGACGACAGCATCCGCTTGCCCGGCGCGACGGCGTTGGCCGGGCCCTGGACCAGGCCGTACAGGTTGGGCGTGCCCGGCTTGGCGGCGAAATCGTCCATTTCGTTGTTGAGGAGCAGGCCGGTTTTGGGGAGCAGGATACCGCTGCCGAAGGAGCCGTTAAGGGTATAGGTCACGGAGACGCAGTGGCCGGCGTCGTCCAGCACGAGGTAGGATGTGGTTTCCGCCGCTTCCCGCAGCCGCAGCCCGCCGGTGTCCAGGTCGCCGTACCCACCCTGCACCTGAACGGAGGGGGTGGCTTTTTGCCCGTCGATTTCGGCCACCCGCCGCCGCAGATAGGCCGGCTCCAGCAGTTTCGTCCAGCGCAGCGGAACCTGCTCCGGATCCCCCAGGTAGGTGTTGCGGTCGGCGTACACCCGCTTTTCGATCTCGGCCAGGAGATGAATATAGCGGGCCGAGTTCTGTTCCAGGTCATCCGGTTTGAACCGGGCGAACATGCCCAGGATCTGGGCCAGGGAGATGCCGCCGGCCGACGGCGGCGGCATGCTGTAGAGAGTATCCGGACCGTAGTCGAAGCGCACGGGCGTCCGCCAGACGGCCCGGTAGCCGGCCAGGTCCGCCCGGCTCACGACGCCGCCCTTGGCCCGGATCTCATCGATGAAATCGATCCCCAGATCGCCGTCGTAAAATACTGCCGGGCCGCCCTCGGCCAGGCGCCGAAGGGTTCGGGCCAGGTTGGGCTGGACCAGACGATAGCCGGCTACCAGCGGCTGTCCCTCGGGCAGGAACAGCGCGGCGCTGTCCGGGTCGCGGGCCAGTTTCTCCCGGGC
>JAFGRT010000100.1 GCA_016935015.1 Acidobacteriota bacterium | reverse complement strand
GCCACTATTGACAAGGTCGTTCTTGCTGGCTTTCAGTCCTCGCTTCCGCCGGGACAAGCCCGGCGGGGAGCGTGTGGTGGTGGTTTCTTTTCCCGAACATGCCGCCGGCTACCCCATCGCCCGTTCGCCAAAACAAAGCGGCGCTCCGCGCCGCACTCCTGTACACGCCGTCCCTGCAGCGGACAGTCTCCGGTTGGAGACCTGCAATATAGTCCCCCTTTCCATCCTTCATCCTTGTATCATCGACCCCTGAATCCTGATACGTGAAACCTTCACAGACGTCCAAAGCGGATTGCTTTTGGCGGCGAAACCGGTACAATAGCCTAATTCCAGACGGGCGGCGGCGTCCGCCCATTCGATGCAAAGGAGCGCCGACGTGAAGAAGAAATTCAAGATCCCCAACACGTTCGTCATCGTCTACGCCATCATTCTGGTGGCGGCGGTGGCCACCTGGTTCGTCCCAGGCGGCCGCTACGAGCGGGAGACCACCGTCATCAACAACGTCGAACGGGAGATCCTCAAGAAAAACTCCTTCACCTTCGAGCAGAACGACCCGCAGGTGCTGGCCGTGTTCACAGCACCCATGAAAGGCTTCGTGCGCATGGCCGACATCATCGGCTTCATCTTCCTGGTGGGCGGCAGTTTCTTCTTGTTCCAAAAGACGGGGGCCATCAACGCCGCCATCAACGAGATCGTCACACGGATGCGCGGCAACGAGAAGGTCATCATCATCGTGGTGATGGTGCTGTTCTCGTTCTTCGGGGCGGTGTTCGGCATGTGCGAGGAGGCCATGCCCTTCGTGCTGGTGTTCGTGCCCCTGGCCCTGGCCCTGGGCTACGACTCGCTGACCGGCCTGTGCCTCTCGTTCCTGGCCGCCGGCGTGGGCTTCGCCACCGCCTTCTTCAACCCCTTCACGGTGCAGATCGCCCAGGGCGTGGCCGGCATCCCGCCCATCACCGGCTGGGAGTACCGGCTGGGCATCTGGCTGTTCGTCACCGCCTTCACCATCTTCTGGGTGGTGCGCTACGCCGAGAAGGTCAAGAAGAACCCGCAGAAAAGCACCATGTACGAGCTGGACCAGGCCCGCCGTCACGAGCTGCACCTGGACAGCGCCCAGCTGGAGTCCTTCACCAAGGCCCACGCCGCCGTGCTGCTGGTGCTGGCCCTGGGCATCGTCGGGCTGTTCGTGGGCGTGCTCAAGTACCAGTGGTACATCGTGGAACTGGCCGCCCTCTTCCTGGCCATGGGCATTTTCGCCGGCTTTTTGGGCGGACTGAGCGCCAACCAGATCGCCGAAGGCTTCATCGACGGCGCCAAGGACATCGCCGGCGCCGCCCTCATCGTCGGTTTCGCCGGCGGCATCCTGGAGGTCCTCCAGGACGGCCGCATCCTGGACACCATGCTCTACGGCATGGCCCAGGCCACGGGCGAGTCCCTGCCCCTTCTCTCCATCTACATGCAGTACGGCGTGCAGCTGGCCCTCAACACGTTCATCCCCTCGGGCACCACCAAGGCCGTGCTGACCATGCCCCTGTTCGGCCCCCTGGCCGACCTGAGCGGCATCACCCGCCAGACCGCCGTGCTGGCCTACCAGTTCGGCGACGGCTTCACCAACATGATCATCCCCACGTCGGGCGTGACGGTGGGCACCCTGGCCATGGCCAAGGTGCCGTTCGAGAAGTGGTTCCGCTGGCTGCTGCCGCTGGAGCTCATCTTCATCGTGCTGTCGCTGCTGCTCCTGATTCCTCCGGTGCTCATCGGCTGGACGGGGTATTAAGGGAAGGTGTCAGGTTGCAGGCGGCAGGTAACAGGTTGAAAAAGGATAAAAGACGAAGGATATAGTCAGTCCTTAACCGTCGATACATGCCCATCGCACAGGCCGTACTGACGGAAACGGCCTGTTTCCGATCTCTTATAACACATAAAATATAAAGGAGTAATACCGCCTGACTATGAGAAGCCACCAGGGGAATCCCGGCCATGGTCCTCTGATCCGTTTTCAGCCGTTCGATCCGTTCAATCCGTGTGAAATTCTTCTGCCTGATCCGCTTTCATCCGTTCAATTCGTTGAATCCGTGTCCCTTTCTTCTTTCTGATCCGGTCTCAGCCGTTCGATCCGTTCAATCCGTGTGGAATGATTCTATCCGCGTGCCGTTCTTCTTTCTGCTCCGTGTGCCAGTCTTAAAATTCGTTGATGCCGCCGCGGACGACGCTGATTTCATTGCCCAGCGGCGTGTCTTCGCCGTACCAGCTGTCCGTGCCGGATTCGGTGGTTTCGGATTTCTCCATCATCGTTTGCAGCTTGTGCAACTCCGTCTCCAGGTTAGAGTTGCGGTCGCTGACCGTGCGGTTCCGGCGCTCCAGCTCACTCACGGTACGCTGCAGCCGTGATAGTTGTTTCCGGATGTCATCCGTCTCTTGTTGTTGTCCCATTTCCTCCTCCTCTTTCTGAAAAAACGAACCGGGCAAACAGGTCAAACCTGTGAGGAAGACCGGCTGGTGGATCGAGGCCCCATGGGAAGTGTGTCGAACGTCAGTCACCGGCCGTTTTCTCCGCCGGCGACCGGCCAGGTCAACCCTCGCCCCTGTTCCATCCAACCGGCTCCGCCTCTTTCCGGAGCGGACGTTCCCAGAGACGCGGGAAGTCAAAAGAACCTGTCTACTCCGACCATGTCTTTTCACAGCGAGCGCTTCTCGCCGGCCCGTAACACCGGGCGGCGCCAATGCCCCTTAGCGGCAAGGATTCCCTTCCCCGTCATCACCACCCACCTTATGTGCCGGGTTGCCGGCGGACCGGAAAGGTGCTGCTCCGGATGACCTGTTGTTCGATGGTGCCGACGATCCCTGCCGGTCTGCAGCCGACTTCTCCTGCGATAAATCATCCGGAGAACGGGTGGATGGTGTGCAATTCCATTGTAACAGAACGAACGCAGATTTTAAACAATTTTGTCGTACTATTCATCGATTCTTTCCCATCGGGCGGAAATCCGGCCCATGCCGATCGGCGGGCATCCGGCCGCAAAAAGAAAGCGGTCCCGGGTATCCGCAGGGGGCTTGTCAGCGGGTCATGTCAGGCGGGCGACGGTCCATGGAAGGCGGCTTCGCGGCCGCAGCCGGCGGATGCGAAAACGTCATTCAGGCCGGATACCCGAGACCGAATGCCTGCGTTCGTGACTTTCCAGGGAAGACCCGGATTGTATCGGAGCCATCTATTGTCATATCCCACATGGATGGATTGCCGGACCCTGCCTGGTGCGGCCGCACCGTCGCATTCACTGCCGTCGGGTCGGGGCCCGTCTCACTCATTCCGGTTCAATGCTCGTCACACCGGCTCGTTCACCGATTCGGATCGGAGGGGATATCGCCACTTTCGCCGTCCGGTGTGGGACCGGGACGGCTGGTGTCGATCTTCGGTTCCAGCGGGTCGCCGCCGCGCAGGCTGTCCACCTGGTTGTCGAACTCATGCTGGTGCGTTTCCGGAGCGGGGATGCCCGATGTCTGCTGCCCGCCGCCGTCGGGCCCCCAGTTGATGTTGCGGCTGTCCGATCCCGGCTGCTGGACAAAATTCTGCCGCTCATAGATGAAATCATACACCGATTTCTGCGTTCGGGAAGGATCATCGCCGGGATCCATCACGCCACCCCGTTTCTGCTGCCACTGGCGTTCGACCGTTTCAGGATCCACCTCGGGCATGTTGCGGTAATCCATCCCGTCGGGATTGGGCGTGGTGTTGGTGGTTTTTTCATGGGCGATAATCTTCCCGTTCTTGTCACGGACAGTCACTTCCTGGGTAAATTTGTCGCCCGACTGGGTCATCACGTCCGTCATCACGGCACCCGTTTTGTGATCCGTCGTCACGGTCTCGGTCGTTACGACCTGATTGCCTTTGGAATCTGTTTTGTCGCTGCTGGTCTGCTTGCTGGTCTGGGTACCCCCGTTTTCGAACTGATCTTCGACGTTCCCTGTATCCCCCGTCGCCTTTCCCTGGTTGGATGCCCCTGCCGCATTGGCATCTTCCATCAGCCGCGGATCACCGGCCCTGAAGGCCGTGACCAGATCCGCCGCGGATTTGAACGGATTGATACCGGCCATGCCGTCCTTGGGATTCCAGGAACCTTCGAGACCGGTACCACGCTCCGGGGCGGTGATCGTCAGGCCGCCCAGCCCCAGTTTGCCGCCGAACGTTTTGCCGCCCATTCCCTCGGCCAGGCCCTCCTTGCCGCCGAAACCCAGCTCCTCGGCCTTGCCGCCGGGGCCCATCTGCTCCAACTTGCCGGCCACCTCCTGGGCGCGGCTGGCCTGTCTCAGCTGCTCCTGAATCCGGCTGAGCCGCAGCTGGCCGGTAGTGCTGAACTCGCCCAGTTTGGAAGCCTTTTCCTGGCTCGTCGCCCGCACCGTCTGCTCGGGGACGGCCTTGGCCTTCTGTTCCCCTTCGGCCGCCTGGTCCAGCTTTTTCGACTTGGCGATATTTTGGGTGCTATTCAACCGGGCGATGTTCTGCTGATTCCTGTTGATTCTCATGGTACTCCTCCTCGTGTGCACCCGGACAAAACACAGAACAGCCCCCGGAGCCTCCCTCCTCAGGCCCAGCGACCGGTTCCGTCGCGGTGTCCGGATCATCGTTCCTTGTATTACTTATCGATAATTTTAACAAATTTGTGTGTATTTTTCAACTTATTTGTCATATTTCTCACTTTCCGGCGGTCTTATCATATTGAACAACCAACACCCGCCATGTCCAGACATCGGTAGAATTGTTCCCTGTTGGCGGCCATTCGCCTTCGGATCTGCGGGCACCCGCGTTCAGCGCTGTTTCTGATCCGTTCCCACCCGTTCAATCCTTCTCATCCGTGTGCCGTTCCTCCTTCAGCCTTCCCCGGGCACCGAATGTTTC
>JAFGRT010000099.1 GCA_016935015.1 Acidobacteriota bacterium | reverse complement strand
TTTATGGAGTGCGCAGCGGAGCTGCGCTTTCACGGCGGCTTCGCGACGATCCCGGCCGCCCGCCCAAAGCGGCACTCCGTGCCGCACTCCATAAACACCTTATTTTCAACGAGATATATTTGGCATCTTGACAACTGACACTGCCACCTGTCACCTGACGCCTCATCCTTCATCCTTCCGCCTTCCTCTGATCCGCGGTCAAAAACCGCCGTCGCCGGGTTCCGGGCTACAGGCCCAGGGCGTTGAGGGTCGCATCGGCGCCCGCTTCGGTGTGGGGAATGAAGCCGGAACCGGTCTTGTTCATGTGATCAATGTAGGCCTGGTATTCGGTCGATCCCTCGTAGTGGATCTGGGGTTGGCCAGCGGTCGGCTGCGGATCGAAGACAAAGACCCGTCCGTCCTGCCCTTTCCCCACCAGCACGAAATGATCCATCTTGCCGTCGCTGTCAGTATCGAAGGCGACCGGCCAGCTCTGTCCGTTCGTGAAAATGTTGCGGGGGATGCCGATACGGCCCGGCGGCATCATATTGCCGTCGGTCATCATGTAGAACAGCTGCCCGTCGGGCATGGGCCAGCGCCCGTCAATGGCTTCCTCGCTGCCGTAAGAGCGCTGGAGGATCTCGCCGAACTCGCCCAGGTCGCCGTAAGTGGCCGTCCCGTTGGCGATTTTTTCCCGGATGGCGTCCAGGTCGTCTTGAAAGTATTCGGGCACGCCCAGCTTCACGCCGTCGATAAGGTCCAATAGGCCCTGTTCGCCGTGGGCACCGCCCCCCTTGGCAATGGCAGCGGCGATGATGCAGGTGGCGCCACAGCGGTCCGAATCGGTCCGGGTATCCACTTCCATCTGGTCGTACTGGGTCAGCCGGGCCAGGACCACCCCCGGATCGACCCCCCCGGCGGAAAAGATGGACTCGTTGTCTCCGGCTACGGCCGCATAGCCGTATTCCACCCCCGACGGGGACATCACCACCGGCGGCTGGAGGATGTCCTCGATATTGAGGCGGGTCAGGAGACCGATGACGGCATGCTCCACCGCCCGGCCGGCCATTTCATGGGGTGCCAGCAGCTGCTCCACAGCCTCATCCACGGCGCCCGGTGCGGCACTCTTTTCATCCTTTATGGCTTCCCGCAAGGCCATGACCGTGTCCATGTCCAGCCGGCCCGTCCCGGGCAATCCATTTTCCTCCTGAAATTTCTGGAGACCGGCCCGGGTGGACGGATCCATCTGCCCGTTCTCGGGCACCACATTGGCTCCGGCCAGCCGGTTCAGGATCTTCTGCATGGTGAGGATGCCGTCTTCACTGACGTGCCGGGCCAGATCCACGAAGCGAATGTTTTCGGAGAAGCTGGGACCAATTTTCATGGGTTGTCCTCCATCCGACGGAAATTGCCTGGTGTCTCGACGGGCTCGTCGGGATACGGACACCGCGGACAGGGGAGCAGCGCGTCATGAGACGCCTGCAGTGAGACGCAGTGACAGAAAAAAGTCGAGACATCAGGCTTGATTCCAGTGTAAGTATCCGGTGCGGGATTGCAAGGGAAAATTGCCCGCCGGTCCCAGCGCCGCCGCCGGACGGGTCCTGTGTTCACCCCCGTTCGGTGAGGTACACCCCTACCAAGACCAGCAGCACACCCATGACAAGATTAAGACCGATCTGCTCACCCAGCCAGAGCCAGGCCATGACATAGGTCAGGGGCGGGATGGTGTAGAAGTACACGCCCGCCTTCTGGGACTCGGTCCGCTCCAGGGCGAAGAAATAGAGCAGCGTCGCCAGGAAGGAACAGGTGACGCCCAGGAAAGCGATGGCCGCTCCGGCGCCCAGGTCAAGGCGCGCCGGGGACCACCCGCGAGCGACCATCTCCGCCACGCTGGCCGGGATCATGTAGGCGGCCCCGATGAAGGTCACCCGGGCCGTGAGCTCCAGGGCGTCGAGGCGCTGCATGGTGTCTTTGCCCAGCACGGTGAACACGCCCCACATGAAAATGCTGGCGAACACCAGCAGGTCCCCTAGCAGATGGCCGGTCAGGTCGAAAGCCAGCAGGGTCTCGACGCCTATGACCACCAGGACGCCGGTCAGGGCCAGGGCGATGCCCGCCGTCTTGCGCCACGTCAGGCGTTCGCCCAGGAAGATAACGGCCAGCAGGGTGATGGTCAGGGGGCCGGTCACGGCGTAGACGGAGCCATTGGAGGCGGTGGTGTACTGCAGACCCACCGTCTGAATACCGTAATGCAGACCGGTGCCGAACAGGCTCAGCCAGACCAGGCGCCACCCGTCGGCGCGGGTGACGGGCGAGAACCGGCGGCGGCGCACGGCGAACCAGACGGCGAAACAGGCGGCGGAAACCAGCAGTCGCAGGGTAACCACCGTCAGCGGCGGCGCCGCGGCCAGGGCCACCTTGGTGGCCACGAAGGAGGCAGCCCAGAAAAGGCACGCCACCAGCAGGGCCGCCCGGGCTCCGGCGGGCACGACCCGACGCCCCGCCGGCGGGTTCACCGGCTTCTCCACCGGGCAAACGTCACTCATGACTCCCCACTTTCCTCTCCAGTGATCGCGACGACCACAATGGGCGGCGGCGCGCCGCGTCCGGCCGGCCGACGTCTGAAATGATTCATTCTAAAATGCATGGTGCCGCAAAACAAGCCGAATTTTCGTCCATCATCCACTCCGCCGCGGCGAAGTGGTTTACTCTGTGCGGCAATCACGTTAAAATGAAGTGTTGACATGCTGATCCACGCTGAAAACGAGAGCCGATCGCGCTGCCCTCCAGGGCGGCGCCGACGATCCGGCTCCGGTTCAGCCTTTCGGCAAGGGACACGAACAAGTCATGAAACCCATCAGACAGGTCATTTCCGGTGCGCTGCAGGCCAACCTGGCCGAAACGCGCCGCCAGATCACCATCCCCGATCCCCACCATGCCTTGCTGGACATGGCCGAGACCTTCTACGGCCTGCACAATCGATTGGAGGAGTTCCTGCGGGAGTTCCATCACCCCTACACCAATCACGAGGACGTCATCCGGCTGCTGCGGGCCATCTGCCTCAACGACCTGTGGTTTTTCCGCGAGCACGATCCCGAGGGGCGGGCCATGGGCATTTTGTTGGGCATCGCCCGGGACCTGCTGGAACGCCGCCTGCCCGATGCCGCCGCCGAGCGCCTCTTCGCCACGCTGCTGGAGATGGCGGAGCAGATCCAGCGGACCTATGCCGATCCCGAACGGACCGCCCTCATCCTCGACCAGCTGACCGGTCTGCTGGAAGAGCACCTGCCCCGCTACGAACAGGTGTTCACCCAGGCCTCGTCCTTTCTGCGCAAACTGGCCCCCGCCGTCATTGAGGCCGGGGCTTTTGAACCCCGCTACCAGCGCCTGATCCTGGAAGCGATGAGACGCAACTGGCACTACTGGCGTGAAACGGTCCGGCTGCTGGACTGGTACGGCCACAAGGCCGGCTTGTTCAGCCGCGATTACACCGCCGAACTGACCGCTGCCGAGGAGCGGCTTTTCGGCGAGACCCGCGTCCACCTGGACCAGGCCCGGCAGGCAAAGAGATATGACGGCATTCTGGACTTCGGCGATTACGTCAACGAGCTGCGCGCCCTCATCAATCTCTTTGCAACGGAACCGGACCGCATCTACTATATTTTTTACCTGCTGCAGGTACCGGGCATGGCCGCCCAGCGCCACTACCTGCTTTTCGACCTGAACCGGGAGCTGCGCGCCCTGCGCTTCGATCAGAAGGGATTGACCCTATCCTCCTTCCTCGACACCATCTTCGCCCTGTTCGAGGAGCTGAAAGCCGAGCATCTGGGGACCGTTCTTGACTGCATCCTCACCCTGGGCAAGGCCGTCTACAAGGTTTACGGCAAAGAGCACATCAAGCTGTTTCTGGACAAGGCGATCCAGTTCGGATTCGTGCCACCGCGCTTCGCCGGCATCACCGACACCTGGCAGGCCCGGGTGGATCCCAACCACCTGAAATGCATCCGTGTCTGGCTGGAACTCATCGAGCTCCTGCCGGCGGCCAGCGTCAAGCTCATTGCCGCCCTCATCGTGAACCTGCGCACCGAGGGGATTTTCGTCTCCGACACCGACCTCTTCCAGAAGGACGTCACCCGATTGCTCAACGCACCGATCGCACCGACGTACCCCTTCATCAAGAGCTTGTGCCGTTTGTTCCCCGTCTATTTCAACGAGATCGGCGCCGAGGGCGAATTGCGCGAGATCACCACCGCCCTGGACGAAAGCGCCCGGCGACGCGACCGCCTGATCCATTTTCTGCGCAAGCAGGTACACACCGAGAGCAACAACACCCACCTGCGTCTGATGGAAACCATCCTGGAGTTCTGGAGCGACGGCAATCCAGCGGAGCTGCTTCCCTACCTGCCCGCCGACATCCAGGAGGAACTGACCCGGTACGAGCCATGGCTGGCCCCCATGCAGCATGCGCTCCGGAGTCTGAAAGACAAAGCCGGGTTGGACCCCCACCAGGTGCTGCGGCAGTCCACGGAAGAGCTCGCCCCTCTCCTCCAGGAGCGGGACGATCTTCCGAGCGACGCCGTCGAGCGGCTGCTGAACTTTATCCGCCTCTACCAGCTGCTGCAGCAGAAATACTCCCTGGACGAACAGGCCATCCTGCCGCTGTTGCGGCGCCACCGCTCCTTTGCCGGCTCAGACGTCCGCCGGCTGGAAGCTTGCCTGGAGGAGGATGATCCCGAGGTCACCCTCGATTACGTTTACACCCTCATGGAACGGCTCAAGGAAGTGATTCTCGATCCCCAGCCCAGCGAGGGCCAGGAGGACATCTACTACAAGCGCCACATCGCCGCCGGTATCCCTTCCATGTACGGGCAGTACCGTGAGATCAAGTTCGAATCCCTGGGCCTCTTCTATCGCCTGGAGCAGCTGGCCAGCCGCTGCCTCGACGAGCTGGTGCTGCGCACCAACATCACCTTCATCACCGCCCGCAATCTGCAATGCGTGGCCCGCATCCTGAATTATTTCAAACGGGGCCTGGAGCTGGAAGAGATCCTCAGCCCCGACTTCCAGTCCACTTTGGAAATGCTCAATTTCAGCCTGAAAACCACGACCTTTTCCCTGGACCAGTTTGTCAATATCTTCCAATTTCTGGCCCGTAACCTGAAGGACATCATCTGCCAGTTCTACATGCGGCCCTTCGAACCGATCCTGCAGCTCAGCTGCCGTATCGCCGGCGCCGGCGCGGCGGAACGGTCCGGCGGCGAACCCGAGGGGATGCAGTCGTATTACCGGCGCTCTGAGCAGTTTTACCGCGACCTTATCGCCAGTTCCTTCATCCTGCAACGCCTCGACAATTTTGTCTCCCGCATCCTGAACATCCTGCGCTCCATGGTGGACAACCTCCAGCCGGCCGTCATCCAGAGCCTGATGGGATTTGCCCCGGAACTCATCTCCAGCGCTCTCAACTCGCCCACACCGGAAGTGGACAACCGCGTCTTCCTCGGCGCTAAGGCCTACTACCTGAAGAAGCTTTATTTCTACGAGTTCCCCATCCCATCGGGTTTCGTCCTGACCACCGAACTGTTCCGGCTGCGCAGCGCCATCCGCCAGCATCCCCAGATGACCGAGGAGATCTACGACATTACCCGCCGCCAGCTGCAGCAGCTGGAAGCCGTCACCGGCCGGGGCTTCGGACAGACGGACAATCCGCTGCTTTTGTCCGTCCGGTCGGGCACCGTCATCTCCATGCCCGGCGCCATGCACACATTTCTGAACGTCGGCATGAACGACGAGATCGCCGAGAAATTGGGCCGCCATCCCCGCTACGCCTGGGCCGCCTGGGATTGCTACCGCCGTCTGCTCCAAAGCTGGGGCATGGTCAAGGGCATCGACCGCGACCTGTTCGACAAGACCATCCTGGCCCACAAGAGCCGGGCGGGCGTCCCGGAAAAGCGTCTGCTCAACGCCGCACAGATGCGCGAGATCGCCTATGCCTACAAACGCCTGCTGCGGGAGCACGGCGTGTACTTCGAGGAAAACCCGTTCCAGCAGCTACTGCAGGCCATCATCGACGTGAACGAATCCTGGAACGGCCGCCGCGCCCAGGTCTACCGGCGGCATCTCCAGATCGCCGATCTGTGGGGGACGGCCATCATCATCCAGCAGATGGTCCTGGGCAACCTGAATGCTGAATCGGGGACGGGCGTGGTATTCACCAACGATCCGTCCGGCAAGGGGCTGGGCATTTCCCTGACCGGCGATTTCAACATCTGCAGCCAGGGGGAGGATGTAGTCAGCGGCCTGGTGCACACGCTCCCTGTCTCGGAGAACCAGCGGCGGAACATGCCCCGCCCGGGAGAGATCTCCCTGGAAAAAGACTTTCCCGAAATCTACGACGAACTACACCAGCGGGCCCGGCAACTGGTGTATGACCATAACTTCGGTCACCAGGAGATCGAATTCACCTTCGAATCACCGCGACGGGAGGATTTTTACATCCTGCAGACCCGCAACTACACCGGCCGCTCCAACGACGCCCAGCCCATCTTTATGGACAAAGACATCCAGCGGCACCAGGTGGGCACGGGGATCGGCGTGGGCGGCGGCGCCCTCAACGGCATCGTGGTCTTCGACCGGGCGGATATCCAGCGCTTCACCACCGAAACTCCCGAGCAGACACTCATCCTGATCCGGCCGGATACGGTCCCTGACGATATCGGTCTGATCTTCCACTGTGACGGACTGCTCACTGCCCGCGGCGGGGCCACGTCCCATGCCGCGGTGACGGCGGTCAGTCTGGGCAAGACCTGCGTCGTCAACTGTCGCGACCTCGAGGTGTATGACGATCAGAAATTTTGCGTCATCAGCGGCAACCGTTTCCGGCCGGGTGATCGCTTGGCCATCGACGGCATGCTGGGCAACATTTTTAGCGGCAATCACGAGATCAGCCAGGAGGAGATATACGGGATGTAATTCGCCGCCACGTCGCGGTGATGCATCGCCGGCGTTTCTACTGATTCCAGGGTAATACCGAAGGAGGAGCATTCTCATGAACCGATTAGGCATCAACGGTACCGGCCGCATCGGCAAGCTGACGTTGTGGTACATGCTGACCCAGGAACACTTCGATGGCTACGTTCTCAACACCGGCCGGGAGGTGGGAAAAAGCCTGGATGACCAGCTGCATTCCCTGCTGAATGACTCCACCTACGGGCCCATTCAGCGATTTCTGTATGGTTTGCACGGGAACGTGCCGGTGCGCATCGTCGACCGCGAAAACGCCGTGGTGGAAATCGGGGGCAAACCTATCAAGATCCTCCGCCAGGCCCGCAATCCCAAGGATATCGCCTGGAACCGGGAGGGAGTGCGCCTGGTCATCGACACCACCGGCACCTTCAGCGACCCGACCCGGCCGGCGGATGCCGCCGGCGGCAGCCTGCGCGGTCATCTGGAGGCCGGGGCCATGAAAGTCATCAACAGCGCGCCCTTCAAGATCAAGGACAAGGCCGCGAAAATGCCCGACGACAGCACCATGCTGATCTTCGGCATCAATCACTCCGACTTCGATCCCGCCCGCCATCACGTCATTTCCGCCGCTTCGTGCACCACCACCGGCCTGGCCCACATGATCAAGCCGCTGCTGGATACCCGGGAGACTTCGCAGATCATGACGGCTTCCCTATCCACCATCCATGCCGCCACCAACACCCAGAGCGTCCTCGACACCGTGCCCAAGGCCGGCGCCTCGGACCTGCGCAAGAACCGCTCGGTGTTCAACAATATCATCCTCTCCACCACCGGCGCGGCCAAGGCGCTGGAGCAGGTGCTGCCGCAGATCGTCCACGTCGGCTTCATGGCCGACGCCGTGCGGATTCCCACCAATACCGTCTCCATGATCAACCTCAACCTGACCTTCCACACGCCGCTGAGCGGTAGCGGCGAGCCGGTGATCAACCGCGCATTCATCAACGATATCTATCGCCGCGCTGCCGCCGGCCCGCAAAAGGATCTGCTGGTCTACACTGAGGCGCAGAACGTCTCCGCCGACCTCATCGGCGGCCTGGGCGCCGTGGTCATCGAGGGACAGGCCAATCATACCCGCACCGGTTTCATCGATCTGAGCCAGGAAGTGCTGCACTCGCTGGGGGTCAGCGGCGCGAACGACATGATGCGCATCCCGGTCACTCACGCCAAGATTTTCGGCTGGTACGACAACGAGTTCGGCAGCTACGTCATGTGCCTGAGCCAGCTGGCCATTTACATCGACAACATGCTGGGCTGAGCCGCGTCGATGGCGAAGGATAACGATGAAACCTGTTGACTGTCAGCCCATTTATCGTGACGGACGCCACTACGACCGACTCAACGCCGATGTGGTGGACGATATCCCCTTTTACGGCCGGCTGGCCGGCGCCGGTCCCATCCTGGAGCTGGCCTGCGGGACGGGACGCATCACTATCCCCCTGGCCCAGGACGGGCACGCCGTCACCGGGGTGGATGTTTCCGCCTCCATGCTGCGCCATGCCCGGGACAAGGCCCGGGCCGCCGGGGTGCACATCCGCTGGATCCTCGCCGACACTCGCGCCTTGGCCCTGCGCGCCCGCTTTGGATTGATTTTATTGCCCTTTAATTCGTTGGCCCATTTCCACGATGCCGAAAGCATCGGCGCCTGTTTGAGCGCCGCCCGCCGCCACCTGGCGTTCGATGGTCGCTTCGTGGTGGACATGTTCAATCCGCGTTTTGATTACCTGACCCGTCAGCCCGACGAGCGGCATTTTGTCGCCCGCTACGAAGATCCGGACTCGGAAGAGCCGGTGCTTGTCACGGAAAGTTCGTCGTACGACCGGGCCAGCCAGATGATGCACAACCGTTGGCATTTCCGGGTGGGGGACGGGGCCGAAGAGGTGGTGCCGCTGAACATGCGGGTGTTCTTTCCCCAGGAGCTGGACGCCATAATGCGCTGCGCCGGTTTCGCCATCGAGGCCAAATACGGCGACTACGGGGGGACACCGTTTTCCTCGTCCGCGGAAAAACAGCTCATTGTCTGCCGGCGGGCGTGACGCTCGCCGGCGCCCCCTGTGCCGGGAGGCGGATTTTACGAATCGACTCCAGCAAGACCATAGTTCCGGGTTCGTCCTCCTTCGCTCTCTGAGCTGCAGAGGACAGGGCGAATGCGGGGTACCCTCCTCGTCCGTCAGGCAGGGACAACGTTCGCAGGCCACCGCCGGCCTTGCGCCGGCGGGGCCGTGACTGACGGCCAGCGAATCGGTCGTCCGGACAACCGCCACCACCGGCCTTGCGCCGGTGGGGCGATGTTCTCCGGATACGTTCCGCATACGGCGAACAAGATGGTGGCCAGAGATGGTTGCCCTGAACAACGCCATCCGTCCATTGACCGCTCATCATCTGAACAAAGAGACATGGCTCCACCGGCGCAAGGCCGGTGGTGGCCATTTTTCTGACGGCATCCCTGGCTGG
>JAFGRT010000098.1 GCA_016935015.1 Acidobacteriota bacterium | reverse complement strand
TAGGAACTGACATCCACCAGCACGCCCGAATTGCCATGATAACCGCCGGCCAACACCATGATATCGCGCTGCCCTGTATGCGTTTGCGCCAGTCGCAGGGCCAGCTCATTGGCCTCGCTGCCACTGCACACAAAATAGCACACTCGCAAGGGTTCGGGCAGGGTGGCGCACAGATCCTGGGCCAGGCCGACGATGTGTTCATGGAGATAGCGCGTATTGGTATTGAGCACCGCCATCTGTTTCTGGCCAGCTGCCACCACGCGGGGATGACAGTGACCGACATGGCAGACATTGTTGACAAGGTCCAGGTACCCCTGGCCGTTCTCATCATAGAGATAGGCGCCGACCCCACGCACGATGGTCAGGTGTTGACGATAGGCCAGGCTAAGATTCGGCCCCAGGTGTTGCCGGCGCTGGACCAGCAGTTCCTCGTTGGTATAGCGGGATTTGGCCGAGCAGCCTTCGGGCAGGCGCAGGATCAGGTTGGGATCCGGTGCCAGGCTCAGCCAGAGCCGCCGCTGGCTCGGCGGTGCTACCCCGGGGAAATCCCCGATGTAGTCCATCATGTCGGCGATGATCTGAAAATGAAGGTGCGGCGGCCAATTCCCGTTTTCCGGCCGATCCCCCACCCGGGCGATCTGGTCCCCCTGGCGAATGGACATGCCCGCGTAGAGGCCGTCCAGTGAGTCGGCGGTCAGATGGCCGTACAGGGTGTAGAATTTCAGATTCTCATCGGGCACCCGGTGTTCCAGAATGATGGTGGGACCGTAGTCCAGCGGGGCGGGGTTGACCTGCAGGCTGTGCACCTCCCCGTCCAGGGGCGCGAAAACCGGCGAAAAGGGTTTCACGAAGATATCGGTGCCGATATGGATGGTGCGCCACTCTCCGGCTTCGCCCGACTGAAACAGGGGGCTGGTGTAGAAACGGCGGGCCTCGTTATAGAGACCGATACCCACTCGCGCGCCGGCCTCCCGGATGTGGCGGAACATGATCTCCGAGGCTGTCGCCGGATCGGTCATATCGGCGCACAGTCCCAGCTCGATGCTCCCGACGCTCAGGTCGAAACGATGCACCAGTTCCCGGCGCAGGTCATACTCGACGACCTTGCCGATCCGGCCCGCATTCTCCTTCAGCCAAACGGTGGCCTTCTCTCCGCGGGGGCAGGGCGGCAAGCCGCACGCCTCGCGGAAGCGGTAATGGGCATAATTTGGATTGACGTCCATCAGCCGGCTCAGCAGCTCGCGGGCCGGTTGCTCGGAGATGGACAGGTAGTCGTTATTCGGCTCCCGCCGGCGCTGAAAAGCGGCCAAAGTGACGCTGACGCAGAGGCGCATGCAGATGAGCAGGTAAAGGGCCTCCAATTCCTCGTCATGCAGCGGATACTCGGCATGATACCCCGCCACCAGCCAGCCGGCCACGGCGAGCGGGTCATCCTTCTCCATCATCACGTAGGTGCAGGCTACGGCGACCTCGAACACGGTGGCGGTGTGAACCATGTCACCCATGTCGATGATCCCCGTCACAGCCCGGTCGGCCGCGCGGGGCGGTCCGACCAGCACGTTGAAATCGTTGGCGTCGTTATGGATGACCGATCGGCGCAGCTTCGACAAACGGGGCAGCAGGTGGGTGGTAAAGCGGTTGTAGTAGTGGTCCACCAAGGCGTGCAGATCCGGGTCGATGATGAACTCGGCGTAATTTTCCAGCACTTCGGGTGATTGGAACAGATCCCATTGCAGGCGGCGATGGGCGCCTTCATGCTCGAAGTCTTCCAGCGCCCGGTCAATTTTTCCCAGCGCCCGGCCCAGGGTATGAAGCAGCTCCGGCGAATGGGGCTTGACCCGGACCAGCGGCACCCCCGGCAGGTAGGTGGCCAGCCGGATGTAGTGCGTGCCTCCTTCGGAGTAACGGGCCGTGGCCAGGTATTCACCGCTCTGTGTCGGCTGGACCTGCGGCCAGCTCAGGTCGGGACAGTTTCGTTGCAGATGGCTGAGTGCCTGGAGCTGGAACTCCAGGTTTTCCTTCCGTTCCTCGTCGTGGGAGATCTTCAGCACAAATTCCCGGCCGTCCGGACAGGTCAGATGGAAATTCTGATCGCGCTCGCCGGGCATTTCGGTCAGTTTCGCCTCACGTATCCCGTACTCCGCGGTGGCGATCCGCTGGGCTTCCTCCCGGGAAAACGAAGGGCGCTTGCGGGGAATTTCAAACATGATGGCACCTCACCCAAATCAGTCCATAACTCCGGCGGGTAGAGCCGTCACCCGCCGCCGCAACCGGCGACGCAGCCGGTGCAAATGAAACAGCCAGTATAGCACAATAATGAACGGACAAAACAAATACATCGCCGAGGAAATTCCCTCAACCTCCGGCGTGATGACAACCGGTCGATGATTCACCGCCGGCACCAGAAGGTCACTCCCCCCGCCCGGCCGGATCAATATCCGTATATCGCATAATTGGTCCATAGAGATACTTGATTGGATGGCCTAAAATTCGTATAATTGGTGGTTGATTCCTGAATTGGATGGTGTATTCTGGGCTTGCAAGTGAATAATCACCGATTTGGCCCGCTGAAAACAGGACGCGGATCACGGACATGAACATCACCATCGATCGAACCAGCCGTATTCCCATATACTTGCAAATCGTCCGCCAGTTACGGGCCCTGATCCTGGCAGGCACCCTCCCCGCCGGCACCAAACTGCCGCCGGAACGGCGGCTGGCCCGGGCCATCGGCGTCAACCGCAGCACCGTCCTGAACGCCTACAGCGAGCTGAAGGCCGACGCGTTGGTGGAATCTCACGTCGGCCGTGGCACCATGGTCCTACCCCTGGCGTCATCCCCCGAAGTGGAGGATGCCGGCCGCAATCCCGAATGGCGGCAGTTTTTCCGCTCGGAAACGGGATACTCACGCGATCCCCTGATCCGCGATCTGTTGGAAATGATCGAACGGCCCGATGTCGTCTCCCTGGCGTTGGGATTGCCCGCACCGGAACTGGTTCCCTTGGCCGCCATTCAGGAATTGCTGGACAGGCTGCTGGGCGAGATGGGCGCTTCCCTGCTGCTGCACTGCCCCACCGAAGGCATTTCGCCCCTGCGCGACGTGCTCAGCCAGTGGTTGTGTCGGCGCGGGATCCGATGCTCTCCCGCCGAAGTGCTCATTCTGTCCGGCTCACAGCAGGGCCTGGACCTGGCGGCCCGGGTCTTTCTGAGCGCCGGTGATGAAGTGGTTGTGGAAGAACCCACCTATCTCGGCGCCTTGCAGGTGTTCCGTTCGGCGGGCGTCCGGCTGGTGGGAATTCCCATGGACGACCAGGGGATGCGCACCGACCTGCTGGCCCGCATCCTGGAGCGGCGTCGTCCCAAGTTGATTTATACCCTGCCTACCTTCCAGAACCCATCCGGCACGGTCATGGGCCCGGAGCGACGGGCCCATTTGCTCCGGCTGGCCGAGGAATACAATGTCCCCATTCTGGAGGACGACCCCTATTCCGAGCTGAGTTACGACGCACCGCCGCCCGACAGCCTGACGGCCATGGACACCGGCCGGCGGGTGATGTATTTGAGTACATTCTCCAAGATTCTTTTCCCCGGCCTGCGGGTCGGCTGGCTGGTGGCGCCCCGGGCGGTCATCCGCCAGTTCGCCCTGGTAAAGCAAAGTATCGACCTCCACACCAATACGCCGGGCCAGTGGCTGATGGAACGTTTCCTGAGCCGGGAACTGGTTACGCCGCACCTGGCGCGCGTGCGCGAAGCTTACCGCCGGCGGCGCGATGTCATGGAGGAGACGCTGCTGGAAAGCCCGCCGCCCGGGTTTACCTGGCGCAAACCGGCCGGCGGTTTTTATTTCTGGTGCCGTTGCCCCGAGGCCGTGGAGCGAACACCTTTGTTCAGTCACGCCGTGGAGCAGAAAGTCACCTTCCTGCCCGGGTGGGCGTGTTTCAACGATGAACCGGAGGCCACCTTTATTCGCCTGAATTTTTCATATCCTCAGCCGGAAGAGATCCGCACCGGCATCCGCCGTCTGATGCGCGTCATCGCCGAAGTGGCCGACCAGAACTGGCCGGTGCACCGCCGGGAAGCGGGCACGCTGCCCATCGTGTAGCCTGTTTATTCACCAACTGCTTCATCGGAAGCGACTCAAGGAGGAATCATCATGACCATTCAGTTTGCTCGAAGAATGCAGGATCTACGGGCTTCGGAAATCCGGGAGATCCTCAAGCTCACCCAGGACCCGGAAATGATTTCCTTTGCCGGGGGCCTGCCGGCCCACGAACTGTTTCCGGTCAAGCAGATGATGGATGCCGGCATCCGTGTACTGGAAACGGATAAGGGGAAAGCCCTGCAATATTCCACGACGGAAGGGTATTTACGGTTGCGGGCCGATATCGCCCGGCGGATGAACAACCAGGGGGCCGCCCAGGTGACCGCCGACCATGTCCTCATTACCTCGGGCTCGCAACAGGGCCTGGATCTCACCGGTAAAGTGTTTCTGGACGAGGGGGACGTCGTCCTGTGCGAAAGCCCGACCTATCTCGGCGCCATCAACGCCTTAAAGGCCTACCGGCCCCGCTTCCGGGAAGTGCCCACCGACGAGGAAGGTCTCATCATCGCCGAGCTGGAAAAAATGCTCACCGAAATC
>JAFGRT010000097.1 GCA_016935015.1 Acidobacteriota bacterium | reverse complement strand
GTTCTCCCTGTCGCCCGATCTGGCCCGCCTGATTGTCATCCAGGGTCAGCCTCTGGAATGAAATCACACCGCCGCCCCACCGCCCCGGTAACAGCCGGCGGACGGTGGGGGGCGGCAGGTGATGATTGGCGACAGCTGGAGATCCGGCAGAATTACAGGAGCGTACGGCCTTGATCCCCGAGTAATGATCAGGCTCTCGCGGCCGGCATTCTCAGCTGCGCAGGAATCTGCAAACAGATTCGCCAGACGCCTGGCCCGGCGTTCTTTCTTGCGCGGCGTCCGTCCGGCGGCCACGTTCACTTGTCGCTGGACCGATCTTCCAGTTCGGCCACTTTTCGTCTCAATTCATCGATGGCCCGCTGCTGCTCCTGAACCAGCCGCTGCTGTTCCTGGACCACCTTGGTCAGCACGGCCACCACATCCATGCTGCTCATGGTCTTGCGGGACGCCGTCGCCACCAGATCCGGCACATCCTCGGCGATGAAGCCCAGACACTCCTCGGCCGCGTCGCTCTTGTAAGTGAACCGGACCGGCTGCAGCGCCTCCAGAGCCGCCGCGGCATCGGCCCTGGACAAGGCGTGGATGTTTTCCTTGTACTCACGGCTGGATGCGTCCTGCCACTGGCCGGCGGTGGTGCAGACGGCACCGTTCTTCATCTCCAGGCTCTCGTTGGCGTTCAGCTGCATGATCCAGGCGGTGTTCACCACCAGCCTGAGGGGGTGGTTGGAAGCCGACCCGAAATTGGCATTGTTGGTTTTGGAGGCGAAAAAAGTGGTGGCGCCGTCGGTCCGTTCCAGCAGCAGGGTGGCCCGGTCGCCCGTAGCCTGGATATGCACGCTGGCCTGTGGCACCCCCGTACCGATCCCCACGTTGCCGTCGGATTGCAGGAAAATCGTGTTGGTCGGCGCCTCGGGCTCGATCCGGAAGGGGAGCTTGGAGGCGTGGGTGGCGTCGCGGATGAAAAAATTGCTTTCGTTACCGCACAAGTCCCATTTCTGGGAGGGCCAACCATAGGAAGTATCCTGCTCCAGACGAACGGCCGGCGAATCCCCGTCCACGATGTGCAGCTCGTAGTACGGCGTGGCGGTGTTGATCCCGACATCGCCGTGGCTGTCCACATACAGCGAATTGGCCGGCGCGCCGGCTTCCAGCTTGAAAATCTGTTCGGCCGCCGTGGCATCCTCGATGGCGAAATAGTCGCCGCCGCCGTCGATAGAGTCGTTGACGATGATGCGCCAGTCATTGCGGGGATAGTTCTGGATAGTGCTGGTGTCGTCGAAAAAGATGCGCAGGTTGTTTTCCATGAAGACCTGGGTGTCGAAACCGAAGGCCAGGCCGCTGTAACAGTCGTTGCCCACGCAGAGACTGCCGTCGATGATGACATCGTCGGCATGGACGATATCCTTGCGGGCGTCACCCTCATCGGCTTCGCCGGAGGTCACCACGACCCCGTCCATGATCCGGAAATGACCGCTCTGGGCCACCGGCTGACCGGACCTCGCCATCTGCTTTTCAGCCAAGGCATCCCTTTGGCTGCGGGGTGGGCCCAGGGGAATCCGGACCAGCTCGTAGGTGTAAAGGCCGTCCGTGGTCACACTGCCCTCCTGGTCGAGGACGGAAAACACCGGGGCGTAGCCGAATTCGAACGACCGCTCCAGCACCGTCCCGTCCGGGCAGGCCACCCGCAGCAGGAAACGGGCGTCATCCACCAGGGGATACCATTCCACGCCGTCGGGATAGAATTCGGGCACGGCCAGGGGATGCACCTTTTGATCGGCCACAACAAAAATGCCATATGCGGCCAAGACCAGAATGAAAACAGAAAACATGCGCCGGGTTTTCATCGACTCGCTCCTTCATGATCGGGTTGGTTAAATTATACACCATGATGCGTGATTAGACCGATAAAACTGGCATTTTGGGCCGGATTTCGGCCGGCCGGCGGGGTAGCCGCCTCCAAGAAATGACGACGCCGGAATATCCCTCATGAGGAATTGCCATATTGGCTGTCTACCAACTGTCAGGGGTGTTCATTCTTGCCGAATTTCACCGGGACAGAGAGACCTTTCCCTTTCAGCCATGTCCAATGATTATCGTGTCGTATGGCCTGATTTGGCCGGGCATGTGAAGTGGTGTATAATGCCTCTTTCACGAGGTGTTCATGACGGGAGAGCCGTTATCCATTCTGTTGGTCGCCGCGGAGGTGGCGCCCTTCGCTAAGACGGGCGGTCTGGCCGACGTGGCCGGCACCCTGGCCCGGGAGATGGCCGCCCGCAGCCACGACGTCCGGGTGGTGATGCCCCGCTATTATGTCGTCAACCGCCACCGATGGGGACTGCGACCGGCGGGCGATCCACTGGGTGTGCCCATGGGCGTGCTGGGCGAACAAGGGTGCGCCGTCCTCGAGGGGCGGCTGCCCGATTCCCCGGTGCCCGTCTATTTCCTCGAGCACGAAAAGTACTACGGCCGGGACGGCCTCTACACCACCGCCTACGGCGACGGTTACGCCGACAACGACCACCGGTTCGTCTTTCTGTCCCGCGCCGCCCTGCAGCTCTGCCGCCGGCTGGCCTGGCGGCCGGACATCATTCATGTCAACGACTGGCACACGGCGGCGATCCCCCTGTTCCTGAACACCCTCTACCGTCAGGATCCGCTGCTGGGCGAGGCCGCCACCTTGCTGACCATCCACAACCTCCAGCATCAGGGCGTTTTCCACGAAGGCCTCATGGACGTGCTGGACGTGGGCCGGGAGCATTTCCACTGGCGGGAGCTGGAATGGTTCGCTCAGGTCAATCTCCTCAAGGGCGGTATCTATCACGCGACGGCCATCAACACCGTCAGTGAGGGCTACCGGCGGGAGATCATGACCCCCGGCTACGGTCACAGCCTCGACGGCGTACTGCGCGACCGGGCCAACGACCTGTTCGCCGTCCTCAACGGCATCGACGAAACGGAGTGGGACCCGCGCACCGATCCGCACCTGCCGGCCCGGTATTCGGCCGATGACCTCTCGGGCAAGGCCGTCTGCAAGGAAGCCCTGCAGCAGCAGTTCCGGCTGCCCCGAAATCCCCGGGTGCCCCTCATCGGCGTCATCAGCCGCCTGGTCTGGCAGAAAGGGATCGACATCCTGGCCGCCGCCATCCACCGCATTCTGGCCCTGGATGTGCAGCTCGTGCTGCTGGGCACGGGCGAGCCGTGGGCCCATTTTTATTTCGGGGACATTCGGGCAGAGTATCCCCGGCGGTTCGGTTGCGGCATCGGGTTCGACAACGCCATGGCCCATCAGATCGAGGCGGGCGCCGATTTTTTCCTGATGCCCTCGCGCTTCGAGCCGTGCGGACTCAACCAGATGTACAGCATGCGCTACGGCACCATCCCCATCGTGCGGGCCACGGGCGGCCTGGACGACACGGTGCAGAATTTCGATGAAGCGACCGGGCACGGCAGCGGCTTCAAATTTTACGATCTCACGCCCGACGCCCTCTTCGACACCATCGGCTGGGCCGTGCACAACTGGTATCACCGGCGGGAGGCGCTCCGGACCATGCGCCGGCGGATCATGAGCCTGCGTTTCAGCTGGGCCGAGTCGGCCCGCCTGTACGAGCAGATCTACCGCCTGGCCATCGAGCGCCGCACCGGTCAGCACATGGGATGACGGGTACACCAAACGTCTTCTGTGGAATCAGGGAGTGGTAGCGGCAGCCAGCGACAGCAGGGCGTAGCGGATGGCAGTCAACTGATGGGGCTCCCGGGCCAACCGGTCGAGCAGGCGGCGCACAGCCATGCTCTGCAAGGAAAGATACACCACGTCAAAAC
This sequence comes from Acidobacteriota bacterium, assembly GCA_016935015.1. Taxonomy (GTDB): domain Bacteria; phylum Acidobacteriota; class JAAYUB01; order JAAYUB01; family JAAYUB01; genus JAFGRT01. Next base: position 61,440 of record JAFGRT010000097.1, on the reverse strand, counting down.
CGCGTCGGTCCGGAACGATGCGGCTGGCTCCGCGACACAGACAAAACCGGTGGCGCTGGTCATCGTGGTTCAGTCGTTCCATCACCCACCCCAGGCGAGCGGGAACCGCCACGGCTTCCTGGACGGGCGGGCGGTATCGGTCCAACCATCGCCGTAGCCGGCGCCGGATCGAGGGTCGGTCACATCCCCCCTGATACAGGCGTACCGGTTCGGCCAGATCGTTTCGCAGGAAATACACGTCTTCGGGCAGCAGACGGGGAACATCCGCCGGCGCGGATGCGTCCGGCTGGGCGGTGAACGGGATCCCGCCATAGCGGATCTTGAGGCGAAGCAGGTTCTCGAGACTGAAACAAAATTCATAGGCCTGGGCATGGAAGAGGGGAATATCGCCCCAGTTCGCCCGCCAGCTGTCGCGGTCCAGGCCGAGCAGGATCTTCTTGATGCGCAGCTTATCCGGGCCGTCCAGGGCGACGAACTGCCGCCGCAACGCGCCGTATAGCCGGGCCGTCTGCCGCCGCTGCTGCGCCTCGCCGTGCTGGATGCTGGCCCGATACTGCCGCTCATAGTCCCGCAGGCACGAGTCCCAGATCCCGCGCACGATGCGGCCGTCGGCAGGGATAAACTGCTTGATCCCGAAGCGGATGCCGTTCTTGAAAAAATCATAGGCACACAAATCGCCGCTGCCGGGGATACCCACTGCGCCCCGGCCGAAATCATCGGCGAAACGCCGGGCCAGGATCTGACCGGTAAAGGGGATGGCCTGATTGATCCGTTCCCCGTTGAAATAGAGGGGCACTTCCATGCCGCTGCAAAAATAGCGGATCTCCCGTTCCTCGTCGGCGCGAAAAGCCGCCGGCCGGATCACCGTCACCCGATAGCCGGCCACATGGTTCTCACTGATCTGAAATTCCACCCCGGCCGTCGTAGCGGCCAGACGACGCGTGCCCGACCCGATATACACTTCCGGAAAGGTCAACACGAGCGATAGCAGGGCGATGCCGTAGCGTTCCTCCAGGCGGGAGAGCGCCTGCTGCTGGGTATCGGCCGGAACGCGATGGCGGCCGAACAATAATTCCAGCAACTGCCACTCGGCGGCCGACACCGCGCGTCCATCCTGGCTGAACTCCACCTGCCGGCGCCGGCTGTGAACGTGGATTTCCCGCGGCTCCAGCAGCACGGCGTGACGGATCAGCTGTACCAGGTAGTGCACCCGGTTGAGATGCTGGTTGCGGGTAATTTTGCGAAGTTCCGCCTCCAGATCGATGGACAAATGATATTCCGATTCCCTCATGGCAGCTGTCCCTTTTCCGGTCGGATGACCGTCCATTCCTGACCTTCAGAGACCAGCAATTGCCGCGCCGCGCCGGCCAGCAAACGATACCGCCGCGCCGGCCGAATGGTCATCATTCCCGTCAGTTTTTCCAGTACCGTGAAGAGACCCTGCCGGCCGTTGGCCATGATTTCATCCTCCGCCCACGCCCAGACGGGATGGCCATCGCCCACCTGCAGATGAAACCGGCCGCGGCCGACATCCCGAAACGGGAGGTAAGCCTCGGCAAAACCGTTTTGGCCCGCCAGGCGGTACAGGCGAATATCCGGTTCCAGTTCATCCAGTACGGCCTGCACCTGGCGCCAGGCCGGCGACAGGGACGGCTCGGCCAGCACCGCCCGCCAGTCTTCCAACCAGGTGACGGGCGGCAGAAAAGGAACCAGTTCGCGCACGATATCGGCCGAGGCATCCAGCATGCGCCGCCGGCCACGCAGCTGAACGGCCAGGGGGCAGTTCGGGTCCGTGCCCAGCAACCGCGCCCGGCCGGCCAGCCTCTGGACCTGATGCAGACTGAGGCAGCCGCTACCCAGGGTGGGGAGCACAGGCCGGAACTGCAGCTTCAGCGGTCCTCCGCTCTGGCCGTACGTCAGATGATGCCGGAACAATTCGCGAATATATTGCGGCTGATCCACCACCGGCCGCCGGCGCCGCCACCACCATAACATCCCCATCCCGATCACGGCAGCCAGGGCGCCGCCTATCAGCAGCCAAGCCCAGGGGGGGCCGACAGCCCCGTCAGTGGAATCCGCCGTGGCCGACAGGGATTTCCGGTCACGTGCGCCCTGCCCGACCGCCCGGCGCGCCGCCGCCGGGCCGACGATGCCCAGTAACCGTTCCGCCGGAAAACGGGCGTCGCTGGTCTGGGAATCATAGCCGGTGGAGACGTCAAGGGTTCGCCATTCGCCCAGGTAACACCGGGCCCAGGCATGCAATGCCGGCATGGCCCGACCCTCCACTCCCACCAGACCGGCCTCGAGCCGGGCGGGAATCCCAAGAGCCTGGAGCAACAAAACCAGCACACCGTTGAGCACATCGCAATCTCCCGCTCCCATCCGGATCGTGCGTTCCAGCCAGGTACCCTCGGACTGGGCGAAGCGGCGCGACAGATCTTCATCCCGGGCGTACACCAATCGTTCCCGAATCCGGCGGACCGCCCGCACCACCCGCTCGGCGGGAGACGCGGCGAGGGTTTCGTCGATGAATTGTTGCCAGTCGGGTGGCCACTCGAGTCGGGCGGCTCCCGTCAAAAACGGATCGACCGACACCGCTTCCCTGAGCGGCACAACCGCATAGGTCAGTCGACCGGGCGCATCCGTTCGCGCGACCGCTTCGCCGGCTAGACTGCGCCACAGGGCCACCGGTTCCTGGTCTGCATGCCGCAGGCTTTCGACTACGACGGTATGGTCCGGCGGACACGGCAGGACGAAGGGGTCACCCCGGCCGGTGACGCCGATGGTGATAAACATTGCCTCTCCCGCAGCGCTCATTGACGGAAGGTCCCCCGTCTTCGCCAGGGGCACGGGTCGCAGCCCCTGCTGCGGATCATACGCCGTGAAGGAACGTAACCGAAACAGGTGGTCACCGCCCCCTTCGTAGTGGAAGTCCCACCGGACGGGCCGTTCACCCGGGACATTCAGAAACATCCCGCGCCATCCGGTCAGGGCCCGGTCCACACTCAGGCGGACGGATGTCACGGTTTCTCCCGCCGGCGCCTGCCCCAGCAGCGGAGGTTGATCCACCCGGCTCCGGATCAGATCATCCGGTCGCCCCAGCAGAACGCCCATGACACCCAAAACCAGCACCAGGAAAAAACCGGCCAGGAAGGCGATGGCCTTGCCTCGCATACCAATCCACAAAGAGGTGAAGCGATTGGCGAGATCCATGGGGAACAACCGGCGAATCAGGCGCCGATGCAAGCGCAGCAGTTCCTTCTCGCAATAATCCACCGCCCGGTGGAGGACGGGATCCTCAAAAATGGTCTGACGGTCCATGAGCAGCTGGATCCTGTCGGCATTGAGGCGAATGACGGGATAGAGTCCCCAGCCCGATTCCGGTAGCCGGATCCGTCGCCGGCTGGGGATGACCTCCTCCAATCCGGTCAGATCCCGCACCAGGATGCCGCCCTTGTAAATTCGGACACTGGGAACGGTATCGAAACCGAGCACCCCGTCGAATTCGCGGGTGCGAAACCGGCGGCCGAAAACGTCGGGCGGCGCGAAGGGACGGTTGAGTCGGCGGCCCTGGCAATAAATGTCCAGCTGCTTCCCGCCGGGCCCCGGCCGGATATGTCCGGCGAACAGGATCAGTTTCTCCTCCACCAGGGCGTGCAACCGGCGGGCATCGAGGGACGAACCGGCGACGCGGCGCAGGACGATTTCCGTGCCCGCCAGGGGCTGAGATGGGGGCGCAACCGAGCGCACGGCGTGGCCGCGACAGTCGATTTCCAGGGCATGGCATTCCCGGCCGTCGCCGGAGGTGATGCGGATGATAGCCGGTTGAAACAACAGCACCGACCAGAAACCCACTCCGAACAGGCCGATGGCACTGGCCAGCTCCTCCTTGTTGGAGGCGTACAAGCGCAGCAAGTATTCCTCGATGACCTCCCGGGTCATGCCGTAGCCGTTGTCGCGGCACACCAGCGTCTGCCAGTCCCCGTCGATCGCGACCGTGAAATCGATACGCGTCGCGTCGGCGTCGCGGCTGTTCTGGACCAGCTCACGCAGGAAGACCCAGGGATCCTCCCCGTAACGGCTGGCCTCCTCCCGGGCGCGGCGGAAAAAGATGGACGGACCGGAATGCATGCCGATATGAACCCTTTCACCGGGCACTTAAAACATACACTATACAAATAGCCGGAGCCCAATGCAATCAATGACTTTTTTCTCACCCATCAGGCGTTGCCTTGCGCTATGCATCTCTGCTTTCTTTATTGGCAGATGAAAACAGCCTCCCCTGATAACAGGCGAGGCTGCCGGCAGGCACGTCGAAGGATGCACGCTTTCGTCACCTGGATGGAAATCCCGGCCGGCGACTGGGGCGCCTTCGATATGGCCGGGCACAACAAGGTTGCCTGCGGCATTCAGCGCGGCAGCCGTCCGTCCACCACCAGCTGGGGATCGAGAATGCTCAGAAAATCCACTAGCGCCGGGGAGAAATATTTGTCCTGGCGATATATCACGCCATAGCCCAGGCGTCCGAAATAGTGGGTGACCGGAATCACCTTCACGCCCTCAATTTTCCGGTGGTGCAAGGGCAGGGCTGATATGATGGAAACACCCAGCCCGATTCGGGCGTATTCCAGAAGAATATCAGGCCCCCCGATCTCGATGATTACCCGGGGTGTCAGATGGTGCTCTTCAAACACCCGGTCGATGCCCCGCCGAATGGGATTGACCTTCTCGTACAACACCAGCGGTACAGCGGCAATCTCCTCCAGGGAAAGCCGATCCCAATGAATTCGGGGATGTTCCGCCCGGTACTGATCACCCACACAGAGCATCATGTCATAAGAGACGAACTCATGGAAATGAATCTGACGGAACGTGTTCCAGGAGGTGACGATCCCGAAATCGGCTTCGCCGGACATCACCAGTCCGATGATGTCATCATCGACCACCCGGGTGAAGATGGTGATATTGGCGCCGATGTAACGCGTACGGAAAGCCTTGATCACGTCCGGCAGGCGATAGCGCACCATCCCCCGGTGTGCCGCAATGGAAAGGGACACATTATCCCGGCCCTGCAGGGACCGGGCCAATTCTTCCATATCCCGCACCCCCGCCAGAATTTCCCGGGCATGCTCCAGGAGTTTCCGCCCCTCGTCCGTCAGCCGAATCCCGCGCCGATGACGGTGGTACAGTTTCAAGCCGAAATGCTCTTCCAGCAACTTGATCTGATGAGTGACGGCCGACTGGGTCAGGTGCAGTGTATCGGCGGCCCGACTGAAATTTTCAAATTTCGCCGAGATAACAAACGTACGAAGTTGTTGAAAAAACATGGCTATCCCTGATATGAATTACAATATCGTGTTATTAAATTATATACTGTTTACAAATCTATTTGTCAATAATATAAATAACATGAAGGAATCATCCCGCCCGTAACCATCGATTGACAGCCGTGCTCAGGGGGAAGACTCCCAATGATCCCGTTGGAGGGGAAAAATGAATGTGATCCGAATCCAGCCCATCCCGGCCAAAGACCTGGCATTCCCATTTATTCGCGGCTTGGCGGGCATCTTTGCCTGTGTGGAGACCATGACCCGGGCCGGGCGGACGGCCCTGCCGGAATCCATGCAGGAGGAGTGGCAGCGCCTGTTCCGGTTCCTCAGTGAATCGTTGCCGCCGCTGTGTCAGAAAGCCATGATTCCTGACCAGGATATCCATCCCATTCAGAATCAGATGAAAGCACTCTCGTCCATCACTGAAATCGCCCCGGCCACCGTGGAGGAGCTGAACGGATTCTGCCGGGATTTGGCCGCTCTGAGCCGGCGATACAAGGCTGAATTCCGGGTCGCTCATGCCGCCGGGCGGGAGTCCTTCAGGCGGCTCTTCCGGAAAACCGTCGGCGGCCGTGAACTGTTGCTGCTGCATGGCAGTCAGGACAGCGACGCCGCCCAATCCATCCAGCAAACCATGGCGAACGGATGCTTCTACGAGGTGGAGAACTCCTGCTTGACGGATTACAACCGCTTTCGGAACACCGACCGCCTGACGGCCGTGTACAGCACCCGGCCGGCGGAACTTAACCGGTTGGTGCGGGCGGCCGGACCGGCGGCCATTGATGTGGCTCTGATGGATTTGGGTGAAAAGGAATGGACCTATCATCCGTCCCTGGCCCGCCAGGCTTTGAGTTTCCGCCATTCGGAGATCCGGGTGATCTATCGGCCGTTCGCCACCATCCGGTTGTTGCAGGAACTGGAAAGGATCTACCTGCAGCGGCTGCTTGTTTTGAGCCGAACCCGGGAACTCACACGCGGAGGGGAGGCGACGGTGATGCACCCGTCCGGTCGACAGACGGCCGGTGCATTGCGGCGGCAGGTCCGGCCCACTTTCAACCAGAGCTAGTTGCTCCGCGGACTGCAACCCATCGGGAAAACGCCCAACCGGCTCACCGATCCCGAATCGTACCCGAGCGTCCGTATCCGGGAAAGTTATACAGGATCCGGCGACTCCGTTTATCCGGCAACTGTGGATCATTCTCCAAAAAAATCATTCCGGATTGAAACTTTTCGCCCGGCTGACGATTAAACCCTCATGATGACTTGGCCTGCTTGGTGCCCATCCTGTTCGGCATTCCACGGAAATACACCCGGGAGGTATGCTCATGGATCGACGTGAACTGCTGACGCTGGCCGTCACCGGGCGAAAACAGGCCGGGCGACGTCGTGATCCCGCACCGTCGCCCCACCAAAAGATCAGCGCCGGGCTGGAGCCCTATCGCCCGACGACGCAGCAACCCTGGAACCGCCGTCGGGCGGCCCATCTGTTGCGGCGTGCCCGCCTCGGCCCGCCCCGTCGCTCCGAAATCGACCGGTTCATGAAACTGGGACCTGCGGAAGCGGTGGCGGAATTGTTCCGCTTTCCGCCTTCACCCGTATTGCCGGCCTGGGCCGATGAGCCCGTTGAACTGCCTCTCGATTTCGAGGCCGAATACCGGATGCGGCAGGAACTGGTGACCTGGTGGCTGCGGCAGGCTTATGTGGACGGCAGCATCCGCGAACGGCTGGTCTTTTTCTGGAGCAACCATTTCGTGGTGGAAATGGAGAAAGTATTCGTCGCCCGGTTGATCCTCAGCATCAACCGTCTGTTTCGCGACGCAGCAGCGGGGGACATCCGTGACCTGACCAAAAGAGTCGGTCAAAACCCGGCCATGCTCATCTACCTGGACGGCAACCTCAACACAAAATATGGCATCAACGAAAATTACGCCCGCGAGCTGCTCGAACTGTTCACCATGGGCCGCAGTCACTACACCCAGACGGACGTGACCGAGGCGGCGCGGGCGCTGACCGGCTGGCGCATCAATCCGACCCTGCTCGGCGCCTATCGTCATCCCCTTCTTCACGACAATGGCCAGAAGACGTTCCTGGGCCATACCGGCAACTGGAATGACGAGGATATCGTGGATATCATCTTCGGACAGCGCGCCACCGCCGTTTTCCTCGCCGGCCGTATCTACCGGCACTTCGTGAGCCCGGTGGCGGACGAGGACCTGGTCCAGGCGCTGGCCGATCGGCTGATCGCCTCCGACTTCGAGCTGGAACCGGTGCTGAAAGACCTGCTGGGCAGCGCCCACTTCATGGCCGACGAACTCATCGGCAGTGACATCAAGAGCCCCATCGATTTCTTGCTCGGTGTGCTGCGGCAGTTCCACGCCACCAAGATCGACTGGCCCTTCATGGGCCTGATCCTCAGCGTGCTGGGGCAGACGCCCTTCGATCCGCCCAACGTCGCCGGCTGGCCGGGGCACCGCGACTGGCTGAGCACGTCCTCCCTCCCCTTTCGCCAGATGCTGGCCCAGGCCGTCATCTATCCCAGCCGGCTGTTTATCATGGATTACCATCGTTTCCTGCATCAGCTGCCCCATCCGGAGGACCCGCGCCAACTGGTGCGGCATGTGACCACCGATTTCCTGCCGCTGGCCCTCGATGAGCAAACGGAAGCGGAACTGGTGGCCATCCTGCTAGGCTCCCTGCCGCCGAACCAATGGAATCCCTACCGGCCCGAGGCCATGACGCGGGTGCGGCTCTTTCTCCAGGCCGTGATGCAGATGGCCGAATACCAGCTTCACTAGGAGACGGCCCATGAAACTTGACCGACGCTGGTTTTTGAAACTGAGCGGCATGGCTACCCTGTCGGGCGGATGTCGCCCGGCCTGGGGTTCCCCCCCGCCGGCGGCCGCGCCGTCACCCGTGCTGGTGATCCTGGAGATGCTGGGCGGCAACGACGGCCTCAATACCGTCATCCCTTACAGCGAGGCCACCTATTACGACCAACGCCCCACGGTGGCTGTCGCCGAGGACGAGGTGCGACCGCTGGACGACCGCCTTGGCCTGCACCCCGGACTGGTTGCCTGGGAGCCGCTGTGGTCCGGCAGTGAAATGGCCGTCGTGCTCGGCGTGGGGTACCCCGACCCGGACCTCTCCCATTTCCGTTCCACGGATATCTGGCGGGGCGGCTCCACGGCACCCGTTATCGCTACCGGCTGGCTGGGCCGGTACCTGGAAACACTCTACCCCGACTATCCCGACGTCCGGCCGGAGGCGCCGCTGGCCATCGAGGTTAAAAGCGCCGACACGCTGCTGCTGCGCGGCCAGAACCAGGGGATGGGCATGGCCGTCAATGATCCCGAGGCCCTTTATCAACTGACCAGCGGCTGGCTGACCGTTCACCAGACACCGGCACCCGCCGGCCGGGCGGGCGACGAGCTGGTGTTCGTCCGATCCCTGGCCGAAACCTCCTCCGTTTACGCCGAAAAGATCTACTCCGCCTTTACCGCCGCCGTCAACGCGGTCAGCTACCCCGCCACCCCGCTGGCGACGGAACTCTCCATGGTCGCCCGTCTCATTGCCGGTGGACTGGCCACACCCGTATACTCCGTGCTCCTGAGTGGATTCGATACCCACGTGGAGCAGTCCCAGGTACACCCTGGGCTGCTCCGGACGGTGGCCGGCGCCGTGGCCGCCTTCCTGGCCGATCTGGACGCGCTGGGCATCGCCGACCAGGTCGTCCTGATGACCATGTCGGAGTTCGGCCGGCGTGTCCGCGACAATGGCTCGGGTACCGATCACGGGACGGCGGCGCCGCTGTTTCTCTTCGGCCGGAACGTACGGGGCGGTTTCTGCGGTGCCCAACCCGATCTGCGCGACCTGGACGACGCCGGGAACATGATCCATGTAGTGGATTTTCGCCAGGTGTATGCCTCGGTGCTGCAGCAGTGGTTCGGGGCCACCCCCGCACTGGCCGCGGAAATTCTGGCAGGGGATTTCCCACCCCTGCCTCTCTTCGTCACCACCGGCAAGAAAAACTCCGGTGCGCCGACGCGCATGCCCCCGATGCGGCGGCAGCCGACCTCCCGTCGGGAGCCTGCTGATGGGCTGGAACTCATCACCCGTCGCCACAGGGTCCCCTGATCCGGTGGCATTCGAAACCCGCGACTCTGCCCGTGTCTATCCGCACCGCCGTATTCGGGATTGACATCCAACCATTCTGTCCGGACGGCGGTAAAAACCTGCCGTCCTTGTCCCGACGCGTGGTATAATTCCGCGCGGAACTGATCACTTCACAACCGGATGCCCGGCCGCCAGCCCCCGCGGCCAACGCTGTAGCCGGCGAAATGGAGTCACCCGATGATTACCAACGCCCTCATCGATCCGCTGCGCAAGATCATGGGTCTGCTGTACCAGGCACACCCCTGGCACGGCATCGACATCGGCGACGAAGCGCCGGACACGGTGCACGCCTATATTGAGATCGTTCCGGCCGATACGGTCAAGTATGAGCTGGACAAGGATTCGGGCATCCTCAAGGTGGATCGTCCGCAAAAATACTCCAATGTAACCCCGTCCCTGTATGGCCTGATCCCGCAGACCTTTTGCGGCGAATCGGTGGCCGAGTTCTGCCGCCAGCGCAGCGGCCGGGCCGAAATCGTGGGCGACGGGGATCCCCTGGACATCTGCGTGCTGGCCGAGAAGGAGTTTTCCCGCGGCGACTTCATCATCCACGCCATCCCCATCGGCGGACTGCGCATGCTGGACAACCACGAGGCCGACGACAAGATCATCGCTGTCATGCGGGACGACGCCGTATACGGCGACTGGCGCGACATCAACGATTGCCCGCCGGGATTGCTGGATCGACTGCGGCACTACTTCCTGACCTACAAACTGCCCCCCGACGCCTCGGAGGGCACCTGCGAGATCACCCATATCTACAACCGGGCGGAAGCTCACGAAGTCATCCGACGCAGTATTGCCGACTACAATGTCTATGTCGGGGAATTGGCCGGCTCCATCAAGGAAGCCCTCATAAAATAGTTCCGCAAGGCCGTCTTTGCCGGAATCCGTTCCCAACCCTTGCTGATCCTGAGTTCGGAGCGACATCCTCCGGGGGTTCCGGCCGCTTGCGGCGGCATCATGACGTTGCAAGGAGGGGGAAAAAAGAGAGCGGACCGGCCGAGGCCGTCAGCGCAGGACATCCAGCTGATCGCGGAACTGGATCCGGATCTCGATATACTCCTGGTGGGTGAGCAGCAATCCGCTGGCGATGGTGCGAATCTCCGCCTCCTCCTGGACGGAAATGGAACCGTTGGCCGCGGCGACGGCGAACACAGCGTGCAGCACTTCGAGTTTCTGGATCTTGGTGGCGGCTTGATTGATCAGGCGGGTATAGTAAACATTTTCGGCTCCGAAATACTCGTCGGCATGGAGTTCAATGAGCCGCAGGACGCGTTCCACCTGCTCCGTGGTCAGGGAGGATTCCTCCCGCAGGATCCGGCGGATTTCCTCGATTTCCTCGGTCTCCAGTTTCATGTCGGCCAGGGCCACCCGGCCCAGCAGACCGGCCAGGCCGGCGACGAACCTGATCTCGTTCTCGGGCAGACCGGACAGACAATTTTCCAACTGCTCATACAGACTACCCCGTTCCAGATCGTCCGTTCGGTCCAGGCGGGAGGATAATCCCAATATTTCGAACAAATTCATCGGCTTCTCCTTTTGGCCGCCGGACCATTGTACGGATCTTCATCGCCCGGCAGTGACCCATACCCCGGCCATGTCTGGGCAACGTTTGGCTGGCCGGCGCCTTCCATCCTTCTTGAGAAGATGCATATCCCAACCCACCGGATACCGCCCGTCAGACATTTTCCGTATCGCCGGCGTGGACCACGTGGATACGGGCCTGTCCGTCCAGTTCGGCGGCGGTCAGACGATGCAGTTCGTCGAGGAGGGCCACCTGGAAGCTGCCGGGGCCGGCGACGGAGACAGCGGCCCGCTCACCGGCCACCCCGAAATAGGCCAGCGCTGCCGCCGTGGCGGCGAGGGTGTTGGACGATGCGGCGCAAAAGGCGGCCACCAGCACGGTGGCGGCACAGCCGGTGCCCGTCACCCGGCCCATCAGCGGGTGTCCGTTGCTCACCAGAATGGTGGTCCGGCCGTCGGTGACAATGTCCGTTGCGCCGGTCACCGCCACCACGAGCCGCTTCTGCACGGCCAGTTCCTCGGCCGCCAGCCGGGCGTCCAAAGCGGCGGCGGCGGAATCCACCCCCCGGGTGTTAGCCGTCATGCCGGTGCAGGCCATGATTTCCGAAGCATTGCCCCGCAGGACCGTCACCGGTAGCTCGTCCAGCAGCTGCCGGGCGGTTTCCGTCCGGAACGAGGTCGCGCCGGCCCCCACCGGGTCCAGCACGATGGGAATGCGTCCCGCCGCCCGCCGGCCGGCGATCTTCATGGCCTCGATCCACGGCGGCGACAGGGTCCCGATATTCAGCACCAGCGCCGAAGCCAGGCCAGCCATCTCGGCCGCTTCCTCTACGGCATGCGCCATGACCGGCGCGGCCCCGGCCGCCAGCAGGATGTTGGCGGTGGAATTCATGACCACGTAATTGGTGATGTTATGAACCAGCGGCTGCCGCTGTCGCATTTCGTCCAGAAAGATCCCCGGATCTACTGCTCGCATACCACATTCCTCCCGATCGTCGCCGGTGAGCGGCGGTCTACCATTTTTCGTCGTATTGGGTCCAGAGCCGGTCGCCCAGATCCCAGTATGCCTTGACCACCGCCTGGCAGGCCCCCTTGACGTAGCCCGTCAGGAAGGCCCGGGCCTCGGCCGTGTTGTCCTGGTACAACCGGGCGGCGGTGGCGTCGATCCCGGTGACGCCCGTCAGGAACTGCTCCTGCAGCGGGTCGCGCACTGCGGCCACATCCTGGCGCATGTCTCCCCACCGGTGAGCGGCCAGGGTGGCCACCCGGTTGAAGGCCCACCAGGCCGAATCGCGGCTGAAGCCTGTGGTGCGGCCGTCGGTCCGGTAATCCTCCGGCAGGTCCGTCACGCCCGCATAAATGGGGACGAACGTGGTCATGGCGCAATTGTCGTAGCCGAACCAGACGATGCCGCCCACGGCGTCGGGCAACCAGGCCCGCGACTGGGTGATGGTGGCGTACATGGTGTACCAGCGGGCGATAGTGCGTTCGCCGCGCCAGCCCCAGCCACCGTTGATTTTGAACAGTTTGTTGGCGTCGTAGGGCATGAACGGATTGGCCAATGGGCTCTTGACGGTTTGGCCTGTCTTCTCGTCCGTCACGGTGAAATGTTTCACAAAATCATAATCCGTCCCCTCGTAGGTGTCGCGAAAGATCTCCATGACGCGCAGGGGCGTGACCGGCTCCTCCGGTTTCACCGAAAAGGGATAATTCTCGCTCTCGGGATGCAGTTTTAGGGACGGGGCCAGCAGGTCCAGGGCGCGCCACTCGCGCCGTTTGGCGGCCATGCTGCGCCGTCCGCCCGGGTCATAGGCGTAGCAGAACTGGAATGGGAAACCGCTCTCCGGATCGTAGAACCCCATCTCCACGGCCGTGGAGATGACGTTGGCCGAGGTCATGTAAAATTCAGGATTGTCCAGATCGATGAGCCGGATGCGCGCGGCATTGGCATAGACGGCGACATGATCGTCGGGCACCCGCTGGGCCGCCCAAATGGCCCCGACCTTGTCCTTGCCCGGGCCGATAATTTCCATGGCCCACGCTTCCTTCTCGTCGGAAATGGTCAGCACCTCCCCGGCGTCGTTCCAGCCGTATTCCTCGATCAGGGCGCCGCCGATGCGTATGGCGTCCCGGGCGGTCGTGGCCCGCTCCAGCATGAGACGCGTCAGGGTTTCGCAGTCGATGAGCCCCTTGTCACTCTGCAGTTCCTCGCGGCCGCCGAAGGTCGACTCGCCGATGGCTACCTGAAACTCGTTCATACAGGCATAGGCCGGATTCAGATACCCGTACGTTTCGGCCACCTGGGGAATGGTGCCGGTAACCTCGCGACCGTACCGCTCCATGGGGCCGCTGTTGTCATCGCTCCGTTTGGTGAGGGTGATGGTCGCCCCGGCCGGATACTGCGCCGGCGGGACCACTTCGATGGCTGAACTGGTGCGGTGGCTGTCGCAGGTATGGGACGTCATGACGGAACCGTCGGCCGAGGCCTTGGTGCCCACCATGATGGACGTGCAGCCCAGTACCGGACCGGTGCCGGCGCTGATAAACAGGATGCTCAACGCACACAGGATAATCAGGGGTTTGCACACGGGTATCCTCCTTGAAAACAGGCTGGGATCAACGACCGGGCCACCCGGCGTTGGTATAGGATACGGTGATCCGAGCGATAATTCAACCAGGGATTCATGGCGGGATGGATGGATCCGACCGGTCATTCCCCCCGCAGGCCGGCCAACAGCCTCTCGAAACGGGGGAGTCGGCGCAGATTATCCAGATCATCATCCTTTTCAAGAAGATCCACCCGTTTGAAACCATTCTTCACCGCCTGTTCGAGATGGGTCAGCGCCACATCCGTTTCGCCCAGCCGGGCGAAGGCGCAGGCCAGATCATAATGGGCATGAGGCGAACGAGGGTCGACCAGCAGCCGCAGCTGTTCCACCAGCGCCACCCTGACAAAATCGCCGTTGCGGAAGTAGTAAACCGACTCTTCATAGGCACGCAGACCGATGTAGGAGAGCATCCGTTCGGCCACCCGCATCTTTCCCGGCTCCTTCTGCCGGCGCGACATCGCCAGCAATTCCGTTACCTTTTTCTGCCACCACTTCCGCGCGCCCGGAAGATCCTTTTGAGTCAACGCTTCGCCGCGCAAACGTCTGAAGCGACCCACCAGGTCGGCGTAAATTTCCTCTTCAAATTGCAACAGTTCCAGTTCGCGCCGGGCCGCCCGCTGCACCACCTTCCCGGCTTGCAGGCGATCCGTTGCCTCACGGGCACCGGCCACATCCAGCAGACCCTCGAAATCCGCCATCAGGTGAGAGTATTCCTCCACAGCGGCCAGTTGGCGATCGATCTCTTCCAGCCGGCCGGCCTCCCGCCAGCGACGCTCGTAAACCCGGCGGAGCCATTCGTCATCCCGCGGTGTCCGACCGGCTTTTATATCATGGATCTGCAGCCATTCCAGGGCGGAATGGAATATTTCCTCCGGCGGCCAGACATGGTCGTCGTCGAAAGTGACGATCCGGTGTGTCACGCCCAGGCGGTCCAGCTTGCGGTCCAATGCTTTCAGTTCCAAATAGTTCATGTCCCGCACCCCCACCGCCGCGAAATACAAAAAGGGATGCTGCCGTATGTGGGGGTCCTCGGCCTGGTAGCCGGCACCGAAGCCGATGACGCCGCGCACGCCGCCGTGCAAGCCGGCCAGGCTGGCCGACACCCGGGCGCCGCCCGAAAAACCGCAGAACGCCACCCGTTCCGGATCGATGGCCAGCCGGCGGCGGCTGTCGGCCCACATGGCCTCGGCGGCCTGGAGGACCGCCGCGTTATCGTAGTTGCGGGAGGTGTTGGAGCCGATGAGAATGGTATCAAATTCAGCGGCGACAGCCTGGTACTTCTCCACCGGCAGTTTGCCGCGGGCTGCCGGTTCGAAAAAGTAGACCACCGGCCATTTCCGGGCCGGATCGTAGATTTCGGGGAGATAAAGGGCATAACTATCCCCCGGATGGCCGGTGCAGGCGACGTTTTCATGGATTTGCCCGGGGACGAGCGCCTCGTCCCCCCGGGCAAATATACCGCCCCACAGCAGCACGGCCAGCGTCACCATGGCCGACCATTGCCATCGCCATTTACTCATGATGCATCCTTTCGCCGAGGGTCAGGATGTATACGGCAAGGGAGGGATCATTGTTTGCAGGGATCCGCCGCCAAGTCTGGGAATGATGGCGGCATACCGGCGGTAGAGGAAGCAGAACCGCCCGGTGGCCGCTCTTTCGGGCAAGGCGTTGGCCTGGCGGGCCAGCCCGGTCACGTCTTGCGCACTTTCTGGGTATACAGGTACCGCTTGATCTTGCGGGTGGTGGTCTTGTCGAACTCTTCCCAGCGGATGGTAAATTTGCGCACCCGCTTGTAGTGCGGCAGCGGCCGGCATTCCCGCCGGACCTCCTCCCGCAGCACCTGCTCGACCAGATCATCGGAGAGGGAAAGCTGCTTTTCCTGGCTGTATGCGTCAAAACGTTCCATGTTGGGGACGATCATAGCCTGGACTTCCTCCACCTTGCCGTCCACAGCTTCGGGTCCCTCCCACACCAGGCTCTCCAGGATGTAGGGTGATTTGTTCAGGTGGAATTCCACCTCCTCGGGATAGACGTTCTTGCCGTTGGCCAGCACAATCACGGCCTTCTTGCGGCCGCGGATGTGGACAAACCCGTCCTCATCCACAAAACCCAGGTCACCGGTGTGCAGCCAGCCGTCTCGGATCACCTCGGCCGTGGCCTCGGGATTCTTGTAGTAGCCGAGCATCACGTTGGGACCGCAGGCGCAAATCTCGCCGTCCACGATCTTCACTTCCACCGAGGGAAGCGGATAACCGGCCGCTTCGTCCTTGTACCACTCGTTGCGGTTGACGGCGATGATGGGCGAGGACTCCGTCAGCCCATAACCCTGCATACAGTGGATGCCGATCTGTCGGAAAAACCGGATCACCTCAGGATCGATGGCCGCACCACCCGAGATCAGCAGCCGCAGCCGGCCGCCGAACCTCTGGTGCAGGGTGGCGAAGATTTTCTTGCGCAGGTTCAGTTTGAGCCATTTCTGACTGACATTGGCGATGCCCATCCCCAGCCGGAACTTGCCGCGCCCTTTCTGCTCAATCCCTTCCTGGATCTTGCGATGGATGGATTCGAACAGCAGGGGCACACCCAGCATCATGGTCGCCCGGACCTCGCGCATCTGGTCGGCCAGTCGCCGCAGGTTGTCGCAGTAGGAGATGGTGCAGCCACGGTAGAGCGGCGTCAGCAGACCACAGGTGCATTCATAGGTATGGTGGAGGGGCAGCACCGACAGGAATATGTCCTGATCGTCGATGTAGGCGGCCCGGCACATGTCCATCATGTTGGCGGTGATGTTGCGCTGGCTCAGGACGACACCCTTGGCAATAGCCATGGTGCCCGAGGTATAAATGATGGAAACGGGACGCTCGGCATCGACCTTCACCGAAGGATAGGCGGTTTCATTATCCTGCAGCAGCCGGTCACCTTCCTGCAGGAGTAAGGACAGCGAGAGGGCACGCTCCTCATGTTCGGGTAGATCCATGGAGATTACCGTCTTCAGATGCGGCAACCGTCCTTGCAACTCCCGCACCACATCCAGGAAGCGGGCCGATGTCACAAGAAACGTGGTTCCCGTTTCACCCAAAATGTGGCGGATATCCTGTTCCTTGAGTTCCTTGTCGATGGGCACGTTGATGCCGTTGCCGCCGGCCACGGCCAGGTAGGTCAGTCCCCATTCCCAACGGCCTTCGGAATAGATGCCCATGGTGCTGCCGGGCGCGAATCCCCGTGCGAAGAGCGCCGCGCCCAGGGCCATGACCCGGTGGCCGAACTCGGCATAGGTCAGCCCCTCGTATTCCCCATCGGCCCGCCGGTTGAGAAATGCGTTCTGCGTACCGAAGCGGTCGACGCTTTTACGCAGCATGTCCTTTAAATCGCAAATATTGACGACTTCATACCAGGGGTAATTGCCCATTATCACGCTCCCGTCTGGTTTTCATCGGTGGCCGGTATTACTAATGCCGACATCTTACCATGATCCGTCTGAAAGGGGAAGCATAGTGGCACGCAGGTTGGACAGCATGGGATTGTGAACAAGGACCGCAGCCCGGGAAACCACCTGACGGCCGCCCTCCCCCCCGGGGGACAATGGATGCTGGTCCTCTTTTCGAAAAACATCATCCGGATTTTATGATTGCGCCACTGACATTCTGCTTTACAATATGGGCTGATTCCGGAGGTGCACATGAAGAAAATTCTGATCCTGCTGGGAATCGGGCTGATCCTGGTTCTGGTGATCGCCATCATATCCCGGGGACCTGTACCGGTGCCGCCCCCCAACGATCAGCCGGACGAATTGCGACTGGCCACCTGGAACCTGGAGTGGTTCGGCGCCCTGGGCCGTTCGCCCGATGATATCCGCGAGATTGCCGCCATTATCCGCGAACTGAAACTGGATATTGTCGCCCTGCAGGAAATCACCTGCCCCTGCACCTTGGAGAACCTGGCTGAGGAATTGGATTTCCAAT
Source organism: Acidobacteriota bacterium (assembly GCA_016935015.1). Classification (GTDB taxonomy): domain Bacteria; phylum Acidobacteriota; class JAAYUB01; order JAAYUB01; family JAAYUB01; genus JAFGRT01. Next base: position 43,839 of record JAFGRT010000097.1, on the reverse strand, counting down.
GGTATATCAGCCCGCAGCGCATCCCCCAGAAGCTGGCCCTGATCTGGGCCCCGGGTAAAGTGAAGAATGTTTTCTTCGATGAAAACGCCTATCGCTCGCTGGAAAAGGTGGCATTCACCGGTTTGAGTTCCGAGTCACGCCAGCCGCTGGTGTTCCGTCTGCAAAGTGGCGCCTTCGATTTCTCCCTGATAGTGGTCCATCTCAAAGCCATTCCCGAGGCGGAACGGAGTGTGGAGATCCGCAACGTCCAGTACGATGCCATCAACCGGTGGCTGGCCGATGAGCTGGCCCGGCCCGGCGCCGAGGAAGACATCATGATTGCCGGCGACTTCAACGCCTTCCGATCGGGGATTTCCAGTGAGCGGTTACTGGCGGCCGGTTATGTGGAGTTCGCCACTGACACCCTGGGCGACGACGAGTATTCCAATATCTGGTATGACCGGGACGGGGACCGAAATCTGTCCTTCATCGATCATATCGCCCTGACACCCTCGCTGCGGCAGGAAGAGTTCCGGGAAATCCTGCCCATTCGCGACTGGGACAAAAACTACCCGGCGGATGCGTTTGAGCGGCGCATCAGTGATCATCTGCCGCTGGTGGCCATCTTTGACACCACCCGGGACCTGGACTGAGGGAAAATGCAGATCAGTCGAGGAACAGGGATTGCGTCACCCGGGGAAGCAGTCCGGCCAACGCGGCAGCGGTGTACAGGCGGCGGATGGCCGCCTCCCCTTCCGGTCCGATATCCAGACTGAATTCATTAACATAGAGCTCGATATGACCCCGGATGACGTCCGGTGCCATCTCCTGGGCATGACGGTGGATGTAGTCGGCCGAACGATCGGGGTGCGCCCGGGCGAATTCGATGCTGCGCCGGATGGCCGCCTCCACTTCGGCCGCCAGTTCGGCCGGCTGATCGCGCCGGATGGCGATGCCGCCCAGGGGAATGGGCAGCCCGGTGTTCTCTTCCCACCAGCGGCCCAAATCCAGCAAACAGTCCAGTCCGAAGCGAGAAAAGGTGAAGCGGCCTTCGTGTATGATCACCCCGTAGGCGTAATCCCCCCGGGACACGGCCGGCATGATGGTCTCGAACGGCATGGCCGCCATGTCCGGCGGCCGCCCCTGGTAAAGGCCCAGTAACAGGGCGGCCGTGGTCCAGCGGCCCGGTACGGCGATCGTGGCATCACCCAGTCCGGCAAGAGTCCGGCCCGGCGCGGCCACCAGCAGGGGACCACAGCCCCGGCCGAGGGCCGAGCCGCTGCGCAGCAGCACGTAGCGATCCAGCAGGTGCCCCAGGGCGGCATAGGACAGCTTGGTGACTTCAAAGCGCCCGGCCCGGGCGGCCTGGTTGAGGGACTCCACGTCGTCCAGTGTCACGGCGAAGCGGCACACCGCGCACTCCACCAGGCCGTGGACCAGGGCGTGAAAAATATAGGTGTCATTGGGACACGGGGAATAGGCCAGGTTCAGCGTCGTTGCCATGATTCTCCTCTATCCGCCGCGGCCGGCCAGCGGCGGCCAGCGATGCAGTTCGGCGATCACGGCCGCCACACCGCGCGCGGCCCGCCGGCTGGCCAACTCCACCTGCCAGGAATCCCGGTCGCGCGGCCCCACCCAGTTGCTGCCGGCCCGGATATCCAGAAAAGGCACGCCGTAATGCAGACTGACCTGGGCCAGGGCCGCCCCCTCCATGGTTTCCATGAGGGGCTGATACGCCGCCCAGAGCATGTCGGCGCGTACCCGGGTGGCCGTGATGGTGGCCACGGCGATGAACGCGCCCCTTTCCACCATGACCTCTTCTGGCGCCAGAGCCCGCCGGATCACCTCGCCGGCGGTGGCATCCCACGGCGTGGCGCAGGGAAAGCGCCGTGTGTAGCCCCGCCCGTCGCGCTCCAGCAGCGGAAAAGGGTACTCGATCACTGCACCCGTACCGTTCGCGGCCTCGATACCCGACTGCACGTCGATCTCTTCCCGGGCCACGGCCACATCGCCCGGTCGCAGTCCGCTGGGCCGGAACACGCCGGCGCAGCCCATCCCCACCACCAGGGCCGGCCGCGTACGCTCCAGCAGGGCGGTGACAGCCTGGGCGGCGTTGACGGCGCCCGGCCCCGTCAGCAGCAAGCGCACCGGCCGGCCGCCCAGGATTCCGAAATGGCAGCGCCGGCCGCCCACCGTTACGGTCCGGCCATCGGCCAGCCGGTCGCGCAGGGGCCGCAGCTCCGGCTCCGTGGCCACGGCCACCACAACCGGCTGCCCGCCGCTCGCCATGTCAGCCAGAGGAATCTCCTTTTCCGCCATTATTACCTGTGTCCCTGTCTGAAAGAGTGGCCCACGTCCCGGTCGGGGACGACGGGACCCATTATACCCCAATCCCGCCGCAATGCGGGCTTCCTTTGCGCCCTGCAAGCCGGAACGCGCCGGCCCGGCCGCAAGTTTAAATCCTATTCCCGGCCTCATCATCCAACCGAAGGAACTGAGGGAGGTGTTTGCATGGATGACAACGGTGAATTCAACTGGCGACGTTATCCCGGTACAGAAAACTTTCTGCGGGAACTTCTGCGGGACATGACGCGCAAGAACGGCCTGCTGCGGCGGATGGCGGCGGATTTTCGCGAAGTGGCGGACATTGATCTGTTCGACATGGTGGATCACTTCACCATGCCCCGGGATGAGGTCTTCGTGGATCGCCTCCAAACCCTTGGCCTGCGCCGCGAGATGCAGTACGCCTCATTCACTGTGTACGCCGCGCCAGGCACCTACCTGCCCCGGGTGCTGGTGGACGCCCCCAACGGCCGGCTCGGCGAGGGGGCGGCCGTGCGGGTGGAACGCTTGTCCGATTTTCTGCTGACCCAGGGCTTCGCCCGGGAAATGGAGGGCCGCCCCTACAGCCGCCTGCGGCGCAGCCATCTGACCCGCGACAACGACATCTCCGTCTGGGCGGTGGAGCGCCGCAGCTTCGGGATCTTCGAGCCGGATTACCCGGACACCGGCTATCTGCCCAACTATTTCCGGGCGCGGGAGATGTGGGAAACGAGATCCCGGCAGGGCCACCCCGTCGAGCTGCTGGACCAGGCCATCCAGCTGGCCCGACAGCTGGTCGATCTGCTGGGCCAGGACGTGGCGGCCCATCTGGTGCTGGAAGCCGAGCGAAAATACTGGCAGAACCGGAACCGGGCCGCCCAGCGCCAGCGCATCCGCCAGGAGCGGCTGGGCATCGGCTGGGCCAACCACGACCACCACACCTTCCGTTGCACCCGGCAATTGCTGCCGCACCTGGTCACCCTGATGGAAACCCTCGGTTTCACGCGCCGGGAGCGCTTCTATGCAGGTGCCGAGGCCGGCTGGGGAGCCCAGGTCATGGAGCACGCCGGGTCCGGCTTCACCCTGTTCCTGGATATCGATCTGTCGCCCGAAGAAGTGCAGGGCGATTTCAGCCGGGAACGCCTGCCCGAGCTGGAGCAGCTGGGTACCATCGGGCTGTGGTGCGGCCTTCACGGCGACTCCGTCCTTCAAGCCGGCCTGCATCATCTGGCCGTGCGGACCGATTTCCGACGAGCCAGCGACCGCCTGCCCGAGCGGCAAGTGGAGATCATGGATCCGTTCAGTGATTTCGATTTTCTCAAGCAGGCCTTTACCCGGGGGGAAACCTGGGCGGTAGATCCGCGGCGCATTGACACCCTGCTGCGTCTGAAACGGATTACTCCGCAACAGGCCGAGGAGTTCGGCGCCCATGGAGCGGTGGGGAGCCATCTGGAAATCATCCAGCGCACCGACGGTTTTAAGGGCTTCAACCAGAAAACGGTCAGCGATATCATCCAGCGCACCGATCCCCGCCAGGCCTGAAGGTCGTCCATCGGGCCATCAGTCCGTCATGATCATTCTGTCACAACCGGCGGGATAAGTCCCGCCACCCGCATCAGGTCGGCCAGGACCAGCGCCGTAGCCGCTTCCACCACCACCGGCATGCGCAGGGCGATGCAGGCGTCATGCCGGCCTTCCACCTGAAGGACCGCCGGCTGGCCCGTCCGCATGTCCACGGTCCGCTGCTCCCTTGGGATGCTGGACGTCGGCTTGACAACCACCCGGAACACCAGGTCGTTGCCATTGGTGATGCCACCGTGGATGCCGCCGGCATGGTTGGTGGCCGTGGTCCCCTTGGCGTCGAGGATGACGTCGTTGGCCTCGCTGCCGCGCATGCGCGCCAGGCGAAAACCGCTGCCGAACTCAATGCCCTTGATGGCCGGAATGGCGAAAACGGCGTGGCTCATGAGGGATTCTACCGAATCAAAGAACGGCTCACCCAGCCCTGCCGGTAGGCCCGTAACGCGGCAACCGACGACGCCGCCGATGGAATCCTTGTTGTCCACGGCGTCCTGGACGGCCTCCTCAATCTGGGGAAACCCGCCCGCTTCCTCCAGCACGGCGGTCACCTGCACCGGCCGGATCAGCTTGCGTGCGACGGCCCCGGCCATGACCAGACCGGCCGTCAACCGGCCGGAGAAATGGCCGCTGCCGCGATAATCGTGAAAGCCGCCGTACTTTTTCTCCGCCACGAAATCGGCGTGTCCCGGTCGGGGTGTCCAGCGCATGGATTCATAATCCCTGGAATCCACATCCCGGTTGTTGATGATCAGCAGGATGGGCGCACCGGTGGTCCGCCCCTGAAAAATCCCGCTCCGGATTTGCGGCGCGTCGGGTTCGCGCCGCGGTGTGGTGCCCGGCGCTCCGCTGCGCCGCCGGTCCAGGTCGCGGCGCAAATCCTCTTCCGCCAGCGGCAGGCCGGCGGGACAACCGTCGATGAGGACACCGATCCCAGCGCCGTGGGATTCGCCGAAAATACTGGCCCGGAAAATCCGGCCGAACGAATTCATGGCTGACCTCCTCAAGATTGCCGGGCGATGGCCTGACCGTTGGAGACAGTCACGCCGCCGCCGTTACGTCCAAAGATTCCTGAACTCCGCCGCCAGCTGCGCGGCCACCTCCGCCGGTCCCGTTTCGTCGGTTCCGACCACAAGCCGGGCGGTAGCGGCATAGGCCGCGTGGCGTTCAGCTGCCAGTCGCTGCGCCGCAGACATGGGATCGCTCACGGCCAGCAGCGGCCGCGGGGTGCCGGCCACCCGCCGCAGACAGGTCTCCAGGGGCGCCCACAGCCAGACGACCACCGTCCGGCGGCCCAGCAGATCCCGGTTGGCGGCCGACCCGACGACGCCGCCGCCGCAGGCGATGACCTGCCGGGAGCCGGCGACAGCGTCAGCCAGGGCGGCGTTCTCCCGCCGCCGGAATTCAGCCTCGCCACCCTCGGCAAAAATTTGCGGGATGGGTCGCCCATCACGGCTTTCGATCATTGCATCGAGGTCGGCCAGGGTGAATCCCAGTCGTTGGGACAATTCCCGCCCCACCGCCGTTTTGCCGGCGCCCATGAAGCCGATGAGGGCGATGTTGCGCGGCGAGTGGGCCTCGCCACCGGGGGGCGGTTGCAGTAGCGCCGCGGCCATGGTCTCACGCTCCGCCGGTTGCATCTCGAACAGTTCGTACGCCGGCAGGGCCTGATGCAGCAACCAGGCCAGCCCGTCCACCTGTTTCACGGTTGACGCAGGGGGAGCGGCGGTTGTCCCGCGTCGGTAAGCGGCCCGCAGCAGCGCGTCACCAGTGACGGAATGGACGATTTCTGCGGCGGCCCGATCATCGCTGATGCAATCGACCACAATGTCCACGCCGGCCGCCCGTGCGGCCGCCTCCGCCAGGGTGCACCAGCGGCTGCCCAGCCGGGCCGCCCACTCCCGGGCCCGGGACGCGGTACGATTGGCGAGCCAGACCTCGCGTGCCCCCGCCGCCAACAGGCCGTGCACAGCCGCTCGCCCGGCGCCGCCGGCCCCCAGCACCAGAGCCGTGCGGCCGGCGATGGGGACGCCATGCCGGGTGAGGGCTCCCGTGGCACCGATCCAGTCGGTGTTGAAGCCCGCCCAGCGCCGGCCGTTACGCAGCAGTGTGTTCACGGCGCCGATCCGCCGGGCGGTCAGATCCACCCGATCCAGGCTCTGCATTATGGCTTCCTTGAAGGGCGTCGTCACGTTCAGGCCCCGGAACCCCACGTCGGTGGCGAGGCGTAGTCCGGCGGCCGCCGTCGGCGCCAGCAGGCGGGTATAGTGCGCCGGGATCTGGTTGGCCTGAAAGGCGGCGTTGAACAGGTTCGGGCTGCGGCTGTGCAGCACCGGCTGTCCCAGCACGGCGTAGAGGCGGAGATCATTCATCGGCCAAACACTCCCAGGCGGCCAGCATCTCAGCGTGCGTCAGTTGCCCCGGCGCCGTGGACGGTCCGTCATCCGGCGCGCAAAAGGTAAAGGGACTGCCCAGCAACGGTGCCATGATTCTTGTCAGGCGCCCGGCCGTTCCCATGCCGACGGGGACCACCGGCCAATCGTCGTCCAGCAGGGCCAGCAGGCGGGCGTTCTCCCGCGGCGCCCGCACCCGGCAGGCCACCTTGGCCAGGTCGGCGCCATGGGTGAAACAGTCGGCCACCAACCGGCGCAGTTCCGGCAAGTCAGGCGTGCCCGCGAAATCATGGTGGGAAACGATGACCCGGCTACCATGCCGGCAAGCTGCGGCAGCCACGGCCTCACGCCAGGCGTCCGGCGCCTCCCGCTCCACATCCACCCAGGCCGCGCCGGCCTCGATGGCCGCCCGTAGGCGTCGTTCCCGGATTACGTCATCATGGGGACCCGGCCGGCAGGTGGCGATAAGGGTGACCGGCAGGGCAAAGATCCGCCCGATATCCACCAGGTCACCGGCCAGGGCGTCCAACCGGATCTCGGCAAACGTATATTTTGAAAGGAGTTCCCGGCAGCGGGCCGGATCGGCCACGGCGATGCTTACACACAACTTGTCCGGCAACGGTTTCATGACCCCGCTCTCTCCCGGCCGCACGCCGCCCGGGCCCCGCTTCCGCCGGCCGCCAGGCACGGCCGGGGCAGATCAGCCGCACAGCACGTTGCCACCGTTCACGTTGAAAATCTCGCCCACCACCGCCGAGGCCAGGTCGGAGGCCAAAAAAACCACCGGCCAGGCGATCTCTTCCGGCTGCGGCACCCGGCCCAGGGGGATGCCCGCGGCTACGCGTTCCCGGCCGCCGTCGCGGAAGGCGTCGGTCGTCATGTCTGTCTCCACCCAGCCCGGAGCGACGCAGTTTACCCGAATACCCCGGGATGCCAATTCCGCGCCGAGAGATTTGGTGTACGAAATGATCGCCCCCTTGGAGGCGGCGTAGTGGGCATGCCCGGCCTCGCCCCGCTGGCCGGCAGTGGAGGAGATGTTCACCACCACCGCCGGCCGCTTGTCTGCCAGCCATCGACTGACCAGCTCGTCGGTGACCAGGTAGACGGCCCGCAGGTTGGTCCGGATCATCCGGTCCCAGTTCTCGACGTCCATGACTCCAGCCGGCAAGGAGTTCCAGATGCCGGCGTTGTTGACCAGGATATCCACCCGGCCGAAGGCGTCCCAGGCCTGGCCAACCATGGCGCGCGCGGTATCGGCCTCGGCCAGATCGCCGGCGAAGGTGCGCACACCGGGGCATTCGTCCATCAGCGTCCGCGCCGCCGCTTCGTCGGACCGGTAGGCGGCTATAACACGGGCGCCCAGCCTGTGCAGCACGCGGCTGACGGCCAGGCCGATGCCGCGGGTGCCGCCGGTAACAATGGCCGATTTGTCGGAAAAATCCAGCATGGGAAAGAGCCCCTCCGTGTTCCGGTTACTCGGCCTCGGCCAGAATGCGAAAGCCGATATACGCGTAGCTGTTGTCCGCGAAATATTTGATGCGGATGGCCGAACGGCAGTAGCGGGGCGGCTGGTCGTAGGCTCCGCCGCGCAACACCCGTGGATAGCCGGATTCCGGACCGGCGGGATCAGCCAGGGGTGACCGGGCGTAATAGTCCTCGCTGAAGTGATCGGCACACCATTCCCAGACGTTGCCGTGCATGTCGTACAGTCCCCAAGCATTGGGTTTCTTCCGGGCCACCGGCTGGGCGTGCTCCAGTCCGACCCTCACCGTGTTGTCGACGTACCAGCCGTAATCACCCAGCCCCGACCGTTCATCACCGTAATAGAACTCGGTGGTGGTTCCGGCGCGACAGGCATACTCCCACTCGGCCTCGGTGGGCAGGCGGTAGGTTCGTCCCGACTTTTCCGACAGGGCGGCAACGAAGGCCCGGGCGTCCTCCCAGGAGACACCCACCGCCGGGTAGTCGGGTCCGGATGGGGCATGGCGCACCGCCTCCCATGGCCGGGTGCCCATGACCGCCGTCCACTGCCGCTGGGTCAGTTCCGTCGTCTGGAGATAGTAGCCGCGGGTGATCTGCACCCGGTGGACCGGTCGCTCGTTGGGCGCCCCCTGATCGGAGCCCATCATGAACTCGCCGGGCGGAAGATACACGAAGTCCATGCCGAACTCATTGGTGAACGCAGCCGGTGCCGGCGGGACGGTATCGCCCGCCGCGGCGGCAGACGGCGTGGAGCCCGCCGTTGTCTCCGTCCATGAAATGAATCCCAGGCTCAGGACCAGCAGGGGGATGATCAGGCTGAGCGCCAGGGCCAGGCGTTTTTCAGTCAACGGGTTTTTTCGTGACATAGGTCCGTTTTTCCTCCGCTTCGTCGACTTGAGTTCCGAATACGTATTCCAGCAGCCGGCGGGTATCCAGGGCTTTGCCCATGGTATAGATATGTACCCCCGGTACATCCGCCTGCAACAACCGCTCCAACAGTTCCGCCATGTAGCGCATGCCCGCCTCGCGCTCCTCCTGGCGGGTGCGTGTTTCTTCCATCCGGCGCAGCAGGCGGTCCGGGATGCTGATATGGAACAGGCTGGGCAGCATTTCCATTTGGGACAGGCGGCTGACCGGCTTGATCCCGGGCAGGATGGGCACGGTAATCCCGATGTCCCGGGCATGCTCGCGAAACCGGACAAAGGACTCATATTCGAAAAACATTTGTGAAACGATGTAATCCGCCCCGCACTCCACCTTATGCTTGAGATGCTGCATGTCGCGTTCAAAATTGGGCGATTCGAAGTGCCGTTCGGGGTAGCCAGCCACGCCGACACAGAAATCCGTCGGCACGGCGTTGTCCAGCGGCTCCAGGTAGAAGCCCCGGTTCATGCGGGCAATTTGCTCCACCAGACCGGCCGCGTAGTGATGGCCGTCGGACTCAGGGATGAATTTTTTCTGGCCCGGCGGCGGATCCCCGCGCAGGGCCAGCAGGTTCTCGATCCCCAGGTACTGCAGGTCGATGAGGGCGTCTTCCGTCTCGTACTTGGTGAATCCGCCGCAGATGAGGTGCGGCACCGGCTCCACCTTGTACTTGTGGTTGATGGCGGTGCAGATGCCCACCGTCCCCGGCTTTTTCCGCTTGTGGAGTCGGCGGATGACCTGGTTTTCCTCCACATATTCCACTTGGGGCTGGTGGTACGTCACATTGATAAATTGCGGTTGGAAGGGCATCAGCACGTCGATGGTCCGGAAGATCTCCTCGATCCCATGGCCCCTCTCGGGCGGAGTGATCTCGAAGGAAAGAATGGGAGCTGAGGAAGTCCGGATGATGTCGATTACTTTCATGGCTCATGCTCGGATGCTGCGGATTCGGGCCGGATGGCTGTCGAACAGTCGAAAATAGTACAAAACTCCCGGCCTGTCAAATGGTTTTGGCACCGGAGCCGGACAGACGTTGTCCTATGCCGTAGTCCGGATTGCCGGTCGCCCGTTTCAGCAGAGAACGTGTGGTATCCGGCCGGACGTTCCCTGCATCGAAATAGGTCCGTTGTTTGCATGCCGAACCACCTCAGGTTCGCCTGTTGCATACTGGATGCATCCGTGGTGTATCCGGACGACGATAATTTTATTCTCATCTGTGAGGAGGAAGAATGACGGTAGAGATGAAAAATCCCCCAAACACGAAACGGGGGCGCCGGAGCTGGCTGTCGTTTCTGGTGGGTCTGCTGGTAGGTTTCATCGGCTGCGGCCTTTTGGCCTATCACCTGTTACCCGGCATGATGATCATCACCGAGGCCAGTCCGCACGATTTCGAGCAGACCGTGGCACGCCTCCACCACGCCATCACCAGCCATGGCTGGTCCTCGCCCGGCCAGATAGACTTGACCGACGCCCTGGTAAAAAAGGGCGTGCCGTTTGACCCACGCGTACAGGTCATTGACTTGTGCCAGCCCCACCATGCCCGGGAGGTACTGCAGAGCGACCGCTACATCAGCTGCCTTATGCCCTGTGCTGTCTCCGTCTGGGAGGGGGACGACGGCCGGACGTATGTGTCCAAAATGAATACCGGTCTGATGGGCCAAATGTTCGGCGGGACCATCGCCGAGGTCATGGGCAGCAAGGTATCGGCCGATGAAGAAAAGATCATGGCCGATGTCCTGGCCCAATAGCCCGGCCACCGGCCGGCTGTGTATCGGTCTGGCCGGCGACGCCCGCGTTGGCCGGGCAACGTGGGTCCCGCCACCCGGAATGCCCGCAAAAAAAGCGCCCCGGCCGGGGGCGCTTTTCTTTACAGTGGATGATACGAGCAAATCCGGTCAGGCCTGGTCAACCGTCTCCGCCTGGGGCGGCGCGGCTTTCTTCGGCCCAGCTTTCTTCGGTTCCTCTTTTTTTGCCTCACCCTTCAGGTAGCTGGGCAGCTCCATGCCGGCCATTTTGAACAGGTCGTCCAGCGGCGGGAGGGATTTCATCAGGCCCGACAGGAAACTGGCTGTGGCCGTGGATCCATCGGCATTGCCGCCCGCCGAATCCCAGACCGTCACCTTGTCGATTTTGATATTCTTGATGGCTTCCACCTGGGTCTTCACCAACTCGGGCAGCTTGTCGGCGATGAGGAGCATGACCGCCTTGCTCGGATCGTTGGCTGCGGCCCGCACTAACGTTGTGAAACCCTCGGCCTGCTTGCTGAGGATCTCGAAATCGCCCTGGGCCTGGGCCTGCTTGAGGAAGAGGATACCGTCGGCCTCACCCTTGGCCCGGCGGCGCTCCCGCTCGGCGTCGGCCTCGGCCTCGATCTCCACCCGCTTCTTGTCGATTTCGGCGGCCACCACGATATCGGCCACCCGGGTGGCCCTTTCCTTCTCGGCGCGGGCGCTCTCGGCGGCCTGCTCGGCGAAGTAGGACTCCTCCAGGCTCTTGGCCTTCTGGACGTTCTCGGCGGCCGTGGCCAGCCGCAGGGCTTCCGCCTCCTTGATGCGCCGCTGGGCATCGGAGTTGGCCACGGAGATCTTGGCCAGGTTCTCACCTTCCACCGCCTTGGCGTTGGCCTCGGAAACCTGCACCCGCTGGTCCTGCATGGCCTTGGCCTCACCGATGGATCCGTCACGGTTCTTCTCGGCCACACTCTTCTTGGCGTCGTTGATGGCCTTGGCCGCGGCCTCCTTGCCCAACGCCTCAATGTAGCTCGACTCGTCCTTGATGTCCGTTACGTTGACGTTGATTAGCTTCAAACCGATCTTCTTCAGTTCGGCTTCCACGTTCTTGGAGACGTTGGTCAGGAACTTGTCGCGGTCGGAGTTGATCTCCTCGATGTCCATGGTGGCGATGACCAGTCGCAGCTGGCCGAAGATGATATCCTTGGCCAGCTCCTGGATCTCTTGCATTTTCAGTCCCAGCAGGCGTTCAGCGGCATTGGCCATGACGCCGACCTCCGTGGAAATACCCACCGTGAAGCGCGACGGTACGTCGACGCGGATATTCTGGCGGCTGAGGGCCTTCTGCAGGTTCACCTCGATGGACATGGGCGTCAGGTCCAGGAATTGGTAACTCTGGATGACCGGCCAGACGAAAGCGGCGCCGCCGTGGATACACTTGGCCGAGCGGTACTCTCCAGCCCAATCCTTGCCGATCTTGCCGTAGATGACCAGGATCTGGTCCGATGGACATCGCTTGAAGCGTGAAAACAGAACGACCATCATCCCGAACATGATGACCAGCACCATGGTGATCAGGATGACCAAAAAAAACTCTCCCATAATTCCTCCTTTATCAGCACAACCAGACACGTAGTAAAAGAACGTTTCGGCCGATCAAAGATTTACCTGTTTCGTCACAACCACGACTGCGTCGGGCAGGACCTCCACCACCCGGACTTCGGTCCCCGTCGGCAGGGTATCGCCCTCGGTTACGGCCTCCAGTTCGCGCAGGGCGCCCTGGAATTCCACATGAATCTTGCCCGCTCCCTGGCGGTGGCCGGGGATGGTCAGGTACACCGTTCCCGATTTCAGCAAGGCAAGTCGGATATCCTGGGTGCCGCTCTCCGTCAACCGGGCGGCATAGTAGAACAGGGCTGAAACGGCCACCATCATGAGCAGGCCAGCCGGGAGGGCCAGGAGCATGGTCACGAACAGTCCGAAGCCATAGTTGGTGGCCACGATCCCCGTCCAACCGAAAATCGTGAAAAAGACCACGATGTTGCGAAAGGTGATCAGCTGGAAGGGGACCAATTCGCCCGAATGATGGGCATGGCCGTGATCGTGGGCGCCAGCAGCATCGTGGTCGCCGAAATCGTGCCCCATGTCCATGTCGTGCCCCATGGCTACGTCATGGCCAACGTCCACGTCGTGGCCGAAGCCCACGTGACCGCCATCCACATCCGATTCGTGATCGATGCCGATGATGGACAACACCAGCTGCAAGACGAACACCACCGTGAACGGGACGGCGATATACCAGAATACCTTTTCCAGGGTCGCTACGCTGGCCCACCATTCTGCCATGTCGGTACCCTCCGTGATATTCTGTCTGTTTTCGCACCGGCCGGCGGATAGCACCGAAAAACACTGTCCCTGCCGATTATCTGACGAAAGGCCGTTGTCGAGGGCTCCGCGGTGCTCCACCGGGGTCCAGCGGCCCCGGCTGGCCCCAGCGCAGCCGAAAGGCCGGCCGGATCTCGCCCACCACCGTGCCCGCATCGTTGACATTCTGCCGTACGGCGAACGGGGCCAGGACCTTCCTTTCCATCACCGTCAGGGCATCCAGCGCTTCCAACACCCGTAAGGCCACCGGCGGAATGGCCCGCGCGTTGCCGTCGGCGATCTTGAGGGCGAGGCCTACCCCCTGTGGGCGGACAGCGATACAGTAGACCCCCTCGGCGCCCAGCTTGCCCAGCAGTTTGCCGCCCGTGTGGCGCATGAGTTCCGTGCAGAAGCCGCCCGTGCCGGCGATCATCTCGGGGTGCATGGTCATGGCCCGCCAGATGCGCGGTACCGTTGCACCCAGTTCCGGCGGCAGGGTGGCCGGCACGGCCAGTCGGGCATAGGCCCGGGCCATGGCCGCCAGGGGCAGGGCGAAGACCGGGGCCGAGCAACCGTCCACGCCGATGCCGATTTCCGCCTCGGGCAATCCACTCACCGCGGCCAGGTTCCGCCGGTTCTCGCGCTGCAGGGGATGGTCGGGGTCGAGGTAATCGCCCCGGGAGTAGCCGTGGTGCACGCATGCCGCCAGCATGCCGGCGTGCTTGCCCGAGCAATCGTTGTACTGGGGTGCCGGATCGACGCCCTGACGGGCCAGTTGCAAGGCGTAGTCCGGGCTCAGCGACGTCGCACGGCCGCAGCGCAGGTCGGCAAAAGAGAGACCGGTTTTGGCCAGGATCCCCTGCACCGCCTGCACGTGAAACGGCTCACCGTAGTGGGACGAGCAGATCACCGCCAACTCGGTGTCGGTAAGGGCGAAGGCGTCGGCGGCGCCCGAGCGCACCACAGCCATGGCCTGGATGGGCTTGGCCGCCGAGCGCATGTAGGTGCGGACGTGCGGATCGCCCACCGCATGGAGGATCCGGCCGTCCGGGTCGGTCACCACCACGTGCCCGTGATGGATGCATTCCGTCAGGCCGCTCCGCGTCACCTCGGCCAGGGGAAAGGGCCCGGCGTTCATGAGCGGACTCCGGGGCCATCAGCCGGTCCGGACAGTATGTTGTGGCGGGTCACCCACGTCTTTGGTGCCTGTCGGGAACGGAGGGTGCAGCGGCGAGAGAATATGATGTGTAATGCGCGGTCCTTTATCGATTTGGTATACATGCCGGTCATTATACGGCCGGCCTCTCGGCCAAGTCAATCCGCACAGGGCGCGGACGATCAGATTCTCGCCGGCCGCAGCCAATCGACTTCCGTGGGCACTGAGATCAATCGTTTTCTTATCCTTCTGCCTTCTGCCTGATCCGCATCCATCCGCGTTTAACAAAGAGACGTGCCTCCTTCGTCAAGGCCGGGGAGGTCAGGCCAGCCGCCGCACTCAAAAGCAAGGGAAGAAAAGGCGCTGGCAGGGACCGGCCAGCGCCGGGGCGGGCGCCGGCACCGTTGGCAAAATCATCAATTGCCCAGTTTTTTCTTGAGGATATTAAGGAAAAACTTGAAGTTCAATGGTTTCTGGAACACCCCGGCCAGGCCGAGGTTACTGTAATCGGTGGTGATGGACATGGTGTCGCCCACCGAACTCAACATGTACACCGGCTTCTTGTTGCCGATGGCCAGCAGCTCCTTGACCAGGGACGTGCCGGCGTCCACTTCCTCCATCATCAGGTCCACCACGATCAGATCGGGATCTTCGCGTTTGTAGACTTTCAGACCCTCTTCGGCGCTGAGGGCCTCCACCATGATGTATCCGCTGGATTCCAGCAGCATGCGCATGGTATCCAGCATGTCCCGATCGTCATCCACATACATAATCACATACTTTCCGTCTTTCATTGTTGACCCTCTATCCTTCGGTTTTCCTTGTTTCATTCATCACTGCCGGTCACCGCGGCCGCCCAGTTCCCTTGCCGCAGCACCCGGCCGATAAAGTCGCGCGCCCGTTCCAGGTTTGCGGCGGCCCGCGGCGAAAGCCGCTCGCCGAACTCATTGAACTCGTACCCACGGATGCCGAGGACATAGCCGGGCCGTTCCTTCTGAAAGACATCCCGCGCCAATCCCAGCAGCGACTCCGGGCTGAGGCTGTGGGTACTGAAGCTCACTACCGGCGAAGGGATCACCGGCCGGAAATAGAACGGCTCGGTTCCCTTGACGGCGGCGTCCACGAAGATCACCACGTCGTGCTCGGCGATCACGGCGGCGTCCTCCACTGCCAGCTGATAATCGGCGTCGATGGTAACACCGGGCAGCGCCTCGGCGGCCAGACTTTCCACCAGGGCGGGGCCCAGCCCGTCATCGCAGCGGCCCGGATTGCCGTAGCCGAGAACCAGTACCCTGACCGGAGCCGACTCACTCACCGCGTCTTCCGGTCCAGCAGGTTGCCCCGGCTGTCAAAGAGCTGCACCAGCAGGGGCATCCGTCCCAGGGCGTGGGTGGCGCAGGACAGGCACGGATCGTAGGCCCGGATGGCCACCTCGATATGATTGAGCAAACCCTCGGTGATCTGGTGTCCGTCCAGATACTGGTCGGCCACCTTGCGCACGGCCTGATTCATGGGCTCATTGTTGCTGGTGGTGGACACGATCAGATTGGCCATCACCACCTGATCGTTCTCATCGACCTTGTAATGATGGAACAGGGTACCGCGCGGCGCCTCGACGATGGCCACGGCCTCGGGCCGCCGCTCGCCCTTGAGCACCAGGTCTTCGCCCTGGAGATCGCCGTCGTGCAGGAGTTCGTCAATCTTTTCAATGCAGTGCACCAGTTCGATCATCCGTGCCCAGTGATACGCCATGGTGATGTTGTTGGGCTTGCCGTCGGTGACGGCCATAAACTCGCGGCGAGCTTCTTCGGCCAGGGGCGTGTCGATGAAATCGGCAGTGTTGACCCGTGCCAGCGGCCCGACCCGGTACCAGCCCTTCTCCGCACCCAACGACTTGATGAAGGGGAACTTCATGTATGACCAGGGACGAACTTCCTCGGCGATGTAATCGATGTAGCGGGGTACGGCGACCTGGTCGAAAATCTTGTTCCCCTCGGCATCGATGGCCCGCAACCGGCCATGATAGAGATCCATGGCTCCGTCTTCGCGCACGATGGACAGATGATTGGACGGGAAGGAGCCGAAATCGGCCAGCCAGTCGAGGTGCTCCACGGTGTAGTCCTTGGCCAGCTTCAGGGCGCCGAGGCCCCACTCTTTCATCTGCGCCAGATCCTTAAGGAGTTCGTCTCGCTCCGTGATGGACAGGTTCTTGTTGATGCCGCCGGGAATGGCGCCCGTGCCGTGGATCTTCTTACCGGCCGTCCGCTTGATGACTTCCTGGCCGTATTTGCGCAGCATGACGCCCTGCACCGCCAGGTCCTTATGCTTGGCGGCCACGCCGATGACATTGCGGATCTGCGGATCGGCATCGAAACCGAACAGGATATCGGGCGAGCAAAGGTGGAAGAAGTGGAGAGCATGGGACTGGAGAATCTGGCCGTAATGCATGAGCCGTCGCATCTTTTCGGCGGTGGGGGTCAGCTGATCCACACCCACGATGCCGTCCATGGCCTTGGCCGCCGCCAGGTGATGGCTGACGGGACAGATGCCGCAGAGCCGCTGGACGATGACCGGGACCTCCCAGTAAGGACGTCCCTGGATAAAGCGTTCGAAGCCGCGAAACTCCACGATATGGAACCGGGCCTGCCGGACGTGGTTCCGGTCGTCCAGCAGGAGGGTGACCTTTCCGTGCCCTTCCACGCGGGTGACGGGCTCGATGGCGATTCTATTCAGTTTTTCAATTGACTGTGCCATGGTATTCCTCGATATTAGTCATATTTGATGAGTTCATAGGGCAGGTCCACCGGCTCATTCTTCAACAGGGCGACGATGGCCTGGAAAAGGGTGTCGGCCGACGGCGGGCAACCCGGCAGGAAGTAATCGATCTTGACGACTTCGTGGCAGGGGTAGACCTTGTCCAGCAGCAGCGGCACTTCCGGGTCGTTGGGAATGGCCCCGCTGGGATTGTAAACCGTCGGTCCGTTGCAATAGGCCTCCTCGAGGCATTCAAGCAAAGGAACGGTGTTGCGCATGGCCGGGATGCCGCCCTGAGTGGCGCAATCGCCCACCGAGATCAGGATTTCGCAGTGCCGGCGGAAGTCGCGCAACACCTGGACGTTCTCATCGGTGCTGCAGCCGCCTTCGATGAGCCCGATCTGCACCTTGCCGGTGAATTTTTTCAGATCATTGATGGGTGACTTGTCGAAGTCCACGAGCTCCACCAGGTCCAGGATCCGTTCATCAATGTCCAAAAGAGACATGTGACAGCCGAAACACCCGGCCAGGGAGGCAGTAGCTATTTTCGGTTTTGACATAACGCTCCCCACTTATTTCGTACTTGCTTTGGCTTCTTTTTCAATATCCGACCCGATGGGCTCGTGATCGAATTCCCGTTTGCCGATGGGCACCTGATAGCCGACATGTTTCGGCATCAACGCCCCCACGGGGCAGGCCGCCATGGCTTCGTCGCCGACGGCGATTTCCGTTTCCCGGAGACCGTGCTCGGCGTTGGCCGCCACTTTCTTCCGGGGGCCGCGCTCCACGAAGCCCAGCACTTCCTTGCCGTCGATTTCGCGGGAGGTGCGGATGCACCGGGCGCACAGGATGCAGCGGTTGTGGTCGATGAACACATCGGGATGGCCGAAGTCGATTTCCCGGTGGGGAAACAGATACGGATACCGCGGCGCGGCGATGCCGAAGCGGTAGGCCAGCGCCTGCAGTTCGCAGTTACCGCTCTTCTCGCAAAACATGCAGAAGTGGTTCCCTTCGACAAACAGCATCTCGATGATCGCCTTGCGCATGGCGGTCACTTCCTCCGCGTCGTTCTCCACCACCATGCCCGGCGTCACCGGCGTGGTACAGGCCGCCATGGGCTTGCCGTTGGCGATGACGGTGCACACCCGGCAGCTGCCGTGGGGACTGACGCCCTTGCGGTGACAGAGGCGGGGAATGTAGATACCGTTTTCCTCGGCTGCATCGAGAATAGTTCGGCCGGCCTTGCATTCGATCTCTTTGCCATCGATTGAAAATGTAATCGTATTGCTCATTGCTCTTCCCTTGATTAGTCTTCGTGATGAACCCGACCGTGTCCGGCGATTCGGGCCGCGGTGGCCACTGCTTCGTCCAGATCGAAGGTCGGCTGGTAGCCCTGCTTGTCCTCGTGCAGGAGCTTTAGATATGCGTCGGGGAAATGGGCCATGGAGGTCAGGATGGGATTGGGTGAGGTTTGTCCCAGGCCGCAGCGGCTGGTGGCCTTGATGGTTTCACCGAGGCTCTTCAGGTATTCCAGATCGGAGGGCTCACCTTTGCCGGCCCGGATCTCTTCCAGTTTCTTTTTCAGCAGGACGTTGCCCACCCGGCAGGGGGTGCAGTAGCCGCAGCTTTCATGAACAAAGAAATCCATAAAAGCCTGAACGATTTCCAGGACATCCCGGTCTTCGTCGAAGATCATGACGGCGCCACCGGTGGCCAAGTCGTCGAAGCAGATCGTGCGTTGGAAATCGGCCCGACCGATCAGCTGACCGCTGGGGCCGCCGATCTGAACGGCGTAGGTATCGTCGGCGCCGACCATTTCCAGCAGCTCGTGGATGGATATCCCGAACGGCACCTCGTAAACACCGGGCATCCGGCAGTCACCGGAGACACTCAGCAGCTTGGTTCCGGAACTCCCCTTGGTGCCGTGTTCGGCGAACCAGCCCGCACCGTGCTCGATGATGCGGGAGACGCAGCAGAAGGTCTCGACGTTGTTGACCACCGTCGGGTATCCGAGATAGCCTTTCTGCGCCGGAAAGGGCGGACGGTTCTTCGGGTCGCCGCGCAACCCCTCGCAGGAGGAGATCAGGGCCGTCTCCTCGCCGCAGATATAGGCGCCGGCGCCCAGCTGGATGCGGATGTCGAAATCGAATCCGTCCTTGCCCAGGATGCTCTTACCGAGCAAACCGCTGGCCCGGCGCTCCTTCAGGGTTTCATTGAGAAAATCGAGCAAGTAGGTGTACTCGCCGCGCAGGTAGAGGATGCCTTCGCCAGCGCCGATGGCATACCCGGCCAAGGTCATGCCTTCGAAGATGAGATTCGGCTTTTCCGTCAGGATCACCCGATCCTTGAAGGTGCCGGGCTCACCCTCGTCGGCGTTGCACATGATGAACTTCCTGTCCCCGGCGGCCGCCCGGGTGAATTCCCACTTCATCCCGGTGGGGAAACCGGCGCCGCCACGGCCGCGCAGACGGGCCGTCTTGACGCTGCGGATCACTTCCATGGGCGACATGGCCAAGCCCTTGCGCAGGGCCTCCCCCGGCGTGAAATCCTGGAAAATGACGGGCCCCCGGCGACGTATGTTGTTCTGGACCATGGCCCGGACCAGCGGGTGGGAATTGTTGCCATTACCCGTTTTTTTGACCAACTGTTCGGGATTGAGGTTTTTGCGCAGCGATTCCACAAGGTCATGCACTGAATCGCTGTTGAGGTTGGTGACCACCACGTTGTTCATAAGGGCGGCCGGCGCCTGGTCGCACATGCCGATGCAGGCCGTGGTCTCGAAGGTGAACTTGCCGTCGGGGGTGGTCTGGTTGAGGCCGATCCCCAGTTCCTCGGAAAAGGCTTTGAGTATTCGGTCGAATCCGTACATCCGGTCGATGATGTCGTCACAGAGACGGATACGGACATGCCCTTTTTGTTCCTTGGACAGGAACTGGTAAAAGGAAACGGCGCTCTCCACATCCACCCGCGGCAGGCCCAGTTCAGCGGCGATGAGGTTCATGGCGTCGCCGGACACCCGGGCATATGCTCCCTGGACCCCGATGATGATGTCCATGAGACGATGGGGATCCTTGCCGCAGGATTGGCAAAGCTTGGTGATAAATGATCTTTCCGCTAAATTCATGCGTTGACTCCGAAAGAATTTCTTGGCTTGATCCGCCGGGATCATCCATCTGAAGAACCACCAATTGTACCCGATATACTAAAAAAATAAAGCACTATTATCTCTATTTTGCACTATAGTTTTTCAACTCCAATCCCAGTGTAATTCAAGGAGGTTGTGGTATAAAATACCTCGACTTTTGCGCCGGTTTTGGTTATTGTTGGCAGTCCGGGGATTGACGGCGGGAAACCTGGATCTCCATGGAAGACGCCCGTTCCGACACCCGGCGCCGCAGCATAATCTGGCGCGGCGGAGTGGACGAAACCTGAGGGCCATGACCAAAGAAAACGAGTTGAAATTCAGTGACTCTCTTTCGGATGATCCGCTCCGGATCCGGCGCATGGCCGACAACTTCATCGACGTCATCCTGAACTACTGGCAGTCATCCGGTGATGATCCGGTCCTGCCCCTCAAGGAACCGGCGGATTTCCTGGAGTTGCAAGGTATGCCCCTGCCCGAGGAAGGACATTCGCTGACCGACATCCTCGATGATTTCACCCGCCTGTTGCTGCCGGGAATCACCCGCATCGCCTCGCCACGTTACCTGGGCATGATGAATCCGACGCCGACCCTGATCGCCGTATTCGCCGAAAGCCTGGCCGCCGCCCTCAACCAGAACTGCTCCCTCTGGCACCAGAGCCCGGCGGCTGTCGAGACAGAGAAGACCGTCATCCGCTGGCTGTGGGAATTGGTAGGCCTTGAGGGTTCTCAACCCGCCGGCACTCTGGTCAGCGGCGGCTCCATCGCCAATATCACGGCCCTGCAGATGGCACGGCGGCAGGCGCTGGGGCCGGCACTCCGCCGGACAGGCCTCTACGATGCGCCGCCGCTGCGCGTGTACGTCTCGGACCAGTCCCACTACTCCTTCGAAAAAGCCATGGAATTTCTGGGCCTGGGGCTGGACAACCTGCGCCTCGTGCCGTCAGACCACCGGTTCCGGATCCAGCCGACAATCCTCGACGAGATGATCCACGCCGACCGGGCAGCCGGATTCCGGCCGGCCGCGATCATCGGCATCGCCGGGACCACCAACACAGGCGCAGTGGATCCGCTGGACGACCTGGCCGATTTGGCCCGCCATCACGACTGCTGGTTCCACGTGGACGCCGCCTACGGCGGGGCGGCCCTGCTGGTGCCGGCCAAGCAGCCTCTCTTCCGCGGCATCGGCCGGGCCGACTCCATCACCCTGGATCCTCACAAATGGTTTTTCATTCCCTACGAGGCGGCGGCTCTTCTGGTTCGAGACCCGTCCGCTTTGCAGATGACCTTTCAGGTCCAGCCGGCCTATTACCTGGAGCAGGGCCGAGACGATCCCTCTAAAATCAATCCCTTCGAGATGGGCCTCCAGGGATCGCGCAGTTTCAAGGCCTTAAAAATCTGGATGGCCTTCCGTTTTTTCGGCCGGCATCATTACCGGCGGATCCTGGAGCGTCATCTAGGATTTGCCTTACGGTTGCACGCTTTTCTGGCCGGCACCGGCGCATTCGAGCTCCTTCACCCGCCCGATCTGGGCATCCTCTGTTTCCGCGCCCGCCCGCGATGCCGGGGGGACTCCCCACCGACCGCCGCCCGTTTCAACGAGCTGAACCGCCGCCTACACCAGCGACTGGAACGGGAGGGCCGCTTCTGGATTTCCATCACCCGCATGCCGGGCGACCGCCTGGCCCTGCGGGTCAATTTCCAGAATTACCGGACCCGGGAAGAGGATTTCGAAGAACTTTGCGCCTATCTCCTTCATCTAGTCAAGGAGGAGGCGTAGTATGGAAACATTTCGGCTGCTTGTTCTGTTGTGGCTGACCCTGGCGGGGATCTTCGCCGACGCCGCGGCCCAGATCGGAGTCATCGAGGCCAAGCCCGAGGAAAAACAGGACGCCCATTGCCAGCTTTACATCAGCGATGACGTGGTCTTCTCCTTCTCTTTCAACGTCAGCGGCTCGCCCATCATCAACGTCATCAACTATACCGACCGGGAGCTGATCATCGACGCCACCGGCCTGTCGTTCCGCCTGGCCGACAGGCGGGAGGTCCAGCCCACGCTGTTGCGTATCGCCACCGGCCTGCCCGGTGATTACCTGTACCGTTCCTATGTCACCATCCGGCCTCGTTCCGCCTTTGCCATCGAGCCCAACGGCCTGGACGAGGAACTGAAACAGATGGAGTCTCTGTCCATCCGGATGGGTTTCTTCAACTACAAAATGGAACCTGTCCGCCAGGAGATCTTCGACGTCATGCTGGACCGCCTGGCCCAGGTCAACCTGTTCAGCAAGAGCATCCGCCGCGATTTCCGCGAGCTCAGCATCCCCTTCAAGGGGGAAAAAGTGCGGGCCGGTTTTCCCGACTGACGCACCAGCGCCTCACCCCACCGGTGGAAATACGACCCATTTCAGAACCGGACCTCAATAATCAGGAGCCGGTCGCCGCCGTCACGCCATCTTCTGTTTGCCTTCATCAATAGATTGGACTATACTGCGACGTTACATCCGGCCAGGTCATCGCGTTCCGACCAGCACAGCGGTCTGGCGACCGGGCAAACAGGGGCGCCGGGGCGAGGGGAACCGAACTCGCGCCAGCAGTGTTATGATACGGCAATACATTCAATCGTTTATACATGGAGGCAGGTATGAGCACTTTGTTTGAGGATCTCCGGCAACTGACGGGCAAAGTCATGGAAAACAACGTCTGGCGTCAGCGTCGTTGCATCAACCTGATCCCGTCCGAGAACACACCGTCGCTGCTGGTGAAGCTGTGCGAAATCAGCGATCCGTCGGGACGGTATGCCGAACACAAGACAGCCCTCAAGAAAGAGCGGGAGGCGCTGGAAGGTACCGGCGCCCTGAAGGGGAACCAGATCTACTATTACCAGGGCACGGATTTCATCTTCGATGTCGAGGAAACCCTGAAGGAGCAGTTCGGCCGCTATATCTCCGCCGAGGAGGTGGAGCCGCGGACCATCAGCGGCCAGATGGCCAACGAAGTGGTATTCAAGGCCATGGTGAAATTCCTGGGCGCGGACAAGGAAGGTTTTTCCGGACTGACGGCCACCGGCCGAATCCCCACCGCCATGAACAACAACCTGAACTACGGCGGCCACCTGAGCGCCCAACCTTTCGGCGCCCTGTTCAATTTCGTTGAAGACGAGGTCATCAACTTCCCGCTCCAGGAGCGCAACCCTTACAAGACCGACGTTCCGCGCATGCTGGAGCTCATTGGCGAGCATCGTCCGCCCCTCATCATCTTCGGCAAGAGCATGTTCCTCCATCCCGAACCCGTCAGCGAACTGCGCGAATTTGTGGACAAGTTCGAAGACTACAATCCCATCATTATGTACGACGCCGCGCATGTAATGGGCATCCTCGGCCCCAGGTTCCAGGATCCTCTCCGCGAAGGCGCCGATGTGGTAACCGGCTCCACCCACAAGACCTTCTTCGGCCCGCAGCGCGGCATCATCGCCTCCAACCTTTCCAAGGGACACCCCGCCCGCAAGCTTTGGCTGGAGATCAATTCCCGAGCCTTCCCCGGCTCCACCAGCAACCATCATCTGGGCACGCTGCTGGCCATGCTGGTGGCGACCATGGAGATGAATCACTTCAAGGACGAATACCAACGCCAGGTGGTGAACAACGCCCGGGCGTTCGCCGCCGCCTGTCATCGTCACGGCATCCCCGTGGAAGGTGGTGAGGAAGACGGTTTCACCCGAACCCACCAGGTGGTTGTGCGCGTGTCCTCTTTCGGTGACGGCAAAGAGATCGCCAATCGTTTGGAAGCGAATAACATCGTCACGAATTACCAGGCGCTGCCCGATGACGAGACGTTCTATCATCCCAGCGGCATTCGCATGGGCGTATCGGAGATGACGCGCTTCGGTATGAAGCAGGATGACTTCGACCACGTGGCGCGCTTTATCGCCGACACGGTCATTCGCGGCCGCGATGTGGGGAACGAGGTCACCGAATTCCGCCGTCATTTCCAGAGCATGCGGTTCTGCCTGACGGTGGAGGAATCGCTCCGGCTGGCGCCGGCAGTCTTCCAGAGCATTTTCCCCGATTCCGCCTATTTTCAGGCGTTCACCGCTGCGCTGCGCGATCTGGGTTGAGGCCGGCTTCGTCTTTTGTCGAGAGTACGGATTGAATGACCGGCCCTCCGCCGGTCCCCAATCACGGACAGGCCAATCCACAAAAAAAGGCGACTCCGTACATACGAAGTCGCCTTTTCTTTTCGGGGGGGCCGATCCGGGTACAATTACAGATTAAACGCGGATTTCAGGTCCTCCGCCTTGTCGGTGATTTCCCAGGTGAAACCGGTCTCCCGCCGGCCGAAGTGGCCGTAAGCCGCCGTTTTGCAAAAGATGGGGCGGCGCAGGTTGAGGTGCTGGATGATGCCGCGCGGCGTGAGCGGGAAGATCTCCCGAATGACCTTCTTGAGGTCGTCCTCGTCCACCCGGCAAGTGCCGTGAGTATCCACCATGATGCTCAGCGGATCGGCAACACCGATGGCATAAGCCAGCTGCAGCTCGATCTTCTGGGCGATTCCCGCCGCCACGATATTCTTGGCGATGTAGCGGGCCATGTAGGACGCGGAGCGGTCCACCTTGGTCGGATCCTTGCCGGAGAAGGCGCCGCCGCCATGGCTGCCCACCCCGCCGTAGGTATCCACGATGATCTTGCGGCCCGTGAGACCGCAATCACCCTGCGGTCCGCCGATGACGAAGCGACCAGTGGGGTTGATGTAGAACTTTGTGGTGTCGTCCATCATCTCGGCGGGGATGACCGGGCGGACCACTTCCTCGATGATGCCTTCCCGGATCTGTTCGAGCGTGTACTCGGGATGATGCTGGGTGCTGACCACCACGGCCGTCACCCGGCGAGGCTTCATTTTTTCATACTCCACCGTCACCTGGCTCTTTCCATCAGGCCGCATAAAATTCAGGATGTTCTTCCGGCGGACTTCGGCCATCCGCTGGGTCAGACCGTGAGCCAGATAGATGGGCATCGGCATGAGTTCCTTGGTTTCGTTGCACGCGTAACCGAACATGATGCCCTGGTCGCCCGCACCACCCGGGTCTACGCCCTGGGCAATGTCCGGCGACTGTTTATCGATACTTGTCAAAACGGCGCATGTCAAGTAGTCGAACCCGTACTCGGCCGATGTGTAACCGATCCGCTTAATGGTTTCACGCACAACCTCCGGGATGTCCACATAACAGTCGGTGGTGATTTCGCCCGCCACCAGGGTCAGTCCGGTGGTAACCAGCGTTTCACATGCCACGCGGCCGTATGGATCCTGGGCCATAATCGCATCCAGGATGGAATCGGAGATCTGATCGGCGACTTTGTCAGGGTGCCCTTCCGTCACTGATTCGGATGAGAATAAATGGATACCGTCTTTCGCCACAGTCACTCCTCCTTTCTACAAGGGATTTAAACCGTGAAACTTATCATATTTGAACGGCGCAAGCAAACATAATTTTCGAATATTCAGTAGCCGCCGGGCGTACTTTTTGATAACATGTCAGTTTCATCGCGCGGGGAGAACAACATGAGCTTGGCAGTGGTCACCGGCGGCGCCGGTTTTATCGGGAACCATCTGGTGCGCGGGTTATTGGCGGCGGAGCACCGGGTCGTGATCATCGATAATTTCAGCACCGGCCGACGCGGGAATATCCTCGATCTGCTGGTCCGTCATCGGGACCGGCTGCGGCTTGAGGAAGGCAGCGTCACCGACCCGGTGTTCGTCCGGCGGGTAGTGCGCGGCGCCGACATCGTCTTTCACCTGGCCGCCGTGCCCTCGGTCCAGAAGTCTGTCGAGCATCCGGATATCAGCAACGAGCATAACATTACCGGCACACTCAACGTGTTGCTGGCCGCACGGGACGGCGGCGTCCGGCGGGTGATCTACGCCGCCTCCTCCTCGGCATATGGCGACACACCAACCTTGCCCAAGACGGAAGACATGCCACCGGAGCCTCTCTCACCCTACGCCCTGACCAAGCTGGCCGGCGAACAGTACTGCCGCATCTTCACCCGCATCTACGGCCTGGAGACCATCGCCCTGCGCTATTTCAACGTCTTCGGCCCGCGCCAGGAGCCGACTTCCCATTACGCCGCCGTCGTTCCCCGATTCATCACCCGGATGCTGCGCGACGAACCGCCCATCGTTTACGGCGACGGGAACCAGTCCCGGGATTTCACCTTCGTCGACAATGTCGTCCGGGCCAACCTGCTGGCCGTTCGGGCGCCGGTGGAGGCGACGGGACGGGTGTTCAACATCGCCTGCGGCGAAAGGCTGGATCTCAACGCACTGGTGGCGGCACTGAACCGCATTCTGGGCAAGGATCTGCCACCCCGTTTTCAGGACTTCCGGCCGGGTGATGTCATGCACTCCCTGGCGGACATCACGCTGGCCGGGCAACTTTTGGGCTATTCGCCCATCATTCCTTTGGAAAAAGGACTGGCGATCACCGTCGACTGGTACCGCAACAACGAAAACAGAACCCCTGCCACGGAGACCCCATCATGAACGTACCCTTTCTGGATCTGAGCCGACAGAACACCGAGATTCGCGAACGAGCCCTGGCCATTTTCGCCGATATCATGGAGCGCAGCTCGTTTATCGGCGGCCCCTATGTCAAGGAATTCGAGGAAAGCTTCGCGGCTTTCTGTCAGGTGCCGCATGCCATCGCCGTCAACAGCGGCACCGACGCCCTCCGGCTGGCCATTCAGGCCTGCGGCCTTGAACCCGGCGACGAGATCATCACCACACCCTTCACCTTTATCGCCACTTCCGAAGCCATCTCGCAAAACCAGGGCGTCATCCGTTTCGCGGATGTCCATCCCGACACCTGCACCCTGGATCCGGCAGCCCTGGCGGCGGCCATCTCGCCCCGCACCCGTGGCCTGATCCCCGTCCACCTGTACGGCAATCCCTGCCACATGCGCGAAATCATGGCCATCGCCGACAAGCATGGCCTGTGGGTGGTGGAAGATGCCTGCCAGGCCCACGGCGCCGCCTATGACGGCTCCCCCGTCGGCTCCATCGGGACCGCCGGCACCTTCAGCTTCTATCCCACCAAAAATATGGGCGCCTTCGGCGAGGGCGGTCTCGTGACCACCCCACGAGAGGATATTCTCCACAAAGTGCTGGCCCTGCGCAATCACGGCCAGAGTGCCCGCTACAGTCATGATTTTGAAGGCTTCAACGCCCGGATGGATGCCGTCCAGGCCGGTGTGCTTCATGAAAAACTGAAGCGGCTGCCGGACTGGAATGAACAACGCCGCCAGATGGCCGTCCTGTACCGGCAGGAACTGGCGGGGATCGGTGATCTGGAGTTTTTCGCCACCACTCCCGGCGCGACCCACGTGTATCACCTGTTCACCGTGCGCACCCGGCAGCGCGACCAGCTGCGGGAATACCTTACCGGACAAGGAATCGGCTCGGCGGTACATTATCCGGTACCCTTGCATCTGCAACCGGCCTATCGCCCCCTTGGTTACGGCCCCGGCGATTTCCCCGTGGCCGAGGAGTATGCCCGGACGGTCCTTTCCCTGCCCCTTTATCAAGGCATTCGCGAGGAAGAAGTACGGACCGTTATCCACACCATCCAAGCATTTTTTAAGCATTGATGTCACTGACGGACTGGACAAAACTTTCACGCTACTGGGAAAAAACGCTGCAGGACCCGGCGGACGGGGATATCGTGCCGCGCAGCGTCCTTCGTTCGGCCCTGGCCGTATGCGCCGCTTCCATCCTGATCACCAGTCCGTTGGGGGTGACGCCGGCCGAGATCTTTCTCGGACTCTGCGTTCTTCTATTGTTGGTCAAGCCTTCGCTGCTGCAGCTGCCGCGCTGGAGATCCCTGCCCGCCTATTTCCTGCCCATGATCGGTTTCGTGGTCTGGTCACTGCTGTCGGCCTTCATGGCCGCTGATCCCGCGACGAGTCTTCTGAATCTCAAAAAAGTGGTGCTGTTCCTGATCCCCCTGATCATGCTGCTGGCGCTGGAAAACTCCGCCCAGAGCCGCTGGACCTGCCGCATGCTGTTTTTCACCATGGCCCTTTCCGCCATGGTGGCCGTTCTGCAGTTTCCCAACTACCACAACATGCTGAACCGGATCCACGGTTTCCTGGGCCACCATATGACCTTTGCCGGCCAGCTGTCCCTCATCCTGACGGCCATGGTCGCCTATCTGGTCTCCCGTGAGAAATGGCGATCCCGGTCCAACCTGCTCTTTTTCCTGTTGTTCCTGCTGGGTTTGACGGCCTTGACCCTGACCCTCACCCGCAGCGCCTGGCTGGGCTTTTTCACCGGCGGCGTCGTGGTTCTGCTGCTGTTGCGCCCCCGGCTGGCCTTGTTCCTGCCGGTGCTGGCCATCCTGGTCTTTCTTATGTCCCCCGGTTTCATTCAGAACCGGTTCGAACATTTTTTCGACGTACAAGAGGCGGGAAATGCGGCGCGGCTGGACATGTGGCGGACGGGCATCCGTATGGTCGAGGACCGTCCGGTGTTCGGTGTCGGCCCGGTGATGATCCCCGAGGAACGACGAAATTACGGTGCCAATCCCAACATTTCTGATGATTTCTACATGCATCTCCACAACAATATCGTCCAGATCGCGGCCGAACGGGGCATCCCCACCCTCCTTTTCTGGTTCTGGTTCCTGGGCGGCATCGTCGTCACCAATTTCCGGTTTTACGGGCGGCTCCGGCGACAAAAACTCCGTGAAGTGATGTTTTATCCGGCCATGGCCATCGGCGCCGTTGTGTGTCTCTTCGTCAGCGGGCTGTTCGAGTACAACTTCGGCGATTCGGAAGTGCTGATCCTGTTTCTGTCGCTGGTGGGCCTCGCCTCGCTGGTTCGAATCCGATTCCGTTTCGATCCGAACGATGAAACCCCTTGATATCGCCATACTGGGAACGCGCGGCATACCGGCCAACTACGGCGGTTTCGAAACATTCGCCGAAGAGCTTTCCATCCGGCTGGTCCGGGACGGCCACCGTGTCGTCGTCTACGGACGCACCCATTACGTGGATACATCCCGCCGGGAATACCGCGGCGTGCGCCTGGTGGTGCTGCCCGCTCTGCGGCACAAGTATCTGGATACGGTCTCGCACACTTTTCTGTCGATGCTGCATGTGCTGTTCCGACGGGCCGATGTGGTGCTGGTTTGCAATGCTGCCAACGCCCTTTTTTGCCTCCTGCCGCGGCTGACGGGCAAGCGGGTGGTGTTGAACGTCGACGGCCTGGAGCGGAAACGAAAGAAATGGAACCGCCTGGGCCGCGCCTTCTACCGGTTATCGGAGCGACTGTCCTGCCTGTTTCCCCACGCCGTCGTCACCGATGCCCATACGATCCAGGAATATTATGAAAAGCGACATGGTCAGCCGTCCGTTATGATTCCCTACGGGGCGGACCCCACGCCCTGCCCGCCCGGGACGACCCTGGCCTCCCTCGGCCTGGAGGCGAACCGCTACTGCCTCTATGTCAGCCGCCTGGAACCGGAAAACAACGCCCACCTCGTCGTCCGGTTGTTTGAACAGCTGGCCACACCGTTTCCCCTGGTGGTGGTGGGAGACGCCCCTTACAGCCGGGACTATATCCAGTCCCTGAAACAAACGAAGGATCCGCGCATCCGTTTCCCCGGCGCCATCTACGGCGAAGGTTATAGGGAACTTATCTCCAATCCCTTCTGTTACATCCACGCCACGGAAGTGGGTGGCACCCACCCGGCGCTTATCGAGAACATGGCCCAGGGGAATCTGATTTTCTTCCTGGATACGCCGGAAAACCTGGAAGTGGCCGGGGATTGCGGCATTCCTTTCCACGGGGCTTCGGCAACGGACGTGGCCCGGTTTCAGTCCGCATTTCACGATCCGGCCGGCGTCGCCCATCTCCGGGCTGCGGCACGACAGCGGGCACTGGAACGCTACGACTGGGATCGGGTCGCTGCGGATTATCTGTCACTTTTTCAAAACATATTGTGAACAACCGTTTGCAAAGCATTCGCTTTTATTGTAAAAGTCGATTATAATAATATGGAATATCCTGAATCAGGAGTGCACCCATGCCCAAAAAAAGCGGCTTCTCCTTGACGGAATTATTGATGGTGGTGCTCATTCTGACGATCATGCTGGCGGTCGGCGTGCCGTACATGGCTGACGCCATGGCCGAATCGCGCCTCGAAGGTTTTACCCAGCAGCTCAATCTGGCGCTGCAGCGGGCACGATACATCGCCTCGTACGAAAACGCGCGCACATGCCTGCAGGTGGAGAACAGTTCCACGACCACGGCGTTGCATATCTGGCGGGATGAAGTCTGGAACAGCACCTACGATAGTGCCAATGCGGTGGAACGGGCCAGCCGGATGAATTTCCCCGTCCCCGAGGATGTCACCATTCACGACATTAAGTTCGGTGTCCGGGACGGACTGAGCCGCGTGCTGGTCTTCGAACCCGACGGGCGTCTTGCCCAACCCGACAGCCCAACGAGTGATCTGGTCCAGGACCCCCTGGACAGCGTGTACCGCTGTTACATCAAATTCAGCACCAACAATTTCATCAAGAAAACGATGGGGCGGGAGATTTACATTTCCAGAACCGGGGAAATGCGCGTCCTTTCCTACGAACAATAATCACCGAGCCGAATCACCCCTTTTTTCGAAAGCGTCGACAAAACACGCAGCAGGTCCAGCTCCGACAGGGGCATGATCTGGCAGAGTGTCCGGACATCCATGTCCTCCTTCAGCCGGCTGATGATATATCCTTCCTTGGGGTTGAGATCCAGCTGCCGAACTTCGGCGAGGGTGAGCTGCAGCCGCGGCACGGAATTGCGAGGCAACTCCTGGTAAAGAAATCCGGTCTCCTTTTCCTCGAGCCACTGGGCCCGCCCTTGGCACCAGGCCGGATCGACGATTCGCTGGCGAATCTCCTCCAGCCGGGTCCAGGCCTCCGAAAAGCGGTGCTCCTTCACCAGGCGGTGCAAACACTGTTCTTCCCGGCGCAGATCCAGTGGCTCCGCCGCCGGGGGATCGTCCATAACGGCCGCGGCCGCCACTACCTCGACCAGCTTCTTTTGCACCATCTCGTAGAGCGCATGATAAACCTGGTACGGTGAACGACGAGTGGCCATGACCAGCTCGCCGATGGTTCTCTCCTGGTAGAGCAGCTGTACCAGCTTGCCCGGCAGGGTATCGTCCCGGTCCGCCGGAATGCGGTCCGGCCGAAGCAATTTCACCCGCACGGCATCAGAAGGGAAAATCGAACGGAATTCCCTCCATTCGTCAAGGCGGCGCATTC
The DNA here is from genome assembly GCA_016935015.1 of Acidobacteriota bacterium. GTDB lineage: Bacteria > Acidobacteriota > JAAYUB01 > JAAYUB01 > JAAYUB01 > JAFGRT01. The sequence goes on along the minus strand of JAFGRT010000097.1, from coordinate 12,706 downwards.
CTTCCAGCACCAGCTGGTTGAGACTGAGGTTCAGCTCGGCGATGAGGGCGGTGATGGGGAAATCGGCGTCCTGCTGAAACGCGAACTGACCGTCCTCCAGCAGGAACAGGTCGTAGACGATTTCTTCGGAACGTTGCCGCAGGGCCTGCTCGAGGATCCGGTCGTTCAGTACGCCGTGCTCACGGAGAATATTGCCCAGCAATTTCCGCTTGCCGGATTTCTCCTGGCTGTCCAGGGCCCGCTTCAACTGCTCTTCGGTAATGAAACCCCGCGACAGGAGGTACTGCCCCAGGCGCCGGACAGCGGCGTCACTGTCGGCGCTGACCAGAATTCCCCCGTCGATAAAAAGATGGACGGAATCCGTTCGGGTCGCTATGGTCAGAATGCCACTTTTGCGGGTGAGGGAGAACCATTGGAGGAGTTCGGCGAGAGGAAATGTGCCAATATTTCCGGAAAGCGACATATTATTCTTTTCCGGGCTTCTTCTCCACGTCTTCTGCGGATTTGTCATCCCCCTGCAATGAATTCCTGAAATTGCGGATCCCTTCCCCCAATCCCTTGCCGAGCTGTGGTATCCGGTTCCAGCCAAAGAGAATCAGCACGATCACCAGGATGATAATCCATTCAGTTGGGCCAAAAGTTGATAGAAACACTGTCGCACCTCACAGTCTGCCTGCCGACACATCATCTTATCCCACGGTGTCTGTTAAAATCAACGGAAATTTTCCATTGTCCGACCGGGGAACGGTCGTCTTTACAACCACTGCCGGTTGTTTCCGACCCGCAGGGTGAATCCCTTGCGATCCAGGTATTCCAGGAGAGGGATGGCAGATTTTCGGGTCAATCCGAACCATTCCTTGAAATCCCCCACCCCGAACAGCTGTCCCCGTCGCAGTCTGCCCTGCAAACCATGGAGCAGTTTTTCGAAAGTGGCAGGATCCAGGAAATAGTCGTCATGGATCCGCACGAGCCGCTGCCGATGGATGAGCAGCTCCATGACGGAAGAGGTGTTTGTACCGGATCCGGACAGCGTCCGCTCCACCGCCTCCCGGGAGACACCCTCCAGACCGGCGGCGGCCATCTGCCGCTGCAGGTCAGCCAGTCGCTCCTCCAGCTCCGGCGCCAAAGCGGTTTCACTATCGGGCCGGGTGACGCGACCCGACGATGTGGTGAGTTCGCCCTCCTTTTCCAGCAATACCAAAAGGAAATCAAACACATCCGGTTCCAGCTTCCGGCAACGAGTGCGCAGTTCCTGCTTGGGAATACCCGGCGAAAAGGGATTGGCTTTGAAATGAGCCGCCAATTCATGACGGATCGCCGTCCGCCCCTGCTCTACCGCCCGGCCGGCGAGCCAGCGCCCGCTCTCGTCCGTCAGAGAGACCACTCGGCCTTCTTCCGCTGCGTGTTTCAGGATGCGTTGCACCCGTTCCTCGGCCAGGCCGGTCCTGTTGACCAGTTCGGCGACGGTGAAGCCATTCTGCTCCCCGGCATCCAACAAGAGCAGCAACGCCTTTTCCGGTGGAGCGTCATTCAGTTCCCCCAGACGCCGGATCATATGGTTTTCCAGACGCTTGCGGGAACGCTCGGGATGCGTTTCCAGCACTTTTCCGCCGCCCATGGTTACCAGGGGGGAGTACTGGCGTACCACAAACCGGTCGCCGGGCCAGATCAGAGCCGGTGACTCCAAACGAATCTGCACCCAGGCGTCCTCGCCCGGTTCGAGGTGAGGGCACCCCAACAGGTGGATCCGGCCAAGCATTTCGGCGCTGCCATGATAGACGTGGACCGGCGCCCGGTGCTTCAGTTTTTTGCCAAAGGAGGGAAGCAGATGAAATCGGGCGTTAAACATGGTGGTAGGTGCAAAGACACCCGGTCGGGTGATGGTCATCCCGCGGCTCACATCATTGGGATCGAGGCCCAGCAGATTCATGGCGGTGCGTTGCCCCGGTCCCGCCTCCGTCGTGGATTGCCCGTAAACCTGGAGATTCCGGATTCGGGTGCGACGATCCGCCGGAAAAACCGTCACCGGGTCATTTTTGCGGAAGACTCCCGAAAATGTTGTCCCGGTGACTACCACCCCAAAACCCCGCATCAGGAACACCCGATCCACGAACAAGCGGGGCAGGCCGGTGGCGTCGCGCTCCTCCATCCCGTCGGCAATCTGCCGGATGGCGGCCTCCAGCCGATCCAGACCCTGCCCCGTCACACCGCTGGTGCGAATGACGGGAGCGTTTTCCAGAAACGTACCGGCCACCAGTTCGCGCACCTCCTCCTCTACCAGATCCACCAGATCCGGCTCGGCCATATCGGTTTTGCTGATGGCGACAATGCCGCGGGGAATGCCCAGCAGGCTGGCAATTTCCAGATGTTCCCGTGTCTGGGGCATGACGCTCTCATCGGCGGCCACCACCAGCAGCAGGGCGTCGATCCCCCCCGTCCCGGCCAACATGTTCTTGATGAATTTTTCGTGTCCCGGCACATCGATAACCCCGACAAAATAGGGCGGAATGATCCAGGGAGCGAAGCCGATATCGATGGTGATGCCCCGCTCCTGCTCCTCCTTGAGACGATCGGCATCGATACCGGTCAGTTTCTTCAGCAGGGTGGTCTTGCCGTGATCGATGTGCCCGGCGGTTCCCATAACCATGTACTTGCTACGAACGATATCCGACATGGGACTCCTGTCAGTCAATCAAGAATGATATCGATCTCCCCCCGACAGTCCGGGCAAACGGGTTTCACCAACCGGTTCTTGATGACCGCAAACCCGCGACGCTCCACCAGCAGTTGCCCGCAATGGGGACAGAACGTGCTTTCCGACCGATGGCCGGGTGTGTTGCCGAAATAGATGTACCTGAGACCGGCCTCCTGCCCGGCCGTAACGGCCTGCTCCAGATGACGGATGCTCGTCCGGGGCCGGTCCGTCATATGGTAATCGGGGTGAAAGGCCGAGACATGCCAGGGGATTCTCGGGTCGACGTCAGCCAGGAAGGCGGCCAGTCGGTGCAGTTCATCGGCCTCGCTGTTTAAACCCGGAATTACCAGGGTGGTCACTTCCAGCCAGATGCCGGCCTCATGCAGGCGCCGGATGGAATCCAAAACCGGCTCCAGGCGGCCGCCGCAGTACTTCCGATAAAACTCGTCGGAAAAACTCTTCAGATCAATATTGGCGGCATCGAGAAAATCGCTCATTTTTTCGATGGCCCGGGGGGTCATGAATCCATTGGACACGAAATTGTTGCGCAATCCCCGCCGGCGGGCCAACACGCCCGTGTCATAGGCCAATTCAAAGAAAACCGTCGGCTCCGTATAGGTGTACGAAATACTGCGAAAGCCCCGCGCTGCGGCGATATCCACGATCTCCTCCGGCGTAACGGGAGTGCCGGGAATGTCGTTGTGTTCCTGCGGATACTGGGAGATGCTGTAATTCTGACAGAATTCACAGCGAAAATTGCACCCCACCGTGGCGATGGACAGGGAGTCGGTTCCCGGCAGGAAATGAAAAAACGGTTTCTTCTCGATGGGATCGCCCTGCATGGAAACGACGCGGTCATACACGAGGGTTACCAGGCGATCCCCCCGGCATTCGCGGACATGACAGATGCCCCGCCGGTTCGGCTGGATTCGGCAGTAATGGCTGCACAACTGGCAGCGTACGCCCCCCTCCGGCAGTTTTTCGTAAAGATAGGCTTCTTTCATGTACCCCCCCCTCTTTCTAGAAAAAAACGGGATGCACCTGTCTGCCGACAGATGCATCCTCCATCCAGATCGTGCCCCGTTCCCCGAGCGGCGCTTGACGAAAGCCGCCGCAGAGCAAATTATTCCACCAGTGATTTTGCTTCCTTGGAAATATCCACACCCGTGTCGGAAAGTTCACTCTTGACTCCGAGTCGGGCGCAGGCACCATCATATATCTGCCGGGCCGCCTTTTTGGCGTTCTGGAGTTCAATCAGACGGAGCTTCACTCGTGACAATTCTTCTTCGATCTTCTTGTCGATGTCCTCGATTTCCTTCCGGGACATCTCCCGTGTCTCTTCATAGAATTTCCGTTGTTCCTTCGTAAGTTCCATCAAAGCTACCTCCCATCTGGTAAAATAGTTGTATTTATGCTTATTTGAATGACAAGGTGACCGTTTTCCACACTTTCACCTTGACTCCGTCCTTTTCCGCGGGTTTGTATTTCCACTGTTTCAGCGCCCGCTGGGCCTCGGGTTCGAGAACCTGCTTCGCGGTAGACGGGATGGCCGTCACCGCCACGACGTCCTCCACTGCGCCGGTGTGGGAAATGAGGATGCGGCAAATCAGCTTGCAGCTCTTCAGATTCATCCGGCGCAGGATATCCGGATATCGCGGCGGCACCTGCTTCAGGAGTTGCGGGGGAATGGCGTCCCCTTCGGCAACGATATCCCCTTCCTTGACCTTGGATTCGTCTGATTTCTGCGGCAGGGTCATCTGCAGGCCTGAACCGGCGGGTGTATCGGCCTTGACTTCTTTCTCCGCCGGCGGAGAGGCCGGTTTTTCGGTCTTGGGCTGGGTTTTGGGCTCGGGTTTGGATTCACTGGCGGCAGGTTTGGGTGAAGTTTCCGTCTTGGCCGCAGTGGTTTCTGTCGTCGTCTTAACCGGTTCCGCCGCTTCCGTTTTTGGTTCAGGTTCTTTCGGTGACGGCGGTGTGGCCTCCACGGGTTTGACCGCCGCCTCGGCCGGTTTCGGTGCCGGTTGGGTCGGTGTGGCGGCCGGTTTTTCCTGGGCCTTCGCCTGCGCCTCGCGGACCGGTTCCGGACGGGCAGGGGCCTGTTCCTCGCGGACCGGCGGTTCCGGCTTTGCCGCCGTTGGTGCGGCCGCCTGGGTCGTCGTTTCCGCCGGGGTGATCGTCTCTCCTGTCGGGGTTGCCGGGGCACCCTCTTCCGCCGGCGTGGCGGTCACCTGGTCGCCCTCGGCGGGAGTTTCGCCCGGCACAGCCTGTCCGCCGGTTTCCGCCGGTAGCTGAGCCGGCGTACCGGCCAATTCTTCCGATGTCGGTTGGGGAGGCGGGGCCTGGGTGCCCGGTAAGAAGATGAAAATGAGAATGACGATCACCGCCACTGCGGCTACTGCCGCCACAATGAGGGGCATTTTGGAAGACGATTTCCGCTCAGGAGCCGGTGTGGCAAAACTGGGGGGCGGCCCGATGTCTTTCTTTTTCCGGGCATGCAACACCGAGGTCGTCTCCTTGACCGGCGTCGCCTTGGCGGCAACCGGCGCGGCCACGGCTTCGTCCGCTTCCTCCACCGCTTCTTCCTCAAATTCCAGGGCCTGCGGACCGGAGTCGCTTTCGTCCTCCACGGCCATCGGCGGAACCTCTGCTGCCACCAGGATTTCCTCGTCCTCGGCCGGCACCTCTTCACCGACCTTTTCCGCCGCCGGCCGTTCCTCCTGGAAATCGGCCCCGACGGGCAATTCCTCTTCTTCCGTCACCGCCACCTGGATGGTTTCATCCACGGAGGGGAACTCCTCACCACGCAGTTCCTCCAGCCCTTCGAGTTCCCCGGCGTCCAGCAGCACCGTCTCGGAACCGCTGGTCGCCTCGGCCGGCGCCTCTTCCTCCATAAATTCATCGAACGTGAGGTTGATCACGTCCGTATCCTTCAAGCCGAAGTTTTCCGGAAACAACTTGGTGAGAAAGGCACGGATGTCCTTGGGCGTCGGCACGGAACGGGACATGTTCAGATAATCGTGAAGCCGCTTGGCAATCTGACCACCGTCCTGATAGCGTTCCTCGATGTCGATCTTCAATGCCTGGTCGATGATGGCCTTCAGATTGGTCGGGATGGAGCTCATGGTGTTTTCCAGCAAGGGCATCTTGCCGGAGCGGACTTTCTCCAATACATCAAACTCCGAGGAATCCTCGAACAGCACCTTGCCGCTGACCATCTCGCACAGCACGATGCCCAGGGAATAGAGATCGGAGCGCTTGTCCACGTTCTTGCCCCAGGCCTGCTCCGGACTCATATACAGCAGCTTGCCTTTCAGCGCCCCCTTCACGGTATGATGAATCTTGGACTCGGCCTTGGAGATGCCGAAGTCCACCAACTTCACTTCACCTTCCCGGGAAATGAGTACATTCTGGGGACTCACATCCCGATGAACAATGTTCAGATCCTTGTTGCCGAAATCCTTCTTGTGATGGGCGTAGTCCAGAGCACTGGCGATCTGCATGGCGATGTAGGCGGCGATCTTGTGGGGGACCGGGACATTTTTCTTCTTGGCAGTGCTGAGGATGTTGCGCAGATCAAAACCGTCGACGTACTCCATGGAAATGAAGTACGACTTGTCGATCTTGCCGAAATCGAAAATATTGGCGATGTTCTGATGGGAAAGCTGGGCGGCGATTTTCGCCTCGTCGATGAACATGGTCACCAGTTCCTGGTTTTCCGACAGATGCGGCAGGATTCGCTTGATGGCCACGATCTTCTGGAAACCCTCCTCGCCCCGCTTCTTGGCTTTGAAAAGCTCGGCCATACCGCCGGTGCCGATTTTGTCCAGCAGGAGATAGTGGCCGAACTTGACGCCTTCCTCCTCCGGAATCTCTTCGGGCTCGACTGCGGGTTCAGCCCCGGCTGCCGCTTCGGCCTCAAGCTCCCCCTCAACTGCCGCCGGAATCGCCTCGTCCTCCGGATGGGGCTTGTCCACGACCCGGTCGATACTGGTATCGGACAGTCCCACCCCACTCAACGTATCACTAAGCTTTCGCTCCAGATCGGTATCGAATGAGCTCAGGATCTTCTTGACCGCGGCCTCTCCGGGATGCTCCTCCTCCACCTCTTCGGCCACTTCCTTCTCCAGCGCATCCAGTTTCAGCTCGGCTGTATCGGGTTTTTTCGCCGCCTCCAAAATGGTCGCTTCGATTGTCTTTTCCGCCGGCGGCGACGGCCGCCCCTGGCCCATATCAATTCCTAAACCGGACAGGGTTTCGCTCAGCAGGTTGTCCAGGGCGGCCGAATCGTCGGTCTTTTCCACATCGGCCTCGGTGATCAGCAACGTCGCCGATATCTCTTCTTGCAGGCGTCGATCCAGGGAATCATCGCCCCCGCTTTCCAGCGTCGGGGCCTCCTCCGGTTCCGGCACGGCGGACTCGGCCAATGCCGCCATCTCAACGCGTGTTTCCGCCGCCTCTTCCGCAGGTGTAGATTCTTCCGGAGCGGCCTCTTTTTCCATGAGAACGCCCTTTTTCCGGCTGATCAGCTGGCGGGTGTCACCGAAGAATTCGCTGATGATCTCCAGCAGCTTATCGTCGGGAATGGGTTTCTCAATGAATTCACTGGCCTTGTTTTCGTGGATGGCCTTGGCCCGGTATTTCTGCCCCTTGTATACGGCCGTGGCCAAAATAACGGGTGTGTTCATGCCCTCGGTGCTGTTCTTGATCTGCAGGCAGACATCGAAGCCATTGATTTTGGACAGCATAGCCGACAGCAACACCACGTGGGGTTTCTCGGCGAAAAACTTGTCCAGTGCACTTTTCCCATCCTGGACGGCGACGACCTCATACCCGTTTTCGGTGAATAATTTTCTCAACCGCTGCAATTCACGGGTATTGTAATCAGCCACCAATAATTTCCTGTCGCTCATGTGAGCACCCTCTAAATGATTTTATTTTCAAGAAATAGTACATGATTCGAAAAACGATGTAAACACGAAATGCGTCCGAATGATAAAAATCTAGCGATCTTCCGTACTTCGCTTGTCCGGCCGTGTCCGTTCTCCGAATGCCGCTTTTCTTCGCTTGATCTCTGCTATTTTATCACGAATTCTCATTTCAAGACCAGCCCCGGAAGGGGAATAATATATCTTTTCCGCGAGCCCCGCCGGCAGGCAGGGCATGTTGGTGGTTCCTTCCTCGTGGTCATGGGCATAGAGGTATTCCTCACCGTAGCCCAGTTCTTTCATCAGCCGGGTGGGCGCGTTGCGCAGGTGCAGGGGGACCGGCTCATTACGCGTGGCCCGCAGATCATCCGTCACCGCCAGATACGCCTGCAGGACCGAGTTGGATTTGGGCGCCACCGCATTGTAGATGGCCGCTTGCAAAATGGCCAACCGGCCCTCGGGCATACCCAGGAATTCATAGGCCTGCCAGGCCTGATTGGCCAGCTGGAGGGCGTGGTTATCGGCCAGGCCGATATCCTCCGACGCGCACTGGACGATCCGCCGGCAGACGTTCCGCGGGTCCTCGCCCGATTCCAGCATCCGTACCGCCCAGTAGACTGTGGCATCCACATCGCTGTTGCGCATGGATTTATGAAACGCGGACAGCATATTGTAATGCTCTTCGCCATCCTTGTCGTAGAGGAAGGTCTTCTGCTGAAGAACGGCCTCCAGGTCCTGCGCCGTCGGGCCCTCCCCCTTCGCCCACGGCCGGTATCCGAGAAGATGTTCCAGCAAGTTGAGGGCCCGTCGTGCGTCACCCGAGGAAAACAGGGCGATCTTGTGCAGCAGGTCCGCTTCCAACCGGATGCCTTCCGGCACGATGGCGGGTTCCTGCTTCTCCATGACCCTCTCCAGGATGGACTGAATCTCCACATCGGACAGACTGTGGAAAGCATACACCTTCAAGCGGCTGAGCAGGGCCGCGTTCAGATCGAAACTCGGATTGACCGTCGTCGTGCCGATCAGGAGGATCTGACCCTTCTCCAGAAACGGGAGGAAGGCATCCTGCTGGGCCTTGTTGAAGCGGTGGATCTCGTCAATGAACAGGAGTGTCTGGCGGCCGGTCTTGTCAAAGAAATAGGCCGCGTCGGACATCACATCCCGCACTTCCTTAATGCCCGTCACCACGGCGCTGTAGCTCACCACGTGCGTTTGCATGATTTCTGCGATGATCCAGGCCAGGGTCGTCTTGCCGGTTCCCGGCGGTCCCCACAGGATCATGGAGTGGATCTTGCCGGATTCCAGCATCCGACGCAACGGTCGTCCGGGTCCGAGGATATGCTCCTGACCGGCGAACAAATCCAGGTGCCGCGGCCGCACCCGATGGGCCAGGGGCACTCGCTCGGCCGGCGGCGGGGTGGAATCCGTCTCGAACAGGGAGCCTTGCATGCTCTTGCCGTGTTTCGCGTCATTCATCATGGCGTATACTTCAACCCCGGCCGGCCCGTCGTGTCGCCCGGCATCCCGGTTCCTTCAGGGTCGCGGCGCAGCGGATGGGACCGGAAAGAGATGATGCAACAGGATGGCGGCCGCCGTGGCGGCGTTCAGGGAGTCCACACCGGCGGCCATGGGAATGCGGATCGTCCACTGCACCATGGCCGCCAGGGCCGGACTGGGACCATGCCCCTCGTTCCCCACCAGAAAGGCCGTTGCGGCGCCCGGTTTCACATCGTCCAGGGCCGTTTCACCGGCGGGTTCCAGCAGCCAGAGGGGGATCTCCCGCTCGCGCAGTTCATCCAGCAACTGCTGATGGTCGGCCGGTCGCCAGTAAGGCACCCTTAGCACCGAACCGGCGCTGGCGCGAATCACCTTTTCATGAAAAGGGGCCGGCGACGGCGGCAGCAGGATCAGCGGCGGCGAACCGAATGCTTCAGCAGCCCGGAAGATGGTGCCCACATTTCCCGGATCCTGCAGACCGTCCAGAATAAGCCAGGGCGTAGGTGCCAGCAGATCGGGGAGGGCCGGCGTCCCTTCGCGACGACACAGGGCAACCACCCACGTCGGCTGGCGCAGGGAGGTAAGTTTCTGCATCACTTCCGCCGTAACTGAATGGATTTCACAGGACGGCAGGTTGCCCAACCGGCTCTCCCAGCTTTGTAAAACGAACACCGTGACGATGCGGTGGGGCGAGGCGGCCGCCTCACGCAACAGCTTCTCTCCTTCCACCACGAACCAAGGGTGATGGGCCAGGATGTTGCGTTTCACCCGGATGAATTGTTTGACTTTTTCATTCGATCGGCTGCTGATCAGCATGTCGGTCACCCGATCCGGTCATTTTTGGACGGCTGGCAGCTTTCACCCAGCCCGCCACCGGGACGGAATCCCGCGGGGGAGTGTGGCGGAAGAATTTTCAGTATAGCATACCCATTTCGGTAACCGGCACGGAAATTTCCTATTTATTCAAGTGATCCAAACAATAACTTTACTGATTGACAAAACGAAAAATATCTATTACATTACGGAACTATGAAGAGAAAACTTGTTATTTCATTTTTCATTTATGGTGTACTACATATTCCTCTCCTTGCCGCATCGGCACCTCCCGCCCACGAAGGCAATCCTCTCCGGCAACAAATTCAGGAATATCAGCTGTTCGATGAATCGACCGCCTCGACTCCGGACATGAGTCTCCTGCTGGAGGCGCGGGAAGCATTTCAACTCGGCGAGCTCTACCTGGACCTGGGCGACCCCTTCCAGGCGGAAGAGGAGTTTCTCTATGCCTTGGAGAGCTTCTTTTATAGCGGCATCCCCGTGGAGGAAAACGAGCTGGTCTTCGCCGTCTTCGAAGAACTGCTGGCCCGTTCCACCGCCTACCAGGAGCAGCTGCCCACCATCGCCCTGTGGAGCGCCAACGGCGATTATCCCGACGCCGATTCCGAGACATCTCCCATCGAGGAAATGGTGGACGGCAACCTTATTCCGACCGCCATCGATCCGGCCATCGAGCATCTCATCGAGGATGACATCCTCAACCGCAAGTATGATTTTCCCATCTATATCAACAAGCAGGTCATCACCTACATCCATTACCTGACCACCGGCAAAAAACGGGAGCGGGTCGCCCTCGGCCTGGACCGGCTGGTCCGCTACCGTGAACTGTTCACCCGCATCTTTCAGGAAGAGGGGCTGCCCGTCGACCTGATGTATTTTGGGCTGGTGGAAAGCAATTACAGCACCCGCGCCTATTCCCGGGCCAAGGCCAAAGGCATCTGGCAGTTCATCTCCTGGACGGGGCGCAAGTACGGCTTGCGCGTCGACTGGTGGGTGGATGAACGTTCCGACCCGGAAAAATCCACCCGGGCGGCCTGCCGTTACCTGAAGAACCTGTACGCCCAGTTCGAGGACTGGTACCTGGTCCTGGCCGCTTACAACTCGGGCGAAGGTCGTGTCGGCCGCACCCTCAAGCGCTATCCCAACCTCGACTACTGGGAAATCTGCGAGCGGCGCCAGCTGCCGCGCGAGACCCGCAATTACGTGCCGGCCATCCTGGCGGCCATCATCATCGGCAAGGATCCCCAGCGGTTCGGTTTTTCGCCGCAGAAGGCCGAACCCTATCGCTATCGGACGGTGGACATCCCATCGCCCACGGATCTGCAGATCGTGGCCGAAGCCCTGGCCGTCCCCCTGGAAAGCCTACAGGAGCTCAATCCGGCCCTGCGCCGGCGAGTGACGCCCCCCGATACGGAGACATACGATCTTCGCATTCCCGTACAAGCCGGGGAGGAGAAACTGGCCGACCTTTTCGCTCTGCCCATGAAGGATCGCCTGAAATGGATCCAGCATCCGGTGCGTGCTGGCGACAACCTGTGGAAGATCTCGCGTCAATACGGCGTATCTATTGCCGCAATCAAGAGTTACAACAGCCTGCCTGGCCGCAATCCCATCCTGCGGATCGGACAGGTCCTGCTGGTGCCGCTCTCCAATATTTCGCCGTCGGCGACGCCCTATGCCGACGACGCCCCGAGCCAACCCATCCGTCCGGGCACCTACACCGTCCAGCGCGGAGATACCTTGTGGGGCATCTCCCGGCGAAGCGGCATCCCCGTCAGCGTCATCCAGCAGCGCAACGCGCTGGAATCATCCCTGTTGCGGGTCGGCATGAAACTCGACCTGGCCGACCGCCCGGCACCCGCCAGCCAGGGTACCACCGGCCGGAGCGCCACCGCCGGATCCTATACCGTGCTCCGTGGCGACACGTTGTGGGGGATCAGCCGCAAGCTGGGGGCCTCCCTCGACCAGCTGTTGGCGAGCAACGGCCTCTCGCGCCAGAGCCGGATTTATGCCGGCCAGCGGCTGACGGTCCCCGGCGGCATGACAACCGCCGCCGCCGCTCCGCGCGTCCATGTGGTGCGCCGGGGCGACACGTTGTATGGGATCGCCCGGCGTTACAACACGGACATATCTTCCCTGAAGAGCGCCAACCGGCTGACAGGCAGCACGCTGCACCCTGGTGAACGATTGATCATCCCCAACTGACGGGCGGCCGGTCACTTTTCCACCGCCCGGCGGTGAGCGTCAATCCGGAGCCGCCGGGATCATCATTCTCGAATCCGGGAGTCGAATCCATCATGGCTGCCAAGGTATTTTTTCTGCGAACCACCGACAAGGAAGACGATTCCGCCGTGGCCAAGCGCCTGAAACAGGCCGTCCGGCGGCTGGATCTCTTCTCGTTCATCGGGGCCCGCGACATGGTGGCCGTCAAGACCCACTTCGGCGAACGGAACAGCAACGGTTATGTGCGGCCGCTGTATCTGAAAACGCTGGGCGAGCAGATCAAACACCGTCAGGCGATCCCCTTCCTGACGGAAACATCGACTCTCTACCGCGGCCAGCGCTCCAATGCCGTGGATCATCTCCGCCTGGCGCACGAGCACGGGTTCACCCTTGAAAAGACCGGTATGCCCATCATCATGGCCGACGGCTTGCGAGGGGACGAGGAGATCGAGGTTGTCATCCCCGGTCAGTTATACCGCAGCGTCAAGATCGCCTCCCTCATCGCCCGGGCCCACGCCCTGGTGGTTATCTC
>JAFGRT010000096.1 GCA_016935015.1 Acidobacteriota bacterium | reverse complement strand
TCTGCGAGTTCTCAGAGGAAGCCGAATCCTTCGACTCCTGGCTGAAGTCCTTTCTGGATTTGAAAAGGAGCACTGAACGCTGAAGTGGATGTTGTCGCTTGCTACGTGTGCATGGCGTAAACTCCCAATAAATAATGCTTTAGAATGATTTTGAACAGTATCAGGCGTTATACTTTAATAGTTACAGGAGTGCGGCACGCAGTGCCGCTTTGTGTTGGCGGGGAAGAAAAAGAAGGGTTCAAGGTATCAGGTAAGAAAAGAAAGGCAAAAGAGTGCTATGGAAACTGGTGCCGGGGGATGGGTGCCGCTTTACGGAAGAGGCCGCCGCTGAGCCGGTGGGGCGGCGGCATCCGCCATCGGGATGGTGCAGACGTCCTCCTGCCAGCCGTGGCCGTTCCAGTACATCGGGCGGAGGAGATCCTGGACTTCCGCCGTGGAGATGTCGATGCTGTATTTTGTGATAAATTCCTGTTGAATATAGCTTTGCACAAAATTCATCCCGCTGTCGAAATAAAACGACCGCAAATGGACCAGTTTCGGAGGGCCTTGGGCGTCGCTGACCTCCAGGGGGCTGGCCTGAACCATAATGGGTCCGGGCGCTGGCTGCTTGAAGGCGAAGGTTCCCAGCCAGGCGCTCTCCCAGGTTTGCTGGGACGGCAGGACCCGGTCGCGTTTGAGACAAACGTAGATCACCCGAAAACCGGGTGTCACCGCCGGGGCCAATGATCGATTCTCACCGAAAAAGGACGCTTCCTGATCCCTGGTTTCCCAGTCATTCTCCACGACGTACATGACGGGCGCGCTGAATTCTTCCGCCAGAAAATTGTTGGTGGCGGCGACGTAGAGTTCCTTCCGTCCATCGCCATCGCGATCGTACACGTTGAGATTGTTGATCCGGCCGGGATGATAGATGCTGGCCATGACCGCGCCATGCAGATCGTAGATGCGACACAAGGACGGAAAATGGGGGTGGGAGTTCATCCCCACCACAATTTCCGGGGTGCCGTCATCGTTCAGGTCTTCGCATATCATCTGCTCGCAGCCGAAGTCGCCGAAGCGTTCGCCTTCGTATTCAAATATTTCGCCGAGTGACCAGGATCGCGCCAACTGGACGGTGTCCACGTCCTGGCGCAGATAGATGTAGATTCTGTTGTGGGACGAATAGTGCAGATCGGCGAAGACGATGTCCAGCCAGCCATCCTCATCGAGATCGATGGTTTTCAGCATGCGCAGCTCATTCTTGTCGCTTACAAGGGTCAGCTTGAAATTGATCATCCCCGAACGGAATGATTTGATCCTGATATTGTTGGCGTTATAGATGTCGACCTGGCTGCCGCGGTCGTATTCGTGGAACTTGAAGAAGAGAGCGTCATCCTCTCCGGGTTGACCGGGCAGCAAGATCACCGCGAGCACGACCGGCAGGATCCCCAGCGCCGGAATTAAGACCAGCCATTTCTGGTTGCGGGCAACGGATCGACCTGACGACGCTGGGCGTTGCCCGCTGGTTGTCGGCTCCTGGTCATTCGGATAGCTGGCCCCGGGAGAAAGCTCAAGCCCGTTGGGGTAAGGATGCCCTGCCCGCCAGGCGTCCAGTTCGTCCGACCAGGCAAAGACGCTCTCCTTGCGGCCGCCGGCCTCCCGATGCACCGGCAATCCGTCGTGCTTTTCCCAGCGCTGGACAGTGCGCACACCGCGCCCCAGGTAATTGGCGATCTCCTTCCAGGTTTCCAGGCGCCTTCGCTCGGTCATTTTCGCCCCCCCCCGGCTATGGTTTTGCATCACTGAAATCCACCCCATTGTCTAGCATGGCGCGCTTTAGTAAAGATTGACGTCTCGCAACGATGCCTGGATTCTACTGGAATACACCCATAAAGGCAAGAGGAGACGTAGTGGATGATCGCTTTTCAACAGGCATTTTCAAGAGAATTGAATAAAACATTGGAATCCTCTTTTTCAGCAATTTTCCTTCTTTTGCATGATAAAGCTATCTAACAGGATGAACCAATTTCGCTGGATATGAGGTGATCTATTTTGGGCAATTATGTACATCCGCCAGATATATTGGTTGAATGACTCATAATCGGGACGTTGTTTGACCTTGTTTTTGTCTCAGATTGTCGCATTTTGACGCTTGCAGAAATAGACGAATATAGGAAAGAGATTGTGCCAGGCTCTGTCACAAAAGTTTGTCCAATAGCATTGGCATACGATTGCGAAATGATTATCCCTTCGCGGATTTGCCCCGTCGGTCATTCGCCGATTCGTCGAGACAGTGCCAGGCGCTGTCACAAAACTGATGGTGCCAGGCTTTGTCACGTAAATTTCACAAACAGCAGGCCGATGCGGGACTTTGGCCGACTTATCCGGGTGCGCAAAAGGAAATCAGCAATTCTTATTGACAACCGGTCGCAGTCTGGAGTATTCCCTTGTTCAAGTGTAATCATCAACAATGAAACTGCGCCATTCCCTTAGTCATGGTGTGAGGCAAAGACGACCTGAATGGCTACCCCACGCGGTGGTCATCCTGGCGCTGATCCTTTTCAATCTGCTGCTGTTCGCCGATCCTGCCCTGGATCTGAAACTGGCCCTCCTGTGCTGGGAAGCGGGGATCCAGCCGACAGTGTTCTCCCGTGTGCTCATCGATGTGTCGCAGACGGTGAGCCGAACGATCCCCTGGCTGGCCGGCGGCATGGCTTCCTTCGCCCTGGGATTGTTCCTGCTATCCTGTTTTCATATCCGCTGGCGGAAGTATCGAATCCCGGCTCTTTTTTTTGTGCTCATACTGGCCCTCGGACCCGGCCTGATCGTGAACGCCCTGCTCAAACCGCACACCGGCCGTCCAAGGCCAAAGCAAACGCGCCTGCTGGGTGGCGATTATGAATATCGCCGGCCATTCCAGATGGATGAACCGAATGTTGGCTACTCCTTTCCCAGCGGCGACAGCTCCGTTGGCTTTTCCCTGGCCGGGTTCTACTTCATATTTCATCGGCGTTCCTTATGCCTGGCGCTCTTGAGCCTGCTCGGCGCCGTCGCCATGGGGGCCGGCATCGGGCTGACGCGGATGGTGCTGGGCGCCCATTTCGCCTCGGACATCGCCTGGTCGGCCATCTTTGTGTTTCTGGTTATATTTGTCCTCTATTATTTTGTGTTAAACATCCCCGCCCGTGATGCAGCTACTCTGGATCCATAACTTCTTAATCACCTCGAATTCCCGGACTAAACCGGCGGTTTTCAGGTTGTCCCACGAAGGGATCACCGCCTCTTGTTATCGTGATAGTATTCAGGATTTTGATTCAACTTGGTGACATCCGGCCCGAAAAAAATTTGTGACAGAGCCTGGCACCCTGTCAGGGTGAACGGTCGAGGAAACACCAGGAAATCGCAATTTCACGTTTCACGTTGAAATTGCTGATACCTGAAATCTGTCACTTGAAGCTTGGCTGTGACAGAGCCTGGCACTCTGGGAAGATGACCTGAAACTTGTCTGTGACAGAGCCTGGCACCATGTCAGGATGACAATGGCGGCGGATAGGGCGGTGCTCATCCGCTCAGGGCGATGCGGAAGGGGAAAAGCTCGGCGGTCATGACGCCGGCGGTGACGGCGGCGTCATTCTCCATAATGGCGCGGGCTTCGGTTTCATCAACGCCTGTCAGCAGGGCAATTCCGAAACCTTCGGGATCCAGAATGAGGGTCCGGCCGGCCAGCACCAGCTTCCCCTGTCCGAGCAGTTTCCTCAATTGGTCGAAATGGCGGCCCACGACGGCGTTTTCCTCGTCGGTCCAGGCGTCCACGTCGTACAGGCGGGGGCTGGCTAACCGGTAGACAATGGCAAAACAGCGGGCGGATGGTTGATTCATGGACTCATCTCCAATCGGACGTGTT
Organism: Acidobacteriota bacterium; assembly: GCA_016935015.1. Classification (GTDB taxonomy): domain Bacteria; phylum Acidobacteriota; class JAAYUB01; order JAAYUB01; family JAAYUB01; genus JAFGRT01. The sequence continues at coordinate 23,919 of JAFGRT010000096.1, read as the reverse complement.
TTGGGCGATCTTTCAGTCTGAATTTATTCAACGAAATGGCATGGACGGTCCGTTCTGACCCGCATTCATGACCGGTGACCGCAGTTCCTGTTGATGGCGGGTGAGATCGTGGTATGATGGGGTCCTGGATGCCCGTGACCCGGTGGTAATCGAGGGTTTGGATAGACCGGATCGCTACGAGGCGATCATACGGGATGGCGGCAGCGGGGTCCACAGAAAACATCGCCGGTTCCACGGGCGGAGCGTTTCAGCTGAGATGACATCTGCCGCGGAGGGATGTCCATCAGGAAATGCGATTACAAGCGAACAGACAGAAAACGGGCCAACAGAGCATATGGTAACCGCCCATGACGAATTCCGAGCCCCTGATCAGCGTGGTCGTGGTGAACTGGAACGGTATCCGGTATCTCGCGGAGTGCCTGGAATCACTGGCCGCCCAGACCTGGCCGCGCTGTGAGCTGATCCTGGTGGACAACGGGTCCACTGACGGTTCGGAGCGGCTCGTGCGCGAATGGTGTGATAACGGCCGGGCCCGCGCCCTAATGCTCGGCGAGAACACCGGGTTTACACGGGCCAACAACCTGGCCTTCCGGGAAGCCCGGGGCGAGTGGATCGCCCTGCTGAACAACGACGCCGTCGCCGCCCCTGACTGGCTGGAGCAGCTGGTGCGCTGCGGTGACCCGGAGAGGAAGATCGGCATGCTGGGCGGCAAGATACTCTTCGCCTGGGACAAAACCCTCATCGACAAGGCCGGACATCTTATCTATCGGGACGGGCTCAACCGCGGCCGGGGGACGGGCCAGAAGGACGAGGGCCAGTTCGAAGCGGAGGAGGAGATCCTCTGGCCCGACGGCTGCGCGGTCCTTTACCACCGTCAGCTTCTCGCCGACACGGGCGGCTTTGACGACGACTTCTTCGCCTACGGCGACGACGCCGATCTGGGCATCCGGGCGCGGCTGCTGGGCTGGCGGGCCTGGTACGTCCCCCGGGCGGTGGTGTACCATCATCATTCGGGCACAGCCGGCGCCTACTCGCCCCTCAAGGCCATGCTGGTGGAGCGCAACCGGCTGTTCCTGGCCCTGAAGAATTTTCCGCTGGGCGTTCTGCTGCAGAATCCGTTCTGGGCGCTGCGGCGCTATGCCTGGCAGGCGTACGGCGCGCTGGCGGCCACCGGGTCCTCCGGCCGATTCGTCAGGGAGCACGGCCGCTGGCGTCTGGTGAAAACCCTCGGCTGGGCCTATCTCAGCGCGGCCAAGCGTCTGTTTCCAATCCTGGCCAAACGACGAAAGATCCAGAAAAACCGGCAGCTCAGCACCCATGAGATCAAGGCACTACTCCGGAGATATAAAATAACCGTCAAGGAACTCACGTTGCAGGACTAAATTACAGGGAGCGTCCAACAGCCGGGGAGGAAGTAGGGGTCTGATTTTCTCTGCAGACATCTCGATGAAATAACGGTACAACGTATTTTTTCGACAAAAAGGAATCGCCAACGACCTCACGGCCACCGGCGCACCCGTGCACTACTCCGTTGCCGGAGGAGCATCTTTCATGTACCGGTCGAAGAAATCGGCGGCAGCGTGGAAGACCGTCAGCCACGAACGGTGCAGCAGGAAGCTGTGCACCTCGTCGGGCAGGACCAGCGTTTCCACCGGCGTCCGCCCCAGGTCGCGCAGGCGCTGGACCAAGTCCGTGCTCTGGATGAAATCGACGTTCCGGTCGTCGTCGCCGTGGACCACCAGCACCGGGGACGTCCACCATGCCACATCGGCCACGGGTGATGAATGGAACGCCAGGCGCATCTCCTCCCCGCCCTGCAGGCCCCAGCCATCCTGGCCGCGCCAGCGCCGCGCCCGGAGTGACCAGTCATGCACGCCGTGGAGGTCCACACCGGCGGCGAAGAGGGCCGAATCGCGGGCAAGGCCCATGGCGGTCAGGTAGCCGCCGTAGGAGCCGCCCCACAGGCCGATGCGCCGGGGATCGACTGCATCCAGGGTCTGCAGATATCTGGCGCCAGCAACGATGTCCTGGTACTCGGCGGCGCCGCGCGGGCCCTGGTTGGCGGCGTTGCGGAACGCCCGGCCATAGCCGATGCCGCAGCGGAAATTCACCGACAGCACCACATAGCCCCGGCTGGCCAGGAACTGGTTGAATGCGTAAGCGTTGTGGTAGTAGCCGCTGTAGTGAAAGCCCAGCAGCATCTGGCGGATGGGGCCGCCGTGCATGAAGATGACGGCCGGGGCCTGGCCGCCGGCGGGATTGCGGGGCAGGAACAGCTGACCGTGAATGGTCAGGCCGTCGCCCGCCGTAAACATGATCTGTCGGGGAGTCACCAATTGTCCGCCGGGGAACGAGTCGGGGATAACCGCCGGGTGCATCAATTCCGGACTACCGCCACCGGCGGGAACAATGCTGACGGCGGCCGGGCGGACGGCGGTGGAGCTGATGATGGCGATCCGTTGGCCGTCCTCCAGCGGCACGGGGCTCCATTCGATGCCGTCGCCGGCAGTGAGACGCGTTGCCGGGCCGCCCGTCACCGGAACCCGCCAGAGATGGCGCCGATCCACATCGTCGCGGTTTGTATTGAAAATGACGGAGCGGTTGTCCGTGGTGAGAGTTGATTGTTCGGCTTCATACTCGCCCGGTGTCAGGTCTGTGGCCTTGCCACCCTCCGCCGAAACGGAATAGAGGTGCATCCAGCCGTCGTGCTCCGAGTAGAAGACCAGCCGGTCGCCGGCGGCCCAGCGCAGGGGATGGGCGTTGTAGTACTGGGCGAAGCCGCCGCCCTGGTCCGTTTGCCAGATGGTCCGGCCCTGGCCGGAGGCGGCGTCGGCCACGACGATGGCGAAGCCGACGTCCATGCTGAGGGTGCGCACTTCGTCGGACCGCTCCCCGGCGAAGCGCAGAAAGGCGATCCGGGTGCCGTCGGGCGACCAGACGGGGTGGCTGTCGCGGTTGAAATCGGGCTTGATCCAGCGGATAGAGTCGGCGGCTACGTCGTAGATGCCGATGAATGACCGGTCGTCCCGGTCGCTGACGAACAGCAGCCGACCGCCGTCGGGGGACCAGGCCAGTGTCCGGCAGCCGCCCCGGGCCTGAAACAGGGGACGGGGCTGGGCCGAGCCGTCGAGGGGCGCCTGCAGGATCCGGCCACGGTGCAGCCAGATGACCACGTCGCCAGCGGGCGAGACGAGCGGACTGTGCCCTTCGCCCAACCGTTGCGGTTCGCCACCGCTGAGGTCAACGGCCCACACGGCCTGTTCGGCTCCGCCGGGGCTGCTCAGGGGATTGGGGAATTCACCGGCCCGGTTGGCACCTCCACCCCGGACGTAAACCACGGTTCGTCCGTCGGGACTGAATTCGAGGTCGCCGATGACTTGGCCGTCATCGGTGGGGTAAGGTGTCACCGGACGGGCGGCGAACTCGGGCGACCGGGCTGCCCAAATGTTGCGTACGCCCTGGTGGTCGTACACCCAGGCCAGGGTTCGTCCGTCGGGCGAGGCGGTGAGCTGGGACGGAAACGGCGTGCCCAGGATATCTTCCAGGGTGAAAGACCCATCGGCCGGAAGGGCGGCCCGACCCAGGCTCATGACCGCCGCCAGCACCATCAGCAGACGGAAAGCCCATTGTTGACGGGGAATGGAAGTGTTGATGTTCATGGGATGCTCCTTTAAAACTGAGCGCCGAACCGACCCCAGCACATACGGCCGAAAATGCGGATTGTCCATCCTGCATGCCGGTCTCGACGACAGATATGGAAAAATCTGCACACACCAAATTATAGGGAGAGGCTGGATTTTGTTCAATAGCGGAGCGTTCGGCCGGTGGAAAAAGCGGCCGGCGAAATCCGCCATTGCAATTCAACCGAGCCGCGTTCTATAGTAGTCCATAAAAACGGGTAGGCGCTCATCACGCCGAAAGCATGCGCCGTTGCCGAAGATGAGTCCGTTGTCCCGTTCCGCGGCCCCGGCGCAACCGGCGGTCGGCGGGCGCATCCAAACGTGCCGTAAAGGTATGGAGTTCCATGAAACAGATGCTAACGTTGGTGACACTGGTCGGAATATTGCCCCTGGTCGGTTGGGCCGGAGCCGGCGACCGTGACGTGGATTTTCTCATCGTTTGTTCCACCACCCAGGTGACGGATTTCGCCCGCCAGGTGGCGGGTGATCGTGTCCGGGTACACGGTATTCTGGCCCCGGGCGAGGATCCTCACACCTACATGCCCAAACCGGCCGATGCCCGCATGGTGGCCGAGGCTGATCTTTGCCTGCAGAACGGACTCAACCTGGAGGGAAAGAACTGGATGGCCACCCTGGCAGAGGATGCGGGCAAACCGGTGGTGACTTGTACCGACGGCGTACAGCTGCTGGAATTGGAAGAAGAAGGCCGTCGGGTACCTGATCCCCATGCCTGGTTCAGCCCCCGCAACGCGGCGGTATACGTGCGCAATATCCTAACCGCCCTGAACGTGCTGGATCCCGCCGGTGAGGCGGAGTATCGGGCCCGGGCCGCCTTGTATCTGCAACAGTTGCGGGTGCTCGATGCCTGGATCCGGCAGCAGTTCAACACCATTCCGCCCGCCGGGCGCATCTTGGTCACCAGCCATGACGCCTTCAACTACTTTGCCGAGGAGTACGGTTTCGAAAACCGCGCGCCGGTGGGCTGGTCCACGGGGCGTGATGTGGGCGGCGGGATGTCGCCCGAGCGCCGGAAGCTGGTCATAGAATCCATCCGGGAATCCGGCATTTCGGCCATTTTCGTGGAGACCAGCGTCAATCCCAAGCTGTTGCGCGAAATCGCCCGGGAGGCCGGAGTGGCCATCGGCGGCGAGTTGTATTCAGACTCCATGGGGCCGAGGGATTCGGCCGGTGAGACGTACCTGGGCATGATGCGGGAGAACACGCTGACCATCATTCAGGCTCTGGCCCCGGTAGGGGAGGCCCGGAGATGAAAGCCCGCCGTCCGGGAATTCTCTGCGAGGCGCCGTCAGGTGGTCGAAACGATGGAGGAGAGAGTTCATGCGGGTAATTTATGCGATCCTGGTCTGGCTGGTTTTCATCGGCGGGGTGGGGCTGTACATGCAGACACGCGGGACGGCGGCCGAATCCCTGCTGCCGGTGGCGGCCTCCCGGCCGTCGGTAACGGACTACACCCTGCGCCTGCAGGCGACCTTTATGGCCGCGTTGGATCCTTTCGCCCTCGATGTGATCCCGGCGGCGGAGTCGGTACCGGTGGAGGTCCGGGTCAACGGCCGGCCGCAGATGGTTGCCTTGGCCCAAGACCTGGAAGCGGGGGCGGTTTACCGGGTGGACACGGTGATCGGACTCCACCCCGGAGAAAACGAGATCTATGTGGCCGCGACACCGGACACGGCCGAAGCCGACCGGACACATGCCGTGCGGTTGGATTTGTTGCGGCGGGGCCGCATCGTCGACGAAAAGACCCTCTGGTCCGACGCCACCGGCCGGATCGCCGGTGTTTTCCGCGTGAATATCCAGACCCCGGCAGCGACGAAGGAGGTTGAAGTTGTCCACTAAAGCAGATGCGCCCCCGGCCATTGACGTGCGGAATCTGACCATCAGTTACGGGCCCCGCCCGGCCCTGTTGGACGTCAGCTTCACGGTGGCGCCGGGATTGTTGGTGGGGGTCATCGGGCCCAACGGATCGGGCAAATCCACCCTGATCAAGGGGATCGTGGGCTTCATCGAGCCCGATTTTGGGGAAGTGCGGATTTTCGGCCGGACCATGGACGAGGTGCGGGGCGAAGTGGCCTACGTCCCGCAACGGGGAGAGGTCGACTGGGACTACCCCATCACCGTCCGTCAGGTGGCCATGATGGGGCGTTACGGGTATATTCCATGGTGGAAGAATCCCCAGCCCCGGGATCATGAAATGGTGGGGCAGGCCCTGGAAATGGTCCGTATCGCCGACTTGCAGCATCGCCAGATCGGGCAGCTGTCCGGCGGACAGCAGCAGCGTGTCTTCATGGCGCGGGCCCTGGCCCAGGGGGCCCGCATTCTGCTAATGGATGAGCCGTTTGCGGGAGTGGATGCGGCGACGGAACGGGCGATCCTTGACGTTTTGGAAGCGGCCAAGACCCGTGGTCGCACCCTGGTGGTGGTACACCATGACCTGGTGACGGCGGCCGAGTATTTCGACCGGCTGGTCCTGCTGAACCAGCGAATGTTTGCCTACGGTACGCCTGAACAAGTGCTGGTCCCCTCCTTGCTGAGCGAGGTGTACGAGGGAAGCATCCGCTCCTTCGAGATGCTGGCCGCGGCCGAGCAACCGGGCGAAGGGAGGGAGTCATGACGGATTTCCTGCGGCAGGCGCTGCTGGCCCCTCTTGGCGAGACGTTCTTTATCAAGTCCCTCGTCGGTGGGATGATGACCGCCGTGGTCTGCGGCGTGGTGGGTTGCCTGGTTATCCTGCGCAAGATGTCCTTCCTGGGGGATGCCCTGTCCCACGCCATGCTGGCCGGGGTGGCCGGCGGCTATCTGTTCATGAAACTGGCCTTCGGTCTGGAAGCTCACGCGCCGGCCATGCTTGTCGGCTCGGTCCTGGCGGCGGTGCTGACGGTGGGGCTCATCGGATTCGTTTCCAATATCTCCCGCATCAAGGAGGACACGGCCATCGGCATTATCTACACCGGCGTGTTCGCCGCCGGCGTGGTGCTGGTCTCGGCCTTTAGTGAATACGTACATATCGACCTGATGCACTTCATCATGGGCGACGTGCTGGGTGTGGCCGACGCCGATCTGTGGGTGGCCGCCATCGCCGGGTCCATCGTCCTTTCCGTCATCATCCTGTTTTTTCGCTTTTTTCATATCACCAGCTTCGATCCCATTCTGGCCGCCGCCATCGGAATCCCCGTCGGCCTGGTGGGCTACGCCCTGACGGTCAGTGTTTCCCTGGTGGTGGTGAGCGCCGTGTCCATGGTGGGGGTCATTCTGGTGGTGGGCCTCCTCATCACGCCGGCAGCCACCGCCTACCTGCTCAGTGACCGGCTGGAAAAAATGATGCTGCTCAGCGCCCTGTTCGGCGTCAGCAGCGTGGTGGGCGGCCTGTATCTGTGCGTGTGGTTCAACACCAGCGGCGGTGGGGCCATCATGTTGTTCTGTACGATTCAGTTCCTGGTCGTTCTTTTCGTTGCTCCTCGCTATGGTATCCTGGCCGGCTGGTTCCGCCGCCGGCGCCAGGTGCCGCAACAGGTCATGGAAGACGTGCTGGGCTTCGTGTTGCGACAGGAGGGCGCGGTCACCCCGGAAAAGGTGACGGCCGCCGTGACGGGCGAACGATCGGTGATTTTGCGGGCCCTGCGACAGATGCTGTCGGCGGAACTCCTGTCGAGCCAGGATCACGGGCTGGGCCTGACGGAAAAAGGCCGCCGTGAAGCGCTGAAGCTATTGCGGGCACATCGGCTGTGGGAGGCGTACCTGCATCGGACGGGTGTGGCGCCGGAGCGGGTCCATGAGATCGCCCACCAGCTCGAACATTTGAACGATCCCGACTCCGTTCACCTCATGGACCACCTGCTGGGTCACCCCCTGGAGGACCCCCACGGCTCCAGGATACCAGCGGAAGTAAGCCACGAACCGGGTAAGAAACTGCGGGCCAGCGAGCTGCGGCCCGAGGAGCGGGCGGCTGTCCTCGAGGTGACGGAGAAGGGTCGTGACTGCGGTCTTCAGGCAGGCGATGTGGTGATCTGCGGCCCGCGCCGGAACGAGGGCCGGACCTGGGTTCTCCACCGTGACAAGGAAGAGATCCACCTCGAGCATCGCCAGGCGGATGCCGTCTGGGTCGCCATTCTCGGTGGTAACGGCTGATGGGAAAACGGCGGCGCCGGGCAGACTGTTTCGGTATTACTTGAAACGAATGGTTCGCGCCTTACGTATATCCCTGGACAGGGCCCGTGTTTCGGGTGGAAGCCCGCATTAATCAATTCTGAAATCATATCATCTGGTAGGAGGTTACGCATGATTCCCTGGTGGAAGAGATGTTCCATAGGTATTCTGTTCGTCATGGCACTGGGCGCTCTCGCTCTATCCATCGACGACGCCCGCTTGCTGCGGTCCCCCGATGTGCATGGTGACCGCATCGTCTTTGTGTACGGCGGTGATTTGTGGACAGCGGCCGTCGCCGGCGGCGATGCCGTCCGCCTGACTACCCATCCCGGCACGGAGGAGAATCCGTTTTTTTCACCCGACGGCAAATGGATCGCTTTCGACGCGGAGTATGACGGCAATACGGATGTCTACATCATCCCGGCCACAGGGGGTGAGCCGCGACGGCTGACCTATCACCCCTATCCGGACATCGTCACCGGCTGGTCTCCCGACGGCCGCTGCGTGGTGTTCGGTTCCTCACGGGACTCCCTGAGCCGCTCCCAGCAGCTGTATCGCATCGCCGTTGACGGTGTCATTCCGGAGCAGCTGCCGTTCCCCATGGCCTTCAACGGCGACTACTCCCCGGACGGCAGTTATTACGCCTACAATCCACTGTCGCCCAGCGTGTTTCAGGCCTGGCGGCGCTATCGCGGCGGCACGGCGCCGTCCGTCTGGGTGTTCAGTTTCGCCGACAACCGCGTGAAGAATGTGCCCCGCACCGACAGTAACGATGTGTTTCCCCAGTGGGCGGGCTCCGGCATCCTGTTCCTGTCCGACCGGGACCGGGTCATGAACCTGTACCGGTACGATCCGGTGACGGAAACGCTGACCCAGCTCACCGCGTTCAAGGGGGCCGACATCAAGACGTTCGGCACCGATGGCCAGAGTGTCGTTTTTGAGCGCGAAGGCTGGTTGCACGCCCTGAATCCAGCCGATGGCCAGATCACGAAGCTTCCGGTGAACATCCCCAATGAACAGTTAAACCGTCGCCCGCGTTTCGTCAAGGCGGAGCGGCTGATCTTCAACGCCGATATTTCCCCAACGGGCCAGCGGGCTGTGTTCGAGGCGCGGGGCGAGATCGTGACCGTGCCGGCTGAAAAGGGGGATGTGCGGAACATCACCCGCACCGACGACCGGGCGGAGCGCCGGCCGGCCTGGTCGCCCGACGGCGCCCACATCGCCTATTTCGGCGAGCACGACGGGGAGTACGTCCTGAAAATCGCCGACCAGAAAGGTCTGGAAGCGCCGCGGATCATCGCGCTGTCGGATCCCGCGTTCTTTTACGATCTGGTCTGGTCGCCCGATTCCAAAAAACTGGCCTTCAACGATGTCCAACAGAATGTGTATGTACTGGATCTGGAAACGGAACAGGTGACCACGGTGGACACCGATCCGCAGTTTCTGCGTTACCCGACGCCCGTCTGGTCCCCCGACAGCCGCTGGCTGGCCTACACCCGGTCGGCTCCCAACCGGATGCAGGCCATCTTCCTCTATTCCGTCGAGGATGGCCGATCCCATCAGCTGACCGACGCCATGAGCTTTGCCGCCGATCCGGTGTTCGACAAGAGCGGCAAGTACCTCTATTTCACCGCCAGCACCGACGTCGGTCTCGACATGGCCTGGCTGGACATGTCCTCCCATCTGCTCAATCCCACCAATAACCTGTATGTCATGGTGCTGGCCAAGGATGAGGTCTCGCCCTTCGCCCCCGAAAGCGACGACGAACCGGTGAAGGCCGAAAAGAAAGCAGACGCCGATAAGGAAAAAGCGGACGCCGCGACCGAGTCTTCGGATGAGCCGGCCAAGGAGAAGAAGGCCGAAAAAACCGAAGAGAAAGCCACCCGCATTGACCTCGACGGCATCAGCCAGCGTATCCTGGCCATCGACGTGCCCACCGGGCGGTACAGCGATCTGCAGGCGGGGAGCGCCGGTCAGCTTTACTACCTGAGCCGGAAACCGGATGCGCGCGGCGCCGAGCTGCATCTGTACAACGTCAACAAGCGCAAGGACGAGGAAATCCTCGCCAACGTCCTCGGCTACAGCATTTCCCATGATGGCAAAAAACTGTTGTATCGCAGCGGTCCCAAATGGGCCATCACCGACGCCGGCAAGAAGGTGAAACCGGGGGATGGTGTGCTCAAGACGGCTGATATTCAGATTCTGGCCGATCCGGAGAAGGAATTCCGTCAGATGCTGTACGAAGCCTGGCGCATCAACCGCGATTTCTTCTATGATCCGGGCATGCACGGCCACGACTGGCCGGCCGTCTGGCGGCAGTACGAGGTGTACCTGCCCTACGTGGCCCATCGCAGTGATCTGTCCTACCTGATCAATATGATGATCGGGGAATACACGTGCGGTCACGCCCGCAATCGCGGCGGGATGTACCCCGAGGTGGACCAGGTCCCCGGCGGATTGCTGGGTGCCGATTACGAAATCGCCGATGGCCGTTACCGTATCAAGAAGATCTACTTCGGCGAAAACTGGAATCCCGACCTGCGGGCGCCCCTGACCGCCCCCGGCCTGGACGTGAAGGCGGGCGATTTTATCCTCGAGGTGAACGGCCGGTCGCTGACGGCGGAATTAAATTTCTACTCGCTCTTTCAGAACACGGCGGATCACCAGGTGACGCTCCGGGTTGGTGCCGCGGCCGATGGTAGCGACAGCCGCCTGGTGACGGTGGTTCCGGTGAGGAGCGAGACCTCCTTGCGCCACCGTGAATGGATCGAGCAGAACCGGCGACAAGTGGCCGAGTGGTCCGGCGGAAAGGTGGGCTATGTCTATCTGCCCAACACCTCCTCGGCCGGTTATGATTATTTTACCCGCTACTATTTCGCCCAGCTGGAAAAGGAGGCCATCGTTCTCGACGAGCGGTTCAACGGCGGCGGCTATGTGGCCGACTACATCATCAACACCATGAACCGCCCCTTCCTCAGTTGGTGGCAGCCGCGCTACGGCGAACCGTTCGCCAGCCCGGCCAACGCCCATTTCGGGCCAAAAGTGATGATCATCAACGAGATGGCCGGATCGGGCGGCGATTTCATGCCCTGGGCCTTCCGGGAGACAGGGATCGGCAAACTGGTGGGCAAGCGGACCTGGGGCGGCCTGGTGGGCATCAGCGGCTATCCGCCCTTGATGGACGGCGGCTATGTCACGGCGCCCAGTTTCGGTATCGTCAGCAAGGACGGTGACTTCATCATCGAGAACGAAGGTGTGCCCCCCGACTACGAGGTGGAGTATCTGCCGGCCGACTATATCGCCGGTCACGATCCGCAACTGAAGAAAGCGGTGGACGTGGTGATGGAGGAAATGAAAACCAAGACGCCGCTGAAGTTCAAGAGCAAGGGCTTTCCGCGCGGCCGCTGATGAATGCGCCGGGCTGGAGAGTTTCATCCGGCCCGGCTTTCCATCCGAAAAATTCACGACCCTCCCGGAATAAATAAAGCGGCGGTTAGAAGGGGGGCTGAAACCGCCGCCGGGGTGCCCACGATGGGGCAAAAGCGTATCAAGGAACGGGAGTCTTCCCCCTCAGAGTCAACCCCCAGGCCGTCTTCGCCGGCGATCCGTTCATCGGGACGCAACAGGACAGCGGACCGGCGGCTAGTTATCTACCTTTTTACCAGTAGAATTCTACAATTTGATTTCTGGGCACATAATTTCTGAAAACAGAATTTTTGAATGCTCTTTCTAAAACATAAATTATTTAGATTGAGTAAATTGAAAAAATTATCCAAATTTGACACAATGGCGGTATAGACGACGGCGCAACGGATATATTTGGGGAAACTTATGCTAACATCTTTAAAAACAATATGTTGAATCGGAACATTCTTGTTCGGAAAACAGAATTTTCCCCAATGGTGTCTGAATGATGTCGGGCAGAGCCGGTTGAGGGTCCATTCGGGCGGCGGAATTTAACCCGGTGCCGGATAAAGAATGGCAACGGACCGGCGGATGGTGCACTTCTAACCTGAGGTGCTGTCTTGATACGAGCCGATGGTGTTGCGCCGGCGTAATGGCCGAAAAAGGGTTTCGTCCCCTGGTTGAATGTTGGCCGAAAACATGAGAAAATTCGCCGTTAGGAGACCGCCGCGCCCAAAACCAGCCGAGGATACGGAATGGACCGAATCAGTTCAGAATCAGCCGCCAGCATCTCTTTCGGACGAGAACACCACGGACGGACCATACCTGCCTTTTTTGAAGAGGTGGCGGCCCGCCGGCTCGACCAGCCGGCCGTCAAGGGAGACGGCGCCATTCTGACCTATGGCGAACTGAACGAATCGGCCGACCGGCTGGCCTGGAAACTGATGGAACTGGACGGTCCAGCCAACACGCCCGTGGCCCTGCTGCTCGGCCATGAACCGGCGCTGGTGGTGGGATTGCTGGGTGTGCTAAAGGCCGGCAAGGCATGGGTCGCCCTGGATCAGGGTGCCCCCCTTCAACGGCAACGTCTACTGCTGGCCGATGCCGGCGCCCGCTGCCTGGTGACTGACCGGCGGAACGAGGCGGAAGCCACGGCCGTGGCCCCGGTGGGCACCCGTGTCGTCCTCATGGGTGAAACGGCGGACATGCAAAGCTACGGCGGGGTGCTGTCTCCCGTGTCCCCGTCGTCCCTGGCCTGCATACTCTATACATCCGGCACCACCGGCGAGCCCAAGGGGGTTGCCTTCCGGCATGACAGCATTTTGCGAAAAAAAATACTCGACACCCATGCCTTCCGCCTGACGGAACGGGACCGCATCATGTGTCCCTTTTCAGCGAATTCAGTGGCCGGAGTCGGCGGAATGTTCCGGGCGTTGCTGAACGGCGCCATCCTGGTGTTGTACGATATTCGTGCTCGCGGGATTGAGGCCCTGCCCGACTGGTTGCGCCGGGAAGGTATTACCGTCTATCACTCGGTGCCGACGGTTTTCCGTCGTTTTGCCCGACATGTTCCCCCGGGGGCGTCGTTTCCCGAACCTCGCCTGTTTCTGCTGGCGGGAGAGCCCCTGTTTTCGCAGGATGTGGATCTTTTCCGGAGGATTGGTGGTGACGGGAGCGTTCTGGTCAACCTGTTCGGTTGTACCGAAGTGCCGGGATACTGCTGGTATGCCCTTACTCGGGATACGGAATCCGCCGACGAAATCGTGCCGGTGGGACAGACGCTGCCCGGTACGGAAATCCGGTTGCTTGGCGAAGATGGTCATGATGTCGACGCAGGAGCGGTGGGCGAGATCGTGGTGAAGAGTCTATTCATGGCCCAGGGCTACTGGCATGGAGCAACAGGAGAGCCACACATCGAGGAAATCCGGGATCGGGATGGTTATTTCCACACGGGCGACCTGGGCCGCTGGCGGTCGGAGGGGCAGCTGGAGCATATGGGACGCCGGGACCATTTGGTCAAAATCGCCGGCCTGCGCGTATCCCTGACCGAAGTGGAGGCGGTTTTCCGGGACATGGCCGGCGTGGCGGAAGTGGCGGTGGTTGATATGACCATGCCGGATGGCTCGAAACAGCTGCGTGGCCTTGTGGTACCGGCGAAGCACACCCCGCCGGACACAGCGGAGCTGCGTCGGCAGCTGCGGGATCGGCTACCGGAGGTGATGATCCCGACCGAGATCGTGGTGATGTCTGCCCTGCCGCTGACGTCGACCGGAAAAGTGGACCGTGCGGCGCTGCAGGCAGCGGGCCCGATCACGGCGCCGTCCGTGTCGCCCCCGCCGAAGGGGGCCGCGGAAGATCGGTTGGCCTGGTTGTGGATGGAAATCCTCGGTCTGGATGCCGTCGGCCGGCAAGATGATTTTTTCGCCCGCGGCGGGGACTCCCTCCAGGCCGTCCGACTGATTTCCCGCATCCAGGCGGAGTTCGGCGTGGATTTGCCGGTGCGGATCATTTTTGAAACGCCGATCCTCACCGAGCTGGCCGCATTTATACAGGTCCTGAAAGCATGTGCGGAAAGCTGACCGGCGGCGACTTACTTTGATTCCCGGCATGTTTGAACACAATCTGCCGGCAGCGCGAAACGTCCGGCTGATCGGGCGCATCCCCTTTCCTGACGAAAGCCCGCCCCGGATCGGCAATGGTCATGAGATTTCGGCGAGTTTTATCTGCCGCCGGATGGAACAGGGTGGATCATTGGGGCCGACACATGCCGGATGGAATCAGACCGGCAAATCGCACAGCGGGCCGCTGCTTTCGTGATGCCGGCGGCCAAAATCCGTTGTTCCAGGCAAGGAGAAAACAATATGACCGCAGCAGCAACGAGTCTGCTACTGGCTTTGCTGGCGACGACGTTGATGATGACGGTACTGTGGTTGATTCAGCGCCGGACCGGTAATGCCGGCATTGTGGACGTCGGTTGGGGAATGGGCCAGGCCATGCTGCCTGTGCTGTATTTCCTTCTCCTGGAAGGATATCTCGTCCGCCAGGTGGTGATTACGTTATTGGGTTTGCTGACCGGCGGACGCCTGGCCTGGCATCTTTGGCGCCGCATCATCGGTTATCCCGAGGAGGGACGGTACCAGGCGTTGCGTGAAAAATGGGGGGCGCGCACCGATGTCAAGCTATACTTCTTCTTCCAATTTCAGGCCCTGCTGCTGGTGGTGTTCTCCCTGCCGTATCTGCTGGTCAATCTGCACCGGACTCCTCATCTTCAGTTTCTGGAAATCATGGCCATCGGACTCGGGCTGGTGGCGTTCGGCGGCGAGGCCCTGGCCGATGCCCAGCTCCGGCGCTTCAAGAAAATCCCGGCCAACCGGGACAAAGTGTGCCGTGCGGGGCTGTGGCGCTATTCCCGTCATCCCAACTATTTTTTTCAGTGGCTGTTGTGGGTGGCCCTGGCCCTGTTCGCCCTGGCGGCACCCTGGGGCTGGCTGGCCCTCATCTGTCCGGCTCTGATGCTGTTGTTCCTGCTGAGAGTGACCGGCATTCCACCCAACGAGGAACAGGCCTTGCGCATCAAGGGTAATGCCTACCGGGACTATCAGCGGACCACCAGCGCCTTCTTTCCGTGGTTTCCGCGCAAACCGTCGAACCACGAATCGTCGTGACGCATCGGGAGAGGGACGCATGCTCCCCTGGTCAAGAAGGTCACGATGTCACGGCTGGATCAGATTCAGGGCCGCAATATCCTGCCGGACGGGGTGATCCTGGCCGGCAACCGCCGCCTGCTGTGCTGGCACCAGCGGGAATGTGCCCGTGACGGGGTGGCGGAACAGTGGACTACAAGAGCACCCTGCTGCGGGAGCGAATCACCGATCCCATCGCCATCTATGTCAACGACGCCGACAACCAGCATGACCAGTTGCCGACGCCTTCTTTCCATCACATCCTTGGTCGATGGCTAAAGGACACTTCAGGTTATTGGCCGACGGGAGTGGATGGCAATAAACGTTTTCGCACCCACAGCCGCCATAGCCAGCCAGGCCGGTACCCAGCCAGCAAATTTTCCCTTCAGATCCATCGTTGCCTGTGGCAAACTGCTGGACGAATCCTCGCCGGGAAAGGTAAGAAGCATGTCCCTGCTGGAAGCGGCCGCCACCCTGTTTGGTTTTATCTGCGTGGTGCTCACCATCCGCCAGAACATCTGGTGCTGGCCCGCCGGCCTGGTGCAGGTGACCCTGTACATCCCCGTGTTTTACGCGGCGCGACTGTACTCGGATATGTTGTTGCACGCCATCTATGTTCTGATGCAATTCTACGGCTGGTATAACTGGCTGTACGGTGGTCCCGAGCGGGGGCTCTTGCCTGTGGCCTGGCTTCGTCCCGCCGGCCGGCTGTTCTGGGCCCTGGCAGCCGTTGGGGGTACTGTTGGACTGGGGACCAGCATGGATCGCTGGTTCGGGGCGGATTTGCCTTACTGGGATGCCGCCACCACCGTCCTCAGCCTGATGGCCCAGTGGCTGATGGCGAAGAAGATCATGGAATCCTGGCTCATGTGGATCACCGTAGACATCCTGGCTGTGGGCATCTACTATTACAAGGCCCTTTATCTGACTTGTGGTTTGTATGCCGTATTCCTGGTGTTGGCCACCCTGGGCTTTCTGGAATGGCGCCGCAGTTATTGCCGTCAGGCCATCTCCGAACCGTTGATCCCGGCCGGCCAACGGGTCTGATCCAGGGGAGGAGATCATGTACAGCAGCCCTTTGGAGGAAAGAGAAGCCCCGGATCCCCGCGGCACCGGCATGGGGATGGTGCTCGGCAAATTCATGCCGCCCCATCGCGGTCACCGTTTCCTCATTGATTTCGCCCGTCATTACACCCGGGAGGTGATGGTGGTGGTGGGGTCCCTGGCACGGGAGCCCATTCCCGGCGATCTGCGGTTCCGCTGGGTCCAACAGATGTTCCCCGAACTCACCGTTCTCCATCTGACGGACGAGATTCCCCAGCAGCCGTTTGAGCATCCGGATTTTTGGGATATCTGGCGGAGCAGTCTGTTGCGGATCCTCCCGTGCCGTCCCGATTATGTGTTCGCCTCGGAAATATATGGTTTGCGGTTGGCCGAAGAGCTGAAGGCCGAGTTCGTGGCGGTGGATATCCGGCGTGAAATCCTGCCCGTGTCCGGGACGATGATTCGGGAGGATCCGCTGCAATACTGGGACTATCTGCCGGTGTGTGTCCGGCCTTATTTCGTGCGCAGGGTGTGCATCGTCGGTCCGGAATCCACGGGTAAAAGTACGCTGGCCCGCCGTTTGGCCGCGCACTACGGTACGGTTTGTGTGCCCGAGTACGCCCGCGGGCTCATTGATCTGCAGGACGGCCGCTGCGAGGCCGAGGATTTCCACCGCATCGCCCGCGGCCAACTGGCCGCCGAAGACGCCCTGGCCGGGCAGGCCAACCGGGTGCTCATCTGCGACACGGATCTCATGACCACGACGCTGTGGGCGGAGATTTTCACCGGCCAGTGCCCGGGGTGGATTCGTCGAGTGGCGCGAGAACGGTCGTATGATCTCTACCTGGTGACCGATACCGGCGTGCCGTATATCAAGGATCCCCAGCGCCACCATCCCGAACGGCGGGAATGGTTTCGCGAACGTTGCCTGGCCGAGCTGGCTGCCCGGGGCAGCCATTTTCAACTGATCGGCGGCGATTGGGAAAATCGTTTCCTTCTCGCCTGCCAGGCCGTGGATGCGATGCTGGCCCGAGTATCCGGGCGACGATAACAGGATGTTGGCGTCGTGTGCCTGTTCCGCTCTTTTATCGGAGTGCAGGATCACGACCTGAGGGATGACGGGGGGCTTCAATCGCAATGGAATTCATTAGGGAGTGATAACGGATTCGCGACCCGATGAGCTGGTTTGCGGGGGAATGAAAAAGAAAAGCCCGCCGGTCAGGGCGGGCTCATATCTAAACACAAAACTTTACTAGCCCGAATCCATCATCAATCGAGCAGATCAATGGTGTGCAAAATCAGATCGAAGGTTCCGTCAGCCAGGGAACCCACGGCATAAGCGAAGTACGCCTTGTCATCTTCCAGTTCCAGATCCACCGGTCCCAGAACGGGGACGAACGAACCCGTCGCGGCGATGGCGAAGCGGTACTTACGCGCGCGAACGTCAGCGCTGGCCGCCGTGCCGTTGGAAACGGTGAACGCGGGCGAATTGTTTACCAGGAGGTCCGCGGTGGGAGCCTGGGCGGTATGCCGAACCACAAAACGGGACAGGTCCGGGTTGTTCCAGTAAAAGGAATAGGTGAAGGAACGATAGATCGGCATGATGTTGTTCACGAAAGGAGTGAGTACGAAACCACCATCGGCGGTCAAATTGGCAATGATGGTGAGATTCAGGCCGTCCGTCAGCTCGGCACCGGGCAGAGTCATGACAGGGGCGTCGAATTCGGGGTCTGAACCGGCGAGATAGACCGCGATGTCATAACTGCCGGCGGGTAAATTCAGGGGGCCGGCGATGTCACGAAACATGAAGCTGGACAGCACCAAACCGCCATTCACATAGACATCCACCGGCGCGCCGTCAATACCGACGGACTCACCGGGAATACCATGAATCACGTACACGGAGGCGCCTTCCTGCGCCACGGCAAAAGCACCGAAAACCATCAACATCAAACTGAGAAGCAAGCTGTAACGTTTCATTTTTTTCTCCTTCAATTCATCGAGTTGGTGGAGTAGATTCCATACGTACCTGGAAGATTCACAAAAAATAGACAAAATGATAAAATATATTAGACATTAATTTAAATCGTTTAAAATCTAGTGGATAAAATTGAAAAATATTTCTTCCAGGCAGAAATTCAGCCGGCAGTTCGGTCAGAACCGGTTGAGTGGACCCGGCAACAGCGTCGGTCAGCAGTCAGGGTCCCCCAGCAGTTGTACCCGATATATCGCCAAGTTCCTTGCCGGTTTCCTTGTTTTATGTAACCCGGGGTTGCTGTCCGTGAAAGTCGTTCACATCGTGGACGCCGGTGGCGCCTGGTGGACGATCAGATGTTGAACGGTCTTGCGTAACGGAGAGTATTGTGCGGCAAGGTCGGGTGGCCCTTTTCAGATGGCACCCGAGGCGAGATGCTGCAGGGTGAAACGAAAGTGATCCAGATTATCGTGGGAAAACGCGCGGATCCGTTCCAGGACGTGGGCATAGGATGTCATGGCCCGGCCGCCGATGACAATGGCAATCTCCGGCGGCAGCAGTCGTTTGAGGCGGACAAGCTCCTGGCCGACGCGGGGATCGCTGGCCGGATACATCAGGCTGAGGGCGATCGCACGTGCTTTCCGGGCGATGGCTACGCCGGCGATCTCTTCGGCCGGCATGTCCGGACCCAGATACAGCACCCGCCAGCCCTCGTTGACGGCGGCGATGGCGGCAATGAGGGCGCCCAGCTCATGCTGCTGACCGCTGGGGGTTGTACAAAGGAGCAAAGGATCCTGCTGTTCATTGGCGGTGGACTCCAGTATTTGACCCAGAAAGGTGCGCATGACCGCCGAGCCCATGTGTTCATGCGCGATCCGCAGCAATCCGCTCTGCCAGCCATCCCCCAGCCATTCGATCAGGGGTAGGACGATGTGCTTCAGCACAACCATTTGGCTGTGCTGCAACGTGGCTTGAGCCAGCTGGTTTTCCAGTGAGCGGTGATTCAGATCCCAAACGGCTTTCTTGCAGGCGTCGAGAAAATCCTCGGCCGCCGTTTCCTCGGCCACCTTCTCATAGGAGGTGGAGAATATTGGCAAGGGTTGTTCCCCAACCATTTCTCGTAAAACCGGAGTGGGCAGGTGGGCGATCTGCCCGATGGATTCGCCGGCCTCCGTCGCCTGGCGCAACAGGTTCAGGCGCTCGATATCCTCATCGGAATAGAGCCGCCGGTTGGTATCCGTGCGTTTGGGCTTGACTGCCTCATAACGCTTCTCCCAGATCCGGATCACGTGCGAGGAAAGCCCGGTCCGTTTGACCACATAGCGGATCGGATGAATCGGGTCCGAACCCAGGCTGGCAAACCGGTCAGAAAGTGTATTCTTGTCGTTCATCATCACCCCATCTCTCTTATATCCGCCACATGCTTGGCCGTTTCGGTCAAATTTATTTTACCGTGTGTTTAGATTTTGTCAAACTTATGAGGATTCAAAATTGAAGGCGGCAGACGAAAATCGGCCCGATCGACTGGTGTTCGCCCTTCTGTCATTTGATTTCTTGTGCTCCGGTGCTGTAAACTTGGCGTGTCCCCTCAGGCCCGAAGCGGGCTGGAAAGGAAAAGCGCATGAAACTGACGGTCCTGGGCTGCGGCACCGTTTCCTTGACCCCCGACCAGGCCTGTGCCGGCTATCACCTCACCGCCGGCCGCCACCGCTTGCTGATGGATTGCGGCGGTGGTGTTCTGCTGCGCCTGATGCAGGCGGAGCTTGACTACATGGATGTGGACGGCCTGCTACTGAGCCATGTCCGGCATCCGGATCACGTAAGCGATGTGCCACTGTTGCTGTTCGCCTGGAATTACCGCGTGGGTGGACCCCGCGAGGCGCCCTTGCTGGTGGTGGGGCCACCGGGGACGAAGGAATTTATTGAGGCCGTCCATGACCTGTTCCCGGCCACGAACCCCAAATCGTATCAACTGATCATTCGGGAAATGTTCGCAGGCGATGTGCCCCTGCCCGGCGCCCGGTTGCGAGTCCGGCCGATGCGGCACGGCCGGGTCCCGGCGGTGGGGTTTCGACTGGATGAAAGGGGACGTAGCATGGCCTATAGCGGCGACACGGCCTATTGCCCGGCCTTGGTAGAGCTTTGCCGGGATGTGGATCTGGCCCTGCTGGATTGCTCTTTTCCGGCCGGGCGCGCCGTGTACGATTCCCACCTGACCGCCCGGGAAGTCGGCCGGGTGGCGGCCGAGAGCGGCGCTGCCGCCGTCATGATCACCCATCGCTATCCCGTCGGTTCGGACGCGGAAGTGGATAACCAGATTCGGGAAACGTACAATGGCCCCCTGCACCTGGCCCGCGACTTGATGTCCATCACGGTGGGCCCGGCAACCGGCAGGCCGGAGGTTCATGGTGAGGACCGTTGACTCAAGGTGTCCCGCGGAGCATGTTGGATGAACATCCCTCCCCCCGACCTTCATGGCTGCCGGGCCGCCGAGGTCCGTTCCCTTCTGCGACAGCGGCTGCGGCAGGGATATCGTCCCGGATCGTCGGCCGACGGCGCCCGCCTGGGTGTCCTGGTGGAGGGGGGGGGAATGCGCGGCCTCATCAGCGCCGCCGCACTGCAAGCCCTGGATTGTCTCGGCTGCGCCGACTGTTTTGATGAAATATACGGCACCTCGGCCGGCGCCCTGAACGGCGCCTATTTCCTGGCCGGCCAGATCGCCATGGGCGCCTCCATCTATTACGTCAATCTGACGGGGCGCCATTTCATCGATTTCAGCCGCTGGCCGGAGGTGATGGACATCCACTATCTTTTCGACCGCTGGGTCAGCCACGGCAAGCAGCTGGACACGGCGCGGGTGGTCCGGTCGATGACGAGGCTGTTCATCACGGTGACGGACACGCGAACGGCCCAAACCATCTATTTCGACGCCCACGATTTTGACGCCGGGGAACTGGTGCCCATGCTGCGCGCTTCGGCGGCGACCCCTTTGTTCACGAGTCACCGGGAGAAAATACGGGGCCGATATTACAACGACGGGGCGGTCACGGCCGGCCTGCCCCTCCCCAAGGCGCTGGAGCGGGGATGCACTCACCTGTTGTGCCTGCTAACGAGACCGCGCGGCTATCGAAAACGCCGCCAGT
Organism: Acidobacteriota bacterium; assembly: GCA_016935015.1. GTDB lineage: Bacteria > Acidobacteriota > JAAYUB01 > JAAYUB01 > JAAYUB01 > JAFGRT01. Next base: position 2,825 of record JAFGRT010000096.1, on the reverse strand, counting down.
GGTGGGCCGCTCCCTATCAGTGGTTGCGTCTGCGACGCTATCCGACGGCCTACCGGCAGGCCTTTCGGGAACGGATCGTCGCGTACAATCGTGCCCTGGATCTCTTGCAGTCGGGAACCGGAACGACGGCCACCCTGATTATCGCGCCGGCGCCGGATGATTTTTTTATCCGCAATGCGGAAACGGATCCGACCCGTTTGCACCGGGCCGCGGCGGAATCATTCCGGCGTGTGGTGAAAGTGATGGAACCCGACGACGATACCCTGCGCTTTGCGCCCTGGCCGGAGGCGGAGGCGGTGGCGTCCACCGCAGCGGAGCGATTCTTTCGTTGAAATCGGCAGGCCGACAAGGTACGATGAGCCTGGCCCGGAGTGCCACAAGTGTTCAATCGTTCAACCGGTCTGAGGAACCGCCGGGGATAAAGGAGGAAGCATGACGCTGGAAGAAGCCATTCGGACGGCCATCGAATATGAGATTCGCGTCCGAGATACCTACGCCGAGGCGATGGCCGAAGCCACCGACGAACAGGGCCGCAAAATATTCAAGGTCCTGGCTGATGAAGAGCAGGGGCATATCGATTACCTGGAAAGCCGCCTGCAGGAATGGCAAAAAACCGGTGCCATCACTGCTGCCGAGCTGAAGACCGCCGTCCCCGCGCCCCACGTCATCGAGGCCGGCCTGGAGAAGCTCCGGGGTCAGATGGAGGAAACCGAAAAGGTTTACAGCGGGGAGTTGAAGATGCTCCGGCGCGCCCTCAACGTCGAGATCGAAACGGGCAATTTTTACCGGCAGATGGTAGAGGAGCTGGACGGAGATGGGCAGCGGATGTTCGCGCGCTTTCTGGAGATCGAGAATGGACACCGGGCGTTGGTCCAGGCGGAGATCGACAGCGTCAGCGGGCTCGGTTTTTGGTTCGATTTCCCGGAGTTTAACCTGGAGCAGGCCTGAGCCGTTTCCTGCCGCCGGACCGCCGCGGCGCAACCCCGGGTGATCGCCGATATGAAACCGCTGGCCATCCTGTTCGTTAAGGAACGATACAACCGCTACAGTCTGGCGGCACTCACCGGTGCGCTGGAGAGCGCGCCGGGGTCATTCATCCCGGAGATCCGGCTCGCTGCGCCGATGGATGTGCCGGATGCGCTGGACGGGATGCGGCACGAGTTCGGGCAGGTGATCCTGGCCTGCTCGTTTCACACGGCCAATGTGCCGGAGGTCGCCGGCCGGGTCGGACGCTGGCGGAAGCAGGTCGACCGGTCGGGCTGGGCGGTCCGGTTGCTGGCGGGGGGGGCTCACGCCACGGGTGATCCCTACACCACCCTTCGCATCGGGTTTCACCTGGTGCTGCGCGGCGAGGGCGAAACCACCCTGCCCGAATTGTGCCGGCGGTTGGCCGTCGGCGAATCCCTCGACGACCTGCCGGGGCTGGCCCGCCTGACGGAGACCGGCCTGGTCGCCAATCCGTTACCCCCGCCCCACCAACTGGATGATTTTGCACCCTATTCCGAACGCCACCGCCTCTTTGCCCCCCTGGAGATCAGCCGGGGCTGTCCGTGCAGTTGCCGTTTCTGTCAGACGCCGCAGCTGATGGGACGTCGCATGCGCCACCGCAGCCTGCCCGAAATCGAACGCTGGATCAGAATCATGCGCGGGCGCGGCATGCACGACCTGCGCTTCATCTCGCCCAACGCCTTCGCCTACGGTTCGCGCGACGGGCGCACGCCCGATCCGGAGGTGGTGGAGCGTCTGCTGCGGCTGGCGGCGGATGTCTTCGGCCGGGCAGAGGTGTATTTCGGTTCGTATCCGTCGGAAGTCCGACCCGACTCGGTAACGGATGAACTGGTCCGTCTGGTGCGGCGCTTCGCCATCAACGACAATCTGGTCATCGGCGCGCAGACCGGCAGTGAACGCCTGCTGCGGAAACTCCGGCGCGGGCACACCCTGACCGATGTCTTCCGGGCGGTGGAGATCGCCGTCGCCCATGGATTCCGGCCTTACGTGGATTTCATCTTCGCCCTGCCTGACGAAACGGAAAGCGACCGGCAGGATACGCGCCGGGCCATGGCCGAGCTGTCGCGGCTGGGCGCCGTCATTCATACCCACACCTTCATGCCCCTGCCCGGCACACCGCTGCAGGACGCGGTGCCCCGGGAGGTCGATCCCGAAACCCGGGAACTGCTGCGGCACACGGAGGGGGGGAACCTGTGCGGCGAGTGGGAACGTCAGGAAAAGAAGGCGCGCCAGACCTACCTGTTTCTGCAGCGGCTGCGCGCCATTGTGCCGGAGCCGGACCCGCCCAACCCTATCGCGGGCTATCCCTCCGCCTGCCGCCAGCCGGCGACGGCCGGCCTCGCCGATGGGGACCAGAGCCATGCCGGGCCGTCGCCCGGTAACGCCGCGGATCAATCCGTCTTGATGTAGATGGAGCCTCCCGATGTTTTCAGGTGCAATTCCGGTCCGCCGCCGTTTACATCCGCCTTGAGTGACCGCCCCGGTTTTTCGCCGTGGGAAAAATCGGAATAGACCTTGCCGCCGCTGGTGTGGGCATCGATGGAAAGCCGGACAGCGGCCGGTAGATGAACGGTGATGGAACCACCCGAGGTACGCAAGCGGCAATCATCCTGTGGCTGATGGGTCAGCGTGGCCTTGATGGAACCGCCCGAGGTCGAGGCATCAATACGGCCCATGACGGCCTGAACGGTGATACTGCCGCCCGACGTATGGGCGATCACCGGTCCGGCCACCCGGCCCATGGTGATGCTGCCGCCCGACGTCTCCACATCCACCGGTCCATGGCAATCGTCCAGCCGGATGCTGCCGCCCGACGT
>JAFGRT010000095.1 GCA_016935015.1 Acidobacteriota bacterium | reverse complement strand
CCGTCGCCGATTCGCCCCGTCGCCCGTTCGCCGGCACGGCACGCTGGTGCCAGGCTCTGTCACAAAAGTATGTCAGTTGGGGAATGGGTTGCAGCGGCCGAAACGATCACTCGGTCATTCAGTCATTCCGTCGCCGATTCGCCCCGTCGCCCGTTCGCCGACACGGCACGCTGGTGCCAGGCTCTGTCACAAAAGTATGTCAATTGGGGATGGGTTGCAGCGGTCGAAACGATCACTCGGTCATTCAGTCATTCCGTCGCCGATTCGCCCCGTCGCCCGTTCGCCGGCACGGCACGCTGGTGCCAGGCTCTGTCACAAAAGCACGCTGGTGCCAGGCTATGTCACAAAAGTATGTCAATTGGGGATGGCTTACGGCGATCGTAACGATGCTTGTCCGTAACCGCCGCCTGCCGGGGGGTGGTCTTGTAGTGTACTTGCCGGCTTGCCTGCCAGGGCGAAGTCCAACTCCGGGTGGGGCGAAGCCTGGCCCCGGCGTAACCCCGCCTTGCGGAACGTAGACGGGGCGCTTTGTTTTCAAAGGATGATGAGGGACACGGATCGTCGCGGATGGAACGAAAAATACGTATGGCAGGTATCAGGCATCGGGTCACGCCCGCGCCGGCCAGGCCATCATGGCTCGAAAAAATCATTGACATGCCATGGGCGAATCAATACAATCCCTTTTCGCGAGAGCGGATCTTTACAACGGGATTACAAACGGTGCCGAGGTAGCTCAGTCGGTAGAGCAGGGGACTGAAAATCCCCGTGTCGGCGGTTCAATTCCGTCCCTCGGCACCATACCGTTTCAACGGCTTGCGTGGATCACCCCCGCAAGCCTTTTTTTATTGGGCCAAAGACGGCAGTGGAGCCGCTTCGGCGGGGCGCCAGGCCGATTCAAAGCCGCAGCGGATTTTGATGGGTATGTCCTCGACTATTCCTGTTTTCCCTTTTCGGCCAGGGTCCGGCGCAGGATGGCCAGCACGGCGTGGTCCTTTTCGCGGGCGGCCTCCTCCTTGGAGCGGATCAGCATCTCCAGTTTCAGCAGGCGAACGGTGAGGCCCGGAGCCAACCGGCACTCCTCGACATGATCCAGCAATTCGGCAAAATCCCGGCCGGCGCCGATCTCGCCCAGCAGGTCGAGAGGGCCGGCGGTGGTCAGCAGCAGCTGATGTCCGCCCGTTTTCAGCCGATCGGTCTGCGGGCGCAATACTCGATCGCCCGCGGTGCGATAGCGGGCGTCAAGTCGCTGCAAGGCTTTGATCAAGCGCTGGATGTTCTCCGGATCCCGGGCATGGACCAGGTCCAGGTCAAAGGTGGTCACGGGGGCCCCATGCAGAACGGCGCACACTCCACCCACCACGATAAACTCGATCTGTTCTTCAGCCAGTACTTTCAGAATTTTAAGGAAATCAGTCCGGGTGACGGTCATGTTTCATCCGTTGCAGGGAGGCGATGGTGGACTGCAATACCTCCAGCCGCTGGGCCGGGGTGAGGGTCAGCATCCAGCGGATTAGGGTGAGATCCACGCCCTCGGGGCTGAAATCCGGCTGATCCGCCGGAAGGTCCGGGCTGGCGGGGGGGGGCTGTTCGTCCGGTGATGCCCTCATCAATGCTATCCTCATCATCAGAACTCGTATACATTATAGCATGCCACCGGCGCGGCCGGTCCTTTTCTTCCCGGGTCGGTAACGGGCTTGTTTGGTGATCCTGGGATGGCTCCGTTCCCCGGGGCGGGGGATTCCGCTACTCCTGCCGCAGGGAATCCACGGGATCGGCCCGGGCGGCCCGCATGAACCGCAGGATGTCGGTGCAGACCCCGAGGCCCACCGCCAGTCCGGAGATGGTGATGAAGGAGTATCCCTTGTTTCGGTTCAGTCGGCGGACGGCAATCTTCAAGTGGTATCTGTTTATGGATGGACTCCGTCGGCGCGCATCCGCTGGCGATGGGAGCCGCCAACTGCGTCTCGGGTCATATCGGAGAAAGGTGCAACGGCTGGGGTCGGTCTCGGGCCATCCGGTCGGGCCGGGTGACTATCTGCTTGATTATGGCGGGCGGAGTCATTACAATTTTCAGTCGGTCGACTCGTGCAATTCCGACGAAAAAACACCGCCTCCAATGAATCCGGCCCGCCGGGATTCCCGCCGGATTTCAGAAGCGGCACCCCAGGGAGGAAAGATTCATGAAGCATGACGCCGTCGCCGTCGTTGATTTCGGCGGGCAGTATGCCCATCTCATCGCCACCAAGGTGCGCCGCCACCGGGTGCTGGCCGAGATCCTCCAGCCGGAGGACGCGGTGGAAAAATTCGCCGCCTACAAGGGGATCATCCTGTCGGGGAGTCCGTCCCTGTCGTCCCACGGCGAGGATTCCGAATACACCAAAGCGGTCTACGACCTGGAGATCCCCATCCTGGGCCTCTGTTTCGGCCACCAGGAGATCGCCAAGCATTACGGCGGCGAGGTGATCCACGGCGGCCGCGAGTGGGGCGCCGCCGATTTCGAGCTCCAGCGCGAGCATCCGCTGTTCAAGGGCATCCCCCGCCACAGCAAGGTCTGGATGAGCCACTTCGACTCGGTGGCCGCCGTCGGTCCCGATTTCGAGGAGCTGGGGATCAGCCGGCTGGGCAGCGGCGAGCAGCGCCACCGCTACGCCGCCATCGGCTCGGACAGGCACCGCCGCTACGGTTTCCAGTATCATCCCGAGGTGGACGACACCGAGTTCGGCGACCGGATGCTGGCCAATTTCGTACTGGAGATCTGCGGCTGCCGGCCCAGCTGGACCATGGACCGCTACATCGAGGAACAGATGGCGCGGATCACGGCCCAGGTGGGCGACGATTCGGTTTTCCTGCTGGCGTCGGGCGGCGTGGATTCCACCGTGGCCGCCATTCTCCTGGGGCGCGCCCTGGGCGAGGGGCGTCTCAACCTGCTGCACGTGGATAACGGCCTCATGCGCAAGGACGAAAGCCGCGAGGTGCTGGGCCTGTTCAGGCGGATGGGCCTGGACAAAAACCTCCATTTCATCGACGCGTCGACCGATTTCCTGGCCGCCCTGGCCGGGGTGACGGAGCCGGAACAGAAGCGGGCCATCATCGGCAACACCTTCGTCGAAGTGTTCCAGCGGGAAGCCACCCGGCTGGGCATCGCCGACCACCTGCTGGGGCAGGGCACCATCTATCCCGACACCATCGAAACAGGCGGCACCCGCCGCGCCGACACCATCAAGACCCATCACAACCGGGTGCCCATTATCGAGGAGATGATCGCCGCCGGCAAGGTCATCGAGCCCCTGGCCGATCTCTACAAGGTGGAGGTGCGCGAACTGGGCGAGAAACTGGGCGTGCCCCACGACCTGGTCTGGCGTCATCCGTTCCCCGGGCCGGGGCTTGGCGTGCGGCTCCTGTGCTCCGACGGAACGGTGAGTGAAGCGGAACTGGCGGAGCCCCGCCGGCAGGCCCGGTCCCTGGCCGCCGCCTTCGGTCTGGACGCCGACATCCTGCCCATCCGTTCGGTGGGCGTCAAGGCCGACCTGCGCTGCTACGAGCACCCGGTGCTGCTGCACGGCGCCGTGGACTTCGACACCTTGCTGGAAGCGGCCGGCACCATCCTGCGCCGGACCGAGGGGGTCAACCGCTGCGTCTGGAACCTGGCCGAGGCCATGCCCCAGACCCTGAGCCTCCTGCCGGCCACGGTAACGCGCGAGCGCCTGGACCTGCTGCGCGAGGCCGACCACCTGGTCATGGACGGCCTGCGCCGCCACGGGCTCTACGAGGAGATCTGGCAGTGCCCCACGGTGCTGGTGCCCCTGAGCCTCGACGAGCGAGGCCGCGAGACGGTCATCGTGCGGCCCATCTATTCGGAGCGGGCCATGACCGCTTCACCGGCGCGGCTGACGCCTGCTCTCCTGGACGAGTTGCGCCGCCACATCCTGGCCCTGCCCGGTGTGTCCGGCCTGATGCTGGACATCACCACCAAGCCGCCGGCGACCATCGAATGGGAATAGAAGAAAGGTGTCAGGTACCCGATGTCAAGTTCAGTGGGGAAGAAGGCTGAAGGCTCAAGGAATGAAAAGGCGGTTACCCGGCATATCTCATTGAATTGAGGATGTTTGTGGGGTACGCGGCCGATCTGGCCTCCATAGCTCCGCCACCGGCAGAGCAACGGAGGAATCCGCGCTTTTTTTCGGACACAAATAGACCCGGATTGGAGTGGCTGTCCGCGGATCGCACGAAAGGGGGCAGGTCCTTCGCCACATCAGGCGACACCCGGATCCATATCCGTTCGCGAGAGGTGAAGTGGCGGGGCCGGCCGGGCCTATTCCTTCAGTTGGGACGGGCAGTTGGGGTGTTGAAGAAGCAGACGCTTGATGTTGAAATTGCGGCGCACCAGCGGCTGGCGGAACAAGTGCTGGATCAAGGCGGGGGGCGTTCCGGCGAACCGGGCCAGGTTCTGGACGAGCTGGGTGGAGGAGAGATTGCGGCGGCAGAGGAGCAGGGCGGTGCCGCTGTCCAGGCCCAGACCGGTGAGCAGCAAGAGGCAGCGCCCGGCGGTGTTGACGATGATGGCGGCGCACTCCTCGGCCGCACCTTGTTGGAATTTGCGGCGGAATACGAGGCGGGCCATGTACTTGGCCCGTTCGGACAGCTCCCGGCTTACGCACAGCTGGTAAATGAGCTGCATCGGCTTGACGTTCATGAGCTTCTGGAGCAGGGTGTCCGACGCCTGGTTGTTACGCAGCAGCCCGCGCTGCACCTGGTCGTCCTGCAAGTACTTGCCGCTTACGACGCTCAGGCCGACGGGATTGCGGTGGTGGCGGGCCACCAGGCGGGCGTGCCGCAACTCCGCCGCAGGATTGCTCAGGACGCCGCGGATGACCCCCGGATCGGCGTCGAAACAGAGGGCCGCCAGGGCGGGATCAGCGGCACGGGCGGCCAGCACGCGACGCTGTTCCACCGGCAGCCGCGACAGTTTTTCCTCGAACAGCCGCCGGAAATTCAGGGCATCCGCTTCCCCCGCGGCGGCCTCTTCCTCCGATTCGGTCACCGCCGGTCGTACCGCGGCGGCTTCATCAGCCTCCTTTTCGGGCGTCATGTCTTCCTGCGCCGTTCCGGTCCCGCCGGGCTCTTCCGGTGCGGCGAAGATTTCGGCCAGTTCGTCGGCCATGGATTCATCGCTCATGAGCTCCGGGTCGTCCGTCTCCTCCGGAAACGGGGGCACGATTCCGGCTTCGTCAGTGTCCGGCGTCGTCGGGCCGGCGTATCCGGCGGCGGCCTCCCCGACAGCCGGTGGCTCCGCCCGCCTTTGGGAAGTCGTGGCATCCGGTGCGGCCGCCGGGTCCGCGGACGGAAATTCCGGCGGCTCCTTCTCGATGGCGCCTTGCACGGCCAACCGGGCTACGATCCGGGCGATACGTTCCAGCGGGAAGCCGGTAAGATAGGTCAGTTCCTGCAGCGAGGTCTGCCCGTCGAGTTGGAACAGGACGTAGCCTTCCGCCTCATCGAGGGTCAGACGGCGTACATCGCAGTCGGAACGTTTTTTAGGTCGCCACTGTCCGGGATCCATAAACTCCTTCGCGAGGGATGTTTTCGTGCCGGTCGGGATATTGTAATCCAGTGGACCCGGACAGATCAATACCCCCGTCCCCGACAGGGCGGACAGGACAGGCCCAAGACGATGTGCCATGCCCGAAAGCGGTCGGTCCGGAAAGCGGGTGTCGTCTCCCGGATTATTGGGCAAATCCGTCCGTAAATGTGAGGTTTACCAGGGCGGCCATCGATGGTAGAATGTGTCCCGATCCCGCAGCTGGCGAGCAGAGTGGCAAATCCCGGGAAAGGAACAAGAGAAAATGATTCGCTGGATGATTCGTGGTTCCGGCGGGGTGACGAAGCTCCGCCGGGGGGATGACGATCCGCTCTCCCAACGCCGGGTTTTTCGGCGCCGGCTGGCCGACTTGGCCGGCCGCATCGGCCGCTGGCGGCTGCCGCTGGGACTCCCCGTGCCCGGCGTTGGCTGCGGTGTGCTGGGCATGGTTTATTCGCGGCGAACGAAGAGTCTGGGCGAGATCGCCTCCCGGCTCCTGAAGAAGCTGGAATACCGCGGCTACGACTCCACCGGTTTGTGTATCCAGGACCGCAACGGCGCCATCACCCTGAAAAAATCGGTGGGCGCTCCGTCCAGCGTGGTGCACGCGCTGGAACTGGACACCCTGGCCGGCCGACTCTTCTGTGGACAAGTTCGCTGGGCGACCTTCGGCGCGGTGGACAACATCAACGCCCAGCCGCACCTGGTGCAGTGCAAGGAGAAGATCTACGGCGCCCACAACGGCAACATCACCAACTGCGACTACCTGCGCGATGACCTGATCCTCGAGGGGCACCAGGTGCGCAGCCACAACGACGGTGAAATGCTGGTGCACACCATCGAGCATTTTTTCTTCCTGAATCTGGAACTGCACACCGAGGCGGAGCAGAAAGAGCCCGATATCCGGCGCCGGAGCATGATCACGGCCATCCGCCAGGCCTCGCGCAAGATCCGCGGCTCTTACGCCGCCGTGGTGGTGGACCCGCTCATCGAGGAGATCTACGCCATCAAGAACGGCAGCTCCCTCTACATGGGCAAGGGCCGGGACGAGCACGGCCATTTCATCCTGGCCTCCTCCGATCTGTCGGCGGTGCTGAGCCTGACCCGGGTTCTGATCCCGCTGCAGGAGGGGGAATTCATCCATTTCGATCACGAACGCTGGACCGTGTATTCCTGTACCGACCCGGCATTCGTCGACGAGCGCTCCCCCCGCCGCTCTAAGCTGCGCAGCTGGGAGATGGCCCTGCGGCCGCCGTTCCAGTTTTTCATGGAGCAGGAGATCGCCGCCCAGGCCGAGGCGGCCCAGGAACTGGTGGATCTTTTCTATCAGGAGAATGGCGCGGCCGGTCTGCTGTTCCGCCTCTATGATGAGCACCGGGATCTGGTCTTCGCCGTGCGGCAGTCCATCCGGGTGGCCAGTTTCGAAACGGATACGGAACGGTTGCTGCAGCGGCTGGAGGAGATCTTCCGCGGCCCGGACTACCGCCGTCTGGCCGGCCTCCTGGAAAAGAATCCGGCCTACCGGCGCTATATGGAAGAGATCCCGGCGGCGCGGCTGTTTTCATCCATCGAGGAGGGTTTCCTGCACGAAATCCACCGCCTGACCCGCGGCGAGTGGCGGGCCCGACTGGTGCTGACGGATACCCTGTTCCTGTACAAGCACCGCTATTCCCTGCGGGGCTGGGTGGAAAAATTCGCCCGGGCCCTGGAGGAGCACCGCCACCGGCGGATCTATATCACGGCCTGCGGTTCGTCCTACAACGCGGCGCGGGTGGGGGCCATGATCCTCAACGAGGTGGCGGGCATCGCCGTGGAATGCCTGCTGCCGGGTGAATTCCGTTCCCAGGTCCAGGATGCCATCACAGCCGATGACCTGTTCATCGGCATCAGCCAGAGCGGAGAAACCAAGGACCTGGTGGACATCAGCAATCTATGGCCGGCGGCGGACGGCCCGCAAAGGCTGATGATCGTCAACAACGTCAACTCCACACTGGCATTGGAAAAATGCGATTTTTACCTGCCCATCCTGTGCGGACCGGAAATCGCCGTGCCGGCCACCAAGAGTTATACCAACCAGGTGATCCTCCTGTTCGGTCTGGCTCTGAAGTGCCTGGAGCTGCGGGGAGAGACGGACGGTCGCTACGCCGAGGCCCGCCGGCAGTTCCTGCGCATTCCCAAGCTGCTGGCCGAGACTCACCGGCTGGCCAAGCTGCCGGTGCGGGAGCTGGCGGCGGAGCTGTTTCTGGCGCCGTCCGTTCATCTCCTGTCCACCGCCAACGTGGGACTGGCCCGCGAAGGGGCCCTCAAAATCCGGGAAGTGGTGCTGACCCACGCCGAGGGCATGGAGGCCTCGGAATTCAAACACGGTCCCAATACTATCCTGGGCAAGAATTTTACCTTCGGCCTTCATCAACTGCAGCAGGGGATGACGGAATTCCGCCATCTGCTCAGCGACCTGCAAAGTGCGGCGGCGGCAGCCGGTCTGACGAGTGAATCGGCCGAAGCCCTGGGCGCGGCCCTGGAGGAGCAGCTGGTGCATCATACCCGACCGCTGCACCTGGGGCCGGAGGAAGAAAAATTGCTGGCGGATCTGCGGGCCGCCGATTTCTACCAGCGCCTGTTCGCGCCGTATCCCCTGATTTTTCTCACGCCGCCAGATGGCCGGAACGTGGATCTGACCATCTCCCAGATCCATACCCACAAGATCCGTGGCGCTGGCGTGTTCGTCGTGGCTGAGGAGAACGAGGAGCTCTTGCAGGCCTGCCGGCGACCGCCCGCCGATGCCCCCGACTACCGCAGCTATTACCTGACCCTGCCCCGCACCGACAGCGCCCTGTTGTATCCCTTCTCGGCCATGGTGGCCATCCAAATGCTGGCCCTGGAAATGAGCGTCCTGAAGATGAAATTCCTCAACCGGTTGCAGATCCCGCTGCACGGCGTGCATCCCGACGTCCCCAAAAACGTCAGCAAGTCCATCACGGTGGATTGAGGGGGCACGTGGAACGGATGGGCGAGGGGGTAGCCGGCGGCATGTTCGGGAAATGAAACCGCCACCACGCGCTCCCCGCCGGGCTTGTCCCGGCGGAAGCGAGGACT
>JAFGRT010000094.1 GCA_016935015.1 Acidobacteriota bacterium | reverse complement strand
GGTGTACGCCTTCAACCCGCAGCTGGGCATCGCCGCCGAGTGGGCCCGCCTCCTGACGGAGCGGCTGCAGGACGAGGCTTACCAACGGACGGCCTGCGCCTCGTTCCGCCAGCAGCTGTTCCTGCACCAGGCCGTCCTGAGCGCCGTCATCAGCGCCCGGGTGAAGCCGGGGCGGATCCGGCCCCTGCCTCTCAGCCACGGCTATCCCTTCACCCAGCACGGGCAGCTGGACCCCAGCCTGCAGGTTTCGTCGTTCAATGCCCTGGCGGCGGTGATCTTCGACTATGCCTGGGACAAGATCCCCACCTGGCTGGACAGGCTCGACGCGGACGAACCCCTGCGGCAGTGGCTCTTCGACACGTACCTGGCCTACCTGAAACTGGACGACAACCTCTACCGCATGGAAGGGTCGTGCAACTCCTACCTGGTGACGACCCCGGCGGGGAGCGTCCTTATCGACCCGGCCGGAGCCACGGCCGCGCCCCAGTATTTCCGCAAGCTGCTGGCCGGCTGTCCCCTCCAAGCCATCCTTCTCACCCACGCCCACCAGGACCACTGGGGCCACCTCGACGTGTGGCTCAACGGCGCCGACATCCCCGTCATCGCCCAGCGCGAGTTCATCACCTACAACGAGTACTGCGAACGTCTGGCCCCCTTCTACGCCCGCCGCGCCGCCATCTGGGCTCGCCGGCCCCTGCCCGCGCCGGACGAGGTCGAACCCCTCAACGCACCCGTGCCCACCGTGACCTTCGCCGACGAATACACCTATGAGCTGGGCGGGGTCCATTTCCGGATGGTCCATACACCGGGGGAGACACCCGACCACACCACCATCTGGATCCCCGAGCTGCGGGCCGTGTTCGTGGGCGACAACTATTACGAGTACTTCATCAACAACGCTACCCTGCGCGGCACCAACACCCGCCCCGTGCTGGGCTACATCGCCGCCCTGGACCTGGCCCTGTCGTACAAGCCCGCCTGGTTCCTCATGGGCCACGGCTCGCCAGTGGTCACCCCGGACCTGGTGCAACGGACGGTGACCGATTTCCGCGACGCGCTCCAGTACGTCCATGACGAAACCATCCGCGGCATCAACGCCGGCCAGGACGTCCACACCCTGATGCGGGAGATCAGGCTGCCCGACAAATTCAATGTCCGCCCCTACTTCGGCCAGGTGCACTGGACGGTGCGCGGCATCTACCACGAGAACATCGGCTGGTTCGAGGAGAACCCGGCCGACATGTACGACGTGCCGGCCAGCAGCATCTACCCCGACCTGGTGGACCTGGCCGGCGCCGACGCCATCCTTGACCGGGCGAAGGCACTCATCGGCTCACGGGAATATGTCCTGGCGCTGCGCCTGACGGATGTGGTGCTCGCAGCGGACCCGCAGAACCGGGCGGCCCATGAACTGCGTCTGGCCGCCCTGGAAGGCCTGAAGGCGGGCACGGCCAACTACATCGAGCGCATCTGGCTCGATTACGGCATCCGCCTGGCGAAGGAGAGTCTGGACCAATGAACCATCTGACCGGAAGAGGAAACGAGATATGATCCGCCGGTATTTTGTACTCATCGTGGCTGTCCTGTTTGTGGTGGCTGCCCTGCCCTTCACCGACGGGCAGGATCACGCGGTGGACCGCGGTGCCGAGGAACGTGCCATTGAAAACGTGTTGCACAGCGTCTTCGGTTGGGCCGTCACCAAGGACTTCGACCGCTTCTACGGCGCCATCGCCGACGACGAGGACTTCATCAGCGTGACGCCCTACGACCGGGTCAAGTTCGGCATCCGCGCCGTGAAGGAGAGCGCCGCCTTCTGGGCCAGCCCCGACTTCACGGCCATCAGCCACGACATCCGCGACCTGCGGATCCGTTTCTCGCGGGGCGGGGACGTGGCCTGGTTCTACTGCGTGGTGGACGACTACAACACGTGGCAGGGGAAACCCGCCAACTGGGAGAATGTGCGCTGGACCGGGGTGCTGGAAAAACGGAACGATGCCTGGCGGGTGGTCCAGCAGCACTTCTCCTGGCCACGGGCGCAATAACCGGCCGCCGGCCGCAATCAGGCGTAAGTTCCGGTCGCGCGGTTCCATCCGCCGTGATTGCCGAACGGGGAATGGAGCCGGGCCAATCTTTTCCTCTCCGTTGTCGTTGTCGTAATGGTTTTCGTAATCGATTTTTCGTCCCTTCTGGCGCCGGAACAGCTGTTTCTTGCCGGCCCTGCGGGCCTGCCTCCATTATTACAGGCATCCTTTCCGGGGGCTCGCTGCGCTCACCCCCGGCCACAATCGGAACGGCCCGGCGGGCCTTACGTCACCCTCGCCACAATAAATATCTGTAATGCCAGTGAGCCATTTTCACTCTTACTGGTTATCCTTCCTGGACGAAGCAGTTGTCATCTATCTGGACCTGCGGGCCTTTCCCGATTGTCAGGGCCCTTCTTTCCGGGGGGCTCACTCCGCTCGCCCCCGCCACCAGGATGGAATGGCCCTCCGGGTCTCTTTTCACTCCCACGGTTGATCATTTCGCAAAGAAAAGATTGTTATCTGTTTGTAAATGTATAAATTATGGCATCCTCTGGACGAACAAACCGGCTCCGATCATGTCGGATTCTTCCCAAGAATATCATTCCATGAGTAAAAATTCGAAACATGCGCTAAAATTATAGCGTATCGCTAAAATCATAGCGCTTGTTGCGGACGGTGGCCATGGCTTCGAACGCGATTTCAGGGATCGTCAATTCAAGGATCATCGCCTCAGCGGCCCCCTCAACCGCCCTAAACCAGGCAGGAGGGACCGCGGCCGGTGACCGCCGGCTTGGCCTGGCCCCCAATCCGCACAGCGATCTGCCGGAGCCCGGCCCAATGAGTCCCATCATGCTGAAAAACATATCGTCACCGTGTGGCGAAGCATCCGGCGGCACGGGGGCCAGCCCCGGCCCACCATCGCCGGGCGGACCGCCGGCGATACTCGCTCCCTTCCGCCCGGCGCCATCCCGGAACCCGGCCCAAGGAACGTCATTATGCTTAAAGACCTTTTAATCAAAACCTGGCTAAACCACCCCGGCGGCACACTGGCCATTCCCCGCACAACGTCACCACGCTGGCCGCCAGCCCGACCTCTCCCACCATCCACACGGCGATTGCCCGGAATCCTTCCCAAGGAGCGTCATCATGCTGAAAAACTATGTCGTCACCGCGTGGCGAAACCTGTGGCGGTACAAAGGCCATTCCCTGCTCACCGTCGCCGGGTTGGCCGTCGGCCTGGCCTGCGCCCTCCTGATCCTGCTCTACGTGCACTACGAGCGCAGCTACGACCGCTTCCACGCGAACCATGAGCGGATCCACCGGGTGGCCCTCAACGCCCAGTTCGGCGACACCCGCCTCGCCCAGACCCACACGCCGGCCATCCTGACCGGGACACTGTACGAGGAGTACCCCGACGTGGAGATCTCCCTCCGCCTGAAAACGTTCGACCGGGGCCTGGAGGCCCGGCAGGGAGAAAAGATATTCAACGAATACCGGTGCGCGGCGGCCGACCCGGAGTTTTTCCGGATGTTCTCCTTTCCACTGCTGGCCGGCGACGACGCGACCGTTCTGCGTGAGCCGTACTCGGTGGTGCTGGGATCCGCCACGGCCCGCCGATACTACGGAGATACGGATCCCGCCGGCCGCGTCCTGACCATCGGCGGCACGGATTACCGGGTCACCGGGGTAATGGCCGACATGCCGGCCAACGCCCATTTCCACTTCGATCTCGTCATGTCCATCGCCTCCTTCGACGGACTGGACAGCAGCGAGTGGCTGGCCTGCAACTACCGCACCTATATCCGGCTGCGCCAGGGGGTGTCGCGGACTTCTTTCGAGGCCAGGCTCGCGCAGATGGTGAAGCGCCGCATGTTCCGGGAAGGGGATTACGACCGCTGGGTGAAGCAGGGGAATTACTGGGAATTCTTTCTGCAGCCCCTGGCCGACATCCACCTGCACTCCCACCTGGACGGGGAACTGGAACCCAACGGCCACGCCGGCTATGTCACCGCCTTTTTCATCATCGCCCTGTTCATCCTGCTGCTGGCCGTCGTCAACTATGTGAACCTCGTGACGGCGCGCGCCGCCGGCCGGGCGCGCGAGGTGGGCCTGCGCAAGGTGGCCGGCGCCACCCGCGGCCAGCTGACGCGGCAGTTCCTCGCCGAATCGGTCTGGACGAGCCTGCTGGCGCTGCTGGGCGCGCTGGTTCTGGGGCGGCTCCTTTTGCCATTCTTCGGACAGATGATGAACCGGCCCCTGGCCGTGCCCGGGGAATGGTGGCCGTGGCTGGTTCCGGCGCTGCCGGTCCTGGCCGTCATCATCGGCCTCCTCGCCGGGGTGTTCCCCGCCCTGGTCCTGTCGTCCTTCCGGCCGGCGACCCTGTTTCACGGGTGGCTGGGCGGCGCCACCCGGAGCGCAACGCTGCGTCATGCCCTGGTGCTGGTCCAGTTCACCATCTCCATCGCCCTGATCGCCGGCACTCTCGTCGTGCAGCGGCAACTCTCCTTTCTGCTCAACAAGGATCTGGGTTTCGACAGGGAGCAGGTGATCGTGCTCCGGACGCCCGCCCCCCTGGGCGAGCGGAGCGCCCCGTTCAAGGACACCCTGCGACGGCACCCGGCCATCCGGGAAGCCAGCGGCTCCAACACGCTGCCGGGCCGGTTCTTCTCCAAAAGCCTGGTGCGGGCCGAGGGACTGGACCAGGGCGTCACCCTCAACATCAGCCTGTGCGAGCCCGAACTGCCCGACGTCCTGCAACTGGAGATGCTCCAGGGCCGGTTCCTCTCCCGGGAGCACGGCACGGACAAGACCGCCGTGGTCATCAACGAGACCGCCGCCCGTCTGCTGGGCTGGGAGCAGCCCATCGGCAAGACCATCACGCCGGGCTCGAACATCCCGTTTCACGTGGTGGGCGTGGTGCGGGATTATCACTTCGAATCCCTGCACCAGACGGTGCAGCCGGCCGCCCTGGCCCTGCTGGACGGTGCCTGGAACTGGTGGCCGGAGCAGTTTATGGCCATCCGCGTGCAGACGGCGGACATGCCCGGCACGCTGGCCTTCCTGGAAACCACCTGGCAGCGTTTCAGCCAGGGACATCCCCTGGAGTACACCTTCCTGGACCAGGACTATGCCGCCCTGTACGACAACGAGGCCCGCACCGCCCGGCTGTTCCGGGTCTTCGCCGGTCTGGCCATCTTCATCGCCTGCCTGGGGCTGTTCGGCCTGGCCTCCTTCGCCACCGCACAGCGCGCCCGGGAGATCGGCATCCGCAAGGTGCTGGGCGCCTCGGTGCCGGAGATCCTGTTCCTGCTCACACGGGGGTTCGCCCGCTGGGTCCTGCTGGCCAATGTGGTGGCGTGGCCGGCGGCCTACCTGCTCATGAACTGGTGGCTGGAGTATTTCGCCTACCGGATCCAGCCGGATCTGGGGATCTTCCTCATGGCCGGCCTGGCGGCGCTGGGGATCGCCCTGCTGACTGTCAGCGTTCACACGGTGCGCGCCGCCACCGCCCCGCCGGTAAAATCGCTGCGTTGTGAATGACTCATCCGGCCGGCGGATGCCGTCGGCTCCCGCCGCCGGCAACCACGTCCGTCACGGGACGATCCGCCTCAACGCGTGTCGTCCAACCCTGCTCCGCCGCCGCTCGTCACGGCATATGACCGCCGGTCATGCCGTCGAACCTTCCGGAATTTATGCAATGTGGTATTTTTCACACATCGTATACCTCAGCATGACATGGATATTTCCCCAACACCAGTTATCCCGGAAATTCGGCCAGCCGAGCCACGTTCAGGCCGCCGTCCCGCTGACGCCGGCCTTTGGCGGTTCACCGCGGCGCCGGACCGGCCAGGCGGAAACATCCGCCTGACACGACACACACACCGGAGGACCCCATGAAGAAGATCACCACCCGCGGCCTGACCCTCATCACGATGCTGCTGCTGATGTCGACACCCTGGGTCTGTCTGGCCCAAACGGACGGTGAGGACATCGTCATCGGCCAGTACAGGGTCGTTCACTCCGACATCCTGGACGAGGACCGGCCGCTCTACATCCACCTGCCCGAGGAATACGAAGACACGCAGTTGCGTTACCCGGTGCTGTACCTCCTCTGGGTGGACCTCTACAACTATTTCACCGACGCCACCATGGTCACCGAGAAACTCGGCCGGACCGGCGAGATCCCGCCCGTCATCATCGTCGGCGTGGCCAACACCAACCGCTACCGGGACCTGTTGCCGGTCCGGACCGGACCGCGCCGCGAGAGCGGCGGGGCCGACACCTTCCTGCAATGCCTGGAGCAGGAGATTATCCCCTTCATCGACCGGACATACCGGACCAACGATTTCCGGATCCTGGCCGGACCCCAGGCCGCAGCGGTGTTCAGCCTGCACGCCCTCATCTCCCGGCCGGAACTCTTTCAGGCCATTATCTGCGAAAATCCGTTCATGAACCCGGAAAACGCCAAGGTTCTTTTTCCCCGGGCCGAAACATTTTTCAAGGAGACGGCCACGTTACCGAATTATCTCTACATCGGCTGCGAGACGAATGAACGGCCAGCGGATCTGGACTACGCCCGCCGCCTGGCCGCCCTGCTGCAGGACCACAAACCGGCGGGCTTCCGCTTCACCCTGGACCTGCAGGAGCCGTCCGGATATTTCATCGCGCCCCTTCCCCTGCGCGACAGCCTGCGCGCCTTGTTCCCCGGCCACAAGCCGCCCGACGATTTCCAGGCCGCTCTCGCGGCGGATGTACAGGAATACTACGAGCGGCTGTCGGTGGAATATGGCTTCACGGTCAATCCGCCCGAGCACATACTGGCATTCGAGGGCGATAAACTCGGCCAACGAAGACTTGTGCGCGAAGCCATGGCCCTGTTCGAATACCAGCTGACCCTGTATCCCCGCTCCCTCAACGCCCTGTGGCGTCTTGGCGAACTCTGCCGTGGACTGGGTGAGTTTGAAAAAGCGAGGGATTACTACAAGCAGTTTCTGGCCATCCGCGACACCGACGCCGCCATGATCCGGCAGCGCCTGGGCCAGGTAGAGCGAATTATCGACGCATCGGCGGCGTACCGTGTCGAGCGGGCCATCCGCAACGACGGTCTGGCCGCCGGCCTGAACACGTTCCGGGAAATCCGGGCCGACACCGACAGCGGGCTGTACATCGACGAGGCCGAATTCAACGCCCTGGGCTACCGCCTGCTGGCCGAGGACCGGACGGCCAACGCCCTGGCCATCTTCCAGCTGAACACGGAGCTCCACCCCGCCTCGGCCAACGCCCATGACAGCCTGGCCGAGGCGTACATGAAGAGCGGCGATAATGAAAACGCCGTCGCCCATTACCGAAAATCCCTGGCGCTGAATCCAGAAAACGCCAACGCCCGGGAGATGCTCAAGAAGCTGGAAAAGAAATAGTTTTAGAGAGGAATAGCCGATGTGCAAACCGATACCTGTCGCCGTTTTTTTGATGTGTATGCTGGGGATGTCGGGCCTGGGGGGTTCTGATTTTCCCGTGCTCAAGGGACCGTACCTCGGTCAGGCGCCACCCGGCACCACTCCCGCCATTTTCGCGCCGGGTGTTGTGTCCACCGAGGCGCATGAATTCAGCTGCTGCTTTTCGCCCGCCGGGAACGAATTCTATTTCGCCCGCCGGGATCCGGAATTCCGCCGCCCGGTGATCCTGATGACGAAACTCGTCGACGGCGCCTGGACCCCACCGGAAGTGGCCCCGTTCAGCGCCCGGCATAGGTGTTTCGAGCCGCGCGTCACGCCGCGGGGCGATCGGCTCTATTTCACCTCCGACCGGACGCTGCCCGGCGGCGGACCGCCCATGAACATCTGGTACGTCCCCCGGCAGAAAGACGGCTGGGGTGAACCGCAGAATCCGGGTGATCCGTTCAATCCCATGAAGACCATGTACATTTCCGCCACCACCGACGGGACCATCTACACCATGGACATATCCGCGGGGCTGGGCCGGGAAAGCATCGTCGTCATCCGGCCCGAAGAAGAGGGGTACGGACCGGCGGAAAAACTGCCGGCCCCGATAAACACGGGAAAAAGAAATACATATCCCTTCATCACCCCGGACGGGAACTGCCTGCTGTTCTGCTCGGAAGGGGTGGAAGGTGCCGCCGGATCGTTCCTCTTCGTTTCTTTTCGTGGGGAGGATGGCACCTGGGAGAAGCCACAGCCCGTCGACGTCGGGATGGAGGTCGGCCTTCCGCTCCTGTCCCCCGACGGCACGTATCTGTTTTTCACCGCCGGGGAGCGGGGAAAAAGCGACATCTACTGGGTGGATGCCGCCGTCATCGGCAAACCATTACCGGAAGGGAACAAATGAGGAGTGCAGCTGTGGAGTTCGCAAGAATGATCCTCGGAAGCAATGATGGCAACAGCATCCGTTTGTCTCTGCTATTGATGGTCGGGTTTTCCCTCAGCCCATATTTTATGCTGATGGAGAGCACGCCGGTACAGGCGGCATCAGCGCCGGCGAAGACCACTTTCCGGCGGATCACCTCCCATCCCGCCCCTGACTATCACGCCACGTGGTCGCCCGACGGCAAGATGCTGGCGTTCACCTCCCAGCGGAGCGGCGAGCCGAAGATCTGGCTGGTCCCCGCCGCGGGCGGCGAGGCCGTGCTGCTGGAGACGGGCGTCCCGGGCGATCACCATATCTCCTGGTCGCCCGACGGGAGGGAGATCTGTTTTGACGCCCGGCCGGAGGGCCCTCCCCGGATTTACATCATCCCTGCCGCCGGAGGCCCCTGCCGGCGCATCGGCGGATCCGGCACCGTCGACTACCACCCCTGCTGGTCCCCTGACAGGGCCCGCATTGCCTGCGGATCATTGCGCAGCGGCAACGGGGATATCTGGATCCTGCCGTTGTCCGGCGGTCTGCCGGAGCAACTGACGCACCATGACGCCGATGATTACCATCCGGTCTGGTCGCCCAACGGCTCGAAAATCGTCTTCACGTCCACCCGCAGCAGCAACCTGGATCTGTGGCTGGCGGCCGCAGCGGGGGGTGAACCGATTCAGTTGACCACTCACCCGGCCGACGATGACCATGCCTGCTGGTCACCCGACGGAACCCGCATCGCGTTCATGTCCCGGCGGGACGGCCGGAGGGACATCTGGATCCTAACCCTGGCGTCCGGTGAACTTCAGCGGTTCACAGAGGAATTCGAAAACTCGTGGCCTTCCTGGTCACCAGACGGCCGGCGAATCGCCTTCTCCTCCACGCGCGGAGGCAATCCCGACATCTGGATCAAGGAGATCGAATGAAAACAGGACTGATCCCGGCACTGGTCTTGCCCCTCATCTGCCTGCTCGGTTGCGTGTGCGGGCATGCCCAGCCGACGGCCCCGGCTTTTCCCCAGCTGAGCGGCCCCTACCTCGGCCAGACGCCGCCCGGCACGACACCGGCAATTTTCGCGCCCGGCATCATTTCCACCGACCTGAGCGAAGGTTGCTCCGGCTGGGGCAACGACATGGACTATTTCATCTTCCAGCGCTGGATCGACGGGCAACCCCACCTGTACATCATGGAGCGGACAGATGACAGGTGGATCCGCCCCGCGCCGCTGCCGTTCGTCGAAAAATATCGGGTGGGCGACTACACCATCGCCCCCGACGGCAAGACCCTGGTGTTCGCCTCATCCATTTTTCTCGAGGAATTCGGCAGCGAGGGCGAGGGGGCCAACATCTGGCGCGTCGTGAAGACGGCCGGCGGCTGGACCGAGCCCAAACCGCTGCCCGCTCCCGTCAACACCCGTTACCACGACAGCTACCCCTGCCTGGCCGGCAACGGCAACATCTATTTCTTCAGCCGGCGGCCAGGCGGCGTCGGCCAGTCGGATCTCTACATGGCCGAGTTCAGCAATGGACGTTACGGGCCGGCTGTAAACCTGGGGCCGGTGCTGAACACAGAACACCACGAGTGGGATACTTATATCGCGCCCGACGAGAGCTACATGATCTACTGTTCCACCATGCCCGGCGGCCGGGGCGACGACGATCTCTACGTAACGTTCCGCCGGGGTGACGGCTCGTGGGGCAAACCGGTCCACCTGGGCGGTGAGATCAATTCGGACCAGTCCGAGAACCGGCCAACCGTCACCCCCGACGGCAAGTACCTTTTTTTCACGAGCACCCGCCGGGGGAACCGGGATATCTACTGGGTGGATGCCCGGGTCATCCATGACCTGAAGCCGGAGGAATGAAATGCTGAATATTCTCCATCAGCGGCGACGGCACCTGGCCGCCCTTGTGGGGATTCTCCTCATCCCGTTCACGGCCTACTCCCGGTCACCGGCCGAACCGGAGCCTTTTCCCGTCGTCCGGCTGGCCGATCATCTGTACAAGATCGAGGCGGACGGCAATTCCGTCATTGCCTCGGTGGGTCCGGACGGCTTCCTGCTGTGCGATGTGGTGAAAGAACGCCTCACCCCTCGCCTGCGGGCCAACATCCGTGAACTGGGCGGGACGACGGTCCGCCTCATCATCAACACCCACTGGCACACCGATCACACCGGCGGCAACCTCCTTTTCGGCAAGGAGGCCCTCATCATTGCCCATGAGAATGTGCGGCAACGGCTGTCCGAGGACAAATACCTGAAATTCTGGGATGAGTCCCACCCCGCCTACCCGCCCCACGCCCTGCCGGACGTGGTGTTCAGAGAACGCATGACGGTTCATTTCAACGGGGAGACCATCGACCTCATTTACCTGCCGCCCGGGCACACCGACGGCGATGTCGTGGTCCATTTCCGCGAGGCCAATGTTTTGCATGTGGGCGACTGCATGTTCTCCAACGGCTTCCCGGCCATCGATTTCGAGACCGGGGGGAGCGTGGCCGGATTTGCCGACGCCCTGGACCGGATCGCCGAGCTGATGCCGCCGGATGTGCGTATCGTGACGGGGCACGGCCCCGATGTGACCATGGCCGAGCTGCGCGAATATGCCCGGATGGTCCGGGCGTCCCTGCGGTCCGTGTGCGAAGCCATGGCGCGGGGCCTGGACGCGGCCGCCATGCAGCGATCCGGCCTGCTCAGCGAGTGGGCGGCGTACGGTCACGGCTATTTTTCCCGCGAAGACTGGATCGATCTCATTTATCAGAGCCTGCTTCATGAGAACCCAAAGACTGGGCCTGGCGGATGAACGGAGTCGGACCAAGTCAAATAATTGTAATATAGTATTTTAAGTGAATTTTTTACAGGATTTTGTGCCTTAAGCGGCCCTTTTGGGCGTGAAAAATGGGACGATGCCCGGCCGGACGGTTCCGGAAGGACCCCCTGTTGGGTTGTTCCACATTTTCTGGAACATTTCCGTAATCACCTTTTTTCTGGTCGGCCTTTCAGGCCTTCATTCTCTCTTAGGGGCATCTCTTCCGGGGGCTCGCTGCGCTCACCCCCGGCTACCCGACGGGTCGGCCCTGCGGGCCTTCATCATTGCCTGGTCGGAATATTTTGGGGTCGGACCAAGACAATATATTCAAAAGTAACAGGTTAACATCGAAAAACAGGTCAAATATGGCCTTAAAAGCCTGTTTTTGGGCCTAAAAATGCGCGGTTAACGTCCCCTGTGCCCGCGGGGTCTGTTTGCATCCACTCCCCTCGCGAGCCCGGCAGATGGAGCAAACAAAAACCGCGTCACCCCATGAATTAACCCCCAAAAAGGGGCGTTTAAGGGGAAAAACAGGCCAAATTTTGCAGTTATATTGTTTTATTGCAACATGTTGTCCTGGTCCGACCTCGAAATGTTGCCGCCGGTCTTGAGTCCCGCAGGGACGTCTGACGAAAGCCCAGGTCGAGCGCAGTGAGTCCTGGGTAGGACGGGATGACGGAGAAGCGTTCTGAAGGAACGCCCGAATTACGGATCTTCTAACGTCCTTTCCTCCTGGTCGAATATACCATTCCCAATCGCCTGATTCTTTTCTGAGCGGCCCTTCGGGCCTCCATTCTTTTATTGGGCATCTCTTCCGGGGGCTCGCTGCGCTCACCCCCGGCCACAATCGGGACGGCCCTGCGGGCCTTCATCATTCACCTCGGCTTTCATTTCAATGTCAGGTTGGCCTTGCGGGCCTTATGCAAAAACCGTTCGGGAAATATTCGTTCACCCCGGGCGACACCGCCCTCTTCTCCAGCCCGCAGGGCGGATATTCGAGAGCGACAGAATAGGGCTGAATGACCGAGCGAAGCCCTCTTTTTTTGCCGCCTGCAAGGCGGCGATTATACAGCGAAGGGCATGGGTGGCCGCGCGACCGACGCGCGGCCGGCCGCCGCCCTGGCAAAGGACGCAAGGAGAGAGAAGCCCTGCCAGGGGCGACATAATGATGATGAAAGGTTTAAGGGAAAATGGATAACCATGGAGACGGGCATCCCTTCAGGACGCATTGTGTGTGGAATGCCCAACCCAGGGTTCGCTGCGCTCGACCTGGGCTTTCGCCGGGCGTCCCTGCGGGACTGTGGAGGACGCATCCCACCATTTGCTCACGCGACAACGGGACGGCGCATGCTGAGTGCCGCACGGACCTGTCCGCTATAGCTCCGACCTCGGCGGAGCGACGCAGAAAGTGCCACTTTGGCCGGGTGGCGGCGCATGTCGTTGGGCCATCCTAAAAGCGCAGCTGCCGCTGCGCACGCCATAAACGCTTTTCCTCTAACAAGATATATCGGGTATCATGGCAAAATTCTTTCATCCTTCTTCTGATCCGCGGGCAGCCGCGGTCGAAAACAAAGCGCAGCTGCCGCTGCGCACTCCATAAACGCCTTCCCTTCAGCAAGATATAATGGATGACCGTGAAGATCCTCCTCTTCATCCTTCATCCTTGACACTTCATCCTTCATCCTTCATCCTTAATCCTTCATCCTTAATCCTTCTGTACGTGGCGTTGAACAGTGGATGCTCAGCGGGCCTCTTTATAATCCCAAAAACAGCCTTCTACGGTTAAATCAGGCGAAATTTTGAGTCTTTTCCAATTATTTTGAATAGCTTACCTTAATCCGATTTCAAACAAACGTTCAGGCGATCCAATGGTCATGATGACTTGTTGTCATTTTTCCAATATTCCGCCGTTTTCACGGGGGCGACGTCATCCGGGCGATTTGACATTGCCTCATCGTGCCTGATAGAATGAACGGGCGATTATTGGTAAGGGTATCGGTCATTTCGTTAAAACCGGTTGTTTGCAGCGCGCTTCGCGAGCATCGTGCGGGCCTGCATCGGGGAGTCATAGCGTCCAGGCTGAGATTCGGCGGCAGCACCAGTGGCAGCGGCCGTATGGAGTTCATGTTGTCCCGCCTCTGAAACCACCACTGAACCAGGAGTCTCCGGCGAACATCGAAACGAATATCCTTCTGCGAGATCGTCGTAACCAGGGGGCAACCATGGGTGAACGAGGCGTCGATCTTCTGGCCACGCAGGAACATCCACTGGAACGGTTATTGCTCCAGCCGCGGGTTCAAAGAATCGTCGGCTGGTTGGCGCGCGGCAACCATCGCCACCGGACCACGTTCGAGCGGCTGATGTTCTCGTACGGCAATCCGGATTGCCCGGAACGGGAGCGGCTCCTCTTCGCGCCGTTCCACTGGCTGATGGACCACACCATCCGCAAATACCATCTCGACGCCGAGCGGCTGAAATTCAAGCTCTTCCATCACACGCCCACCCTGCGGGCCCTGGTCAACACCTTTCGCAGCCTCGAGCAATACGGCCTGACCACGCCGCAGCGGTTCATTATGCCCCTGATGGTGGTCTGGAACTTCACCCAGGCCTGCAACCTGCACTGCCGGCATTGCTACCAGGAGGCCTGCCACCAGCCCCGGCCCGACGAGCTGAGCCTGGCCGAGAAACTGCAGGTCGTGGATGAAATGGGCCGTGAATACGTTCCCTTTCTGGCGCTGTCCGGCGGCGAACCCCTGATGGGCCGGCATTTCTGGGAGGTCCTTGACCGCTGCCGGGAGCGGGATATCCATGTCACAGTGGCCACCAACGGCACGACCATCACCGGCGAAACCGCCGCCCGGCTGGCCGAAGCCGGCGTGAAATATGTGGAAATCAGCATTGATTCGGTCGTCCCCCACCGCCATGACGAGTTCCGCGGCATCCGCGGCGCCTGGCAGCGCTCCATCGACGGCATCAAAGCCCTGGCCGCCACGCCGGGCATCCGGGTGGGCATGGCCGCCTGCATCTCCCGGTTCAACGTTCATGAAGTCGAGGACATGATTCAACTGGCCGTGGATCTGGGCTGCTCCACCTTCGTGCATTTCAACTACATCCCGGTGGGACGCGGCATCCGCAACGATATCCACGATCTCTCCCCCGAGCAGCGCGAGGAGCTGCTGCGCATTCTAAGTCTCCGGCTGCAAAGCGGACAAATCGGCATTATGAGCACCGCTCCCCAGTTCGCCCGCGCCTGCTTCATGTACACCGACCCCGAAGGCCTGATGGCCGTGGGCCACGCCGGCTCGGGCGGCGGGCGGAAAACGCGGGTCCTGGCCAAGTATATCGGCGGCTGCGGCGCGGCCCGCTGTTACTGCGCCATCCAGCCCAACGGCGACGTGACGCCCTGCGTCTATATCCCGCACCGGGTGTTGGGGAATCTCAAGACCACCTCCTTACGGCAAATCTGGCAGGAAAACGAATATTTCCAGAGCCTGCACCAGCGGGAAACATTTCTTGACAACTGCGGCCGCTGCCGCTACCGTGCTATCTGCGGTGGCTGCCGGGCGCGTGCCGATGCCTACACGGGCGACATCCGGGCCGGCGATCCCGGATGTATCTACAACCGGAACATGCTGGCTGGACAATCAGAGCTGCTGCCCGCATACCAACGCGCCGGCCGGTCCTGAGCCCCGCGGGCCACTCCGGTATAACGCCGCGCCGTACGTCAGCGCTGCAACCCGTTTCCACAGGATCAACATCATGAACCCACGTCGCGCAGTGGTGGCCGGCATCGATTTGGGCGGCACCAATACGGTCTTCGGCCTCATCGACGGCGCCGGCCGATGTCATGCCACCGGCCGTCTGGCTACCGACTCGCATCAGGAATTATCCGTCTACCTCCAGCGCCTGGCAGCGGCTATCCGCCATTGCCTGGCCGATCGACCGGACCTGCGGCTGCAGGGGATCGGTATCGGCGCGCCCAACGGCAACTACACCCGCGGCACCATCGAGCACCCGCCCAATCTGCACTGGAAAGGCATCGTTCCCTTCGTCGCCGAGTTCAAAAAACACGTTCCCCTGCCCATGGCCCTGACCAACGACGCCAACGCCGCCGCCCTGGGCGAAATGCGCTTCGGCGCCGCCCGCGACCTCACGGATTTCCTGGTCATCACCCTGGGCACCGGCCTCGGCAGCGGTATCGTCAGCCACGGCCGGCTGGTGTATGGCGCTACCGGTTTCGCCGGTGAACTGGGGCACACCATCGCCGTCCGTAACGGCCGGCGCTGTGGATGTGGCCGGCGGGGTTGTTTGGAAACGTATGCCTCAGCCACCGGCCTGCGGCGCACGTTTCTGGAGCTGCTGTCCCGCACCGATACGGCCAGCGATCTTCGCGCCGCCGCACCGGCGGACATCACCGCTGCCGCCATTGCCCGGGCGGCCCGGGACGGCGACGCCGTGGCGATACGGGCCTTTCGGCGGACGGGCGAGATCCTCGGCCGGCAGCTGGCCGACAGCGTCGCCCATACCTCGCCGGCGGCCATCTTCCTGCTGGGCGGACTGGCCCAGGCCGGCGAACTGATCTTCGCCCCCACCCGCCGGAGCCTGGCGAAAAACCTGCTGCCCGTGTTTCAGGGGACAGTGGACATCCGGCCGTCCGGCTTGCCCCCGGAAAGCGCGGCTATCCTGGGCGCCGCCGCCCTGATCTGGGAAGAGTTGGATCGTTGAGAAACGTTGCAGGCCCTATTTTTTTTTCGGTTCGTCCTCTTTGTCGCCCTGGCCGGTGAGCCGGCGCAGCAGCTGCGACGCGCCGCCTTCCAGCAGGTTCTGGCCGGCATTCTGAAGCATGGCCTTGTAGTCCAGGTTCATACGAGGCGAATCCAGCGACCCGGTGATCTTCAGCGGCAGCTCCAGCCGGGTGCTCTGCCGGCCGCCGGAAAACAGGCGGCCGATCTGGCCCAGGGAACCCTGCTGCGGCAGCAGCCGGGCCGACCACTCCTCCGACAGCAGGATCACCCCACTGTAATCCACCTGCCCGTCAAAGGAATAGTAGCCGCTGACCGAAACGCCGCCCAGGGGCCGCACATCGAACTGCAGGCCCTCGAAATAGACCTTGCCATCGGCCACCCGGAAGCCGGCGGCCAGATGCTGCAGCGCCTGCTCCTCATCGAAAGTTTCGCCCACCTGCCGGGCCAGGCCGTTGAGGACAGTATGAATAGTGCCCGAGGTGACCAGCTTGCCCTGCTCCATCCGGGTGCTGCCTTGGGAGCGCAACGCCTGCAGAATGGTTTCCCGGGCCAGCCCGCGGGTGTGGTAGTCGCCGCTGAGGGACACCTTGCCGAACAGATGGCCGCCGAATTCGGTGAACCGTTCCAGCACGTCATTGACCTCCACGTCCTCGGCGGCGAACGTGCCCGAATAGTCCGGCTGCGCCGGCGAAGAGAGGTCGGCCGCCGCCTCGGCGCGAATCCGGCCGCCGAAGACATTTCCCGTCACGTCCGTGCAGCGGATGGTCCGGTTGCGCAGAGACACCCGGCCGCTGACGTCACGCAGGGTCATGCGGTTGTAGATGAGCTCTGTGACCTGAAAGCGCCCGTCGCCGTGGATATCAGGCAAAATCACAGGCGATATTTCTCCTGACGGGGTGGTGACGGCGGACGTTTCGGCACCCGGGACGGCCTGGGGCATGAACTGGTCCACGTTCAGCCGGCCGGACGTCAGGCGGAAAGTGAAAAACGGTTTCCGCCCCGCTTTCGTGCGTTCGCCACCGAACGGTAGCAGGGTGGGAAAGGGATGGTCCAGCGTCCCCGAAAATTGCAGATCGTTCTCGCCCAGGCGCGCCGTCATCTCCTCGACGGCGATCTGCTCCGGCGCAACGGTCATTTTGGCGGCAAAGCGATCCACCGGCAAGGGGATCATGTCGTCCCCATAGGCGGCGTCGTGGATGGTGATGCTCCCTTTTGGTCGCCAGGTTGCGCCGTCGTCGGGGCGGCCGGTGAGCGCCAGGTCAAGGGTCAAGCGGCCACGCAGGTCGGGATGACCGGCGGCGGCCAGGTAGGGTGCGGCCAACGCCAGATCCAGGTCGCCGGCCAGCCGGAGGTCCATGTCCGCCCGGTCGCCCGTGGCCGAAGCCTCGCCGGTCAGCGCCTTCAGCAATCCGTTGACCACTCCGCCGAGCTGCAATTCGCCGGTGGCGCCACCAGAGCCGGTTTGGGTGAGGGCCAGGGTCGTGTCTGTCACCTGCAGGCGATCGGCCGCCCGATCCAAGGTCACCTGGTAATTGAAGCGCAGATTGTAGGCGGGTCGTTCTTCGTTCGCCGAGCCATGGACGCCCGCCAGGGCCAGCGTTCCCGCCGCCCGCAGCTCTTCCGTGCCGGACAGGAGGATCTCCGTCGCCAGGTCGAGGTCGTCGATGGTCATCCGCTGACCGGCGGTTTCATCCACCCAGGTCACCGTGGCATCGACGATTTCCAGCCGGTCGAAATTCAGGCGTCGGGCGTCGCCCGTATCCGCCGCCTCCGAAGGATCCGCCGCCGTCTGTGGCGACGCTTCCGCCTGGCGGGGGAAGGTGAAATTGTCACGGCCGTCACTTTGGCGGAGCAGACGGATCTGCGGCTGCCGGAGGACCAGCCGGTCCACCTGGTAATCGCCGGACAGCAGGGGCCAGAATTGCAGTTTCACATCCAGCGATTCGGCCCGCAGCAACGGCTCGCCGTCAAATCCCTCGGGGTTGCCCACGGTCATCCCCTGCAGGGAGACGCCGAAGCCGCCCCACCAGCTCACCGCCATGCTCTCCACTTCCACCGGCCGCCGCAGCCAGGCCGAACTTTCCGCCACCACCCGGTCGCGAATTTCGTCCGTAGGCAGGAACAGCAGCAGCAGACCGCCGGCGGCCACCACGAGCAGGATGAGGACGCCCAGAATGATCGCCAACCGCTTGATACCCATACTCATTGTCGCCTCTTTTCCTCGGCCGGGGTCTCCTGTGCTGGATTCCGGCCGTTCAGAATCGAAATGAATATTTGCTGTCATGAAGTAGGATGCGGGACTGATGGCGGGGTTTCCGGCAAATTCCGTCGCGGCGGTCTTCCAGACCAGCATCGCAAAGAAAAAAGGCCGAATCCCTGGGGACCCGGCCTTGTGCTGATTAGAAAAACGGCCTACCGGCCGTACCGATACTAGAACAGGTAGCGGAGGCCGAACTGCATCTGCCAGCGGGAACCCAGCTGGCTGAGGCTGAGGGTGCTGTTGTAGAAACTCATCTTGGGCTTGCCGGTGGCGCTGTCGATCCCCTGATAGGTCAGCGGAGATAGTCCACGGTAATAGCCGTATTCATAGGTGCCCCATTCGCTGTTGAGCAGGTTCAGGAAGTTGATGATGTCCCAGGAGAACTGGATCTTGTGCTCGTCGGAGCCAGGCAGTTTGAACTCCTGCAGCAGGCGGATATCCATGCGGTGGTACCAGGGCTCGCGGGCGGCGTTCCGCTCGAGAATGCTGCCGCGGGCGTCGCGCAGGGCCGGGTCGCTGTTGATGTAAGCGTTCAGGTCATCCCAGGTGCCGCCGGTCAGGATGATGTCGTTTTCGTCGAGAGGCACGTAAATCAGGTCGTTGTAGTAGCTGCCGTCACCGTTGACGTCGTTGTAGTAGCGGTAGTTGAACGGACGGCCGGAGCGGCCGTTGTAGAAGGCGCTGATGGTGGTGGGGAAATCCTTGAAGTAATCGAAGGTATACGAGCCGCCGATGGCGATGCGGTGCCGGACGTCGTTGTTGGCGTACGTCAGGGCCGGATTGTTGGGATCAAAGCTGATGTGGTTGTACTGGAAGTTGGAACGGGCCTGGGAGCTGGTGCCGCTGTTGACGTCCTTGGAGATGCCGTACGTATAGGAGCCGCTCACCCACCCCTTGGGGAAGTAGTTCTGCAGCTGGAAGCTGAGGTTGTACTGGTAGCCCTTGGAGGTATTGGTCAGATAGATGATGTCGCTGTACTCGGAAGTCTGCTGTGAGTACACATTGCGCCCGTCGAACAGGGAGCCGGTCCGCACCAGGTTCAGGTTCTGGTACAGGATCTCGTTGATATTCTTGGAGTAAATGGACTCCACCGTGGCCTTGAAGCCCCAGGGGAGCTCGCGGTCGAAGCCCATATCCCAGCGCAGCACCTGCGGATACGTGAAGTCCTCATCGGTGACATCGATCTCGTTTTTGGAGGCGGGGAAGCCGGACGTGGGCTGGTTCTGCCAGTCGGGCGAGAAATCGGGGGTGCGGCTGGTGCCGGAGACATACAGCCGGGTGAACTCGATACCCGTGTTGGAGAACTGGTTGGAGATCCAGACGTAGGGCACACGGCCGGAGAAGATGCCCAGGCCGCCGCGGACGATGGTGTTCGCCGCCTCGGTGACGCTCCAGTTGAAGCCCATGCGAGGTGACCACTGGATATTGCCGCTGGGCATCACATCGGTGCGGACGCCGAACTCCTCCTGCACGGCGGGATTGGCCGTGGGGGTATCCATCACGATGGGCACGTCCAGGCGCAGGCCGTAGGTCAGGCTGAAATTGGGGCGCAGGTTCCAGGTGTCGCCGACGTAGAAACCCAGCTGGGCCACCCAGAACTCGGCCCGCCAGTCAGGCTGACCTTCAACGTTGGAGTAGCTGTATTCATAGCGGTTGGGCCGGCCGGCCTCGAATTCGTTCAGGCTGCCGAAACGGTAGCTGCCCGTAAAATCGCGGATGAACAGATTGCTGAAACGGAAGAACTCGTTGTGGGTGCCGATCACGATGGTGTGGTCGCCCCGGTAGAAGGTCACATCGTCGGTGAGTTCAATGATGTCCTGGTCCAGGGCGTTGGCGCCGGAATACTTGTCGGTACCGGCTTCCAGGCTGGCGCCGGTGCTTGTCCGTACTTCCACCAACGGGAAGAGCGCGGCCACGTCACGTTTGTCGCGGATGCGGGTATAGTTAAAGCGGAACTCGTTGTAGAGGCCTTCGCCGAAGACGCTGTCCAGCTGGGCGACGGTGGAGTTGGTACGGTTCACGTAGGTGTACGCCGAATTGTCCAGGCTGAAAACGCTGCCGGAACGATACAGGGCGTCGTTGTCGGCGTCCACGAAGTTGTGGCGCACCGTCAACCGGTGCTGGTTGTTGATGTTCCAGTCGAAGCGGCCGAAGAACTTGTTGCTGGTCTGGTCCTGGGTGAACTCGCCGTAGCCACCGGGATCGAAGCCGTAGCCCTGGCAAATGGAGATAAACCGCTGCAGGTCAGCTTCGGTGACGTTGAAGTCACCCTGGCGGCCGCTGAAGTCGATGAAGTAATCGTTGGGCGTGGAGCGGCGGGTGAATTCACCGTTGACGAAAAAGAAGGCGGTGTCCTTGACAATGGGGCCGCCCAGGCGGAAGCCGAACTGGTTCTCCTTGAATTCCTGGATCTCGTAATCGTCGGGACCATTGCCCACCAGGCTGTCGTTGCGGCCGTACCAAAAGACCGAGCCGTGGAACTCGTTGGTGCCGCTGCGGGTGATGGCGTTGATGCCACCGCCGGTGAACCCGCCCTGACGGACATCATACGGCGCGATAACCACCTGGAATTCCTGAATGGCGTCCAGGGAGATGGGCGACGCGTTGGTCTGACCGCCGGGCGTACCGGAGTCCGTCAAACCGAACAAATCATTGTTCACGGCGCCGTCGATCTGCACGTTGTTGTAACGATTGTTTTTTCCGGCCACGTTGTAGGCCAGTTCACTGAACTGCTCGGCCACGGCCACCTGGGGCACCAGGCGGGTGAAGTCGGAAAAATTGCGGGAGATGCTGGGCATCTTCTCCACCGCCTCTTCGGCGACGGACTGGGTGGCGCCGGTGCGGGTGGTGCTGATGATATCATCGGATGCGACCACCGTGACTTCACCCAGATCCATGGTTTCCATCCGCAACGTGAAATTCATTTCCTTGGTCTCACCCAGACGGGTGATGACGCCGGTGATTTCCTCCGTCCGGAAGCTCTCCAGAGCCGCCGTCAGGCGGTA
This sequence comes from Acidobacteriota bacterium, assembly GCA_016935015.1. Classification (GTDB taxonomy): domain Bacteria; phylum Acidobacteriota; class JAAYUB01; order JAAYUB01; family JAAYUB01; genus JAFGRT01. The sequence continues at coordinate 6,814 of JAFGRT010000094.1, read as the reverse complement.
GGGGCCGCCGACACGCACGGCCGGGATGAAAAAGCGTCCGTCTTCACCGGTAAACGTGGAATAGGTCGTACCGGTGGGGACGTGAACTGCCGTGATCTCCACTCCGGGAATCGGCAGGTTGTTCACCGTCACGACCTTGCCGGCGAACTGGGATGTGGTGACGCCCTGGCCCAGCAGGACCGCTGTCAGCAGCATCCCCAGAAACAGGTTGAAAATAAGCCGTTTCTTCATAGAAATACCTCTCCTCTGAGATCTTATTTCGAAAAAGAATGTCTACCTGACTGTCCTCGAATAAATTCCTATTGTATTCACGGTTTTCGAAACTACAAGCAATTTTTCTGTTAGTTTTTTTCCTGCTGGATGGCCAGTGGGGGAAGGAGGTACCCGGCCGGCGATAATAGCCTCATGAACTGATACTTAAAAGGTGCGATCGCTTCACCGACGGATACGAAGATCCGGGCAATTTTTTCGCGGATCACCGGCTAGAGGCGGCGGAAATATTGGCACCACCGGTCAGGCTGACATACAACTATAGAACCTAGAGGATCTTAGATAAATCATCATTGGGACCCTGACGCCGACCACCCGACCGGCCGGATGACGGCATTGTCAACAATTTATGCGTAGAGATACTTCTGCGGAGAGGTCAACCGGGCTGTCGCGGCGCGCCGGGCGGTCATTTTATAAGCGTTCGGCGCCCGGGTGTTGAAATTCGATCCCCTCGCTTCCCGGCCTTCATTTGATCCACATTCATCCCAAAAATCCGGCAACAACATAGAATCCAAACGCGTTCATGCAGGGGGCTGCTAATTTCGGTAAATTTGGATATTTACATGTATATTCAAATTATACGTTGGCTTTAAAAATATTTATATCTAATTAATATGTGATATTACTGAAATCTATATTATATTGCGAAACAACCAGCGCTTTTAGTTTATTTATACTAAAATCTATTTATTTTTATATTTTATTTACAATGTCCCGAACGCAAAAACCGGCCCCCAAATGATAGTGACGCCTGCACGTGATGCCCCAGGACGAGCCTGGCGGCGGGACGTCGTGATCCATGCCCCCACCGACCGGATGGCACCTGCGCTTTCTTCGCAGCCCGTTCGTCGCGCTCGTCATGTCGCGACGGAGCGCGCTCCGGTGGGGTGGGATCGACACTGCCCCGTCCATTGGATTCGCTACGGCCGGCACGAAAGGTGTCCCAACGGGTAACGATGACGATCGACCGGATCCCATCTGGTGCGCCGGCGGCACCATCGTCACCGGCGCGGCCGCGGTCATCCCGGCCCCGGGAGCCGGCTTCAGGGCCGCCAAGGGCATGAATGCGCACCTGATGAACGACTGAACGTCCGTCATTCGGTAAAGATGATTTTTAATCCCTCCCGGATGTTGCCCCCCCGGTGTACAGAACGGCGTCCGTCTTGCGCTGTGATATAATGGGGCCGGATACTCCAAACAGATTGAAGGATGGAATTGCACAAACCCTTGTGCCCATCTGTATGGCCGTGACTGACATAAGGCCAACATGTTCCATACGGGGGTTTGGTTAATCGCAAACCGGTCAGGGCGCTTACCGGCCCGGCAACGACCATGGCTACGTTGAGACAGATCCATTCACGCCGTACAAGGAGGCTGTCGATGAACGTCAGCTGGATCATTCCCATTCGACAATGCTATCGGCGGTGTTCAGTTCATCGGTTGTGCAGGTGGAAGCGCTGGCGCTTCGCCCTGCTGTATGTGACCATCATCCTGTGGACCGCCTGCGGCCCGGGCGTGGAGGAGCGCAAGCGGACCGTCGAATCGCTGACCAACCAGCACAGCCTGGCCACCTATGCCCTGGAGGACCGTGACCCGACGGTTCGGCTCGCCGCCGTCATGAAACTGGCCGAACCAGGCGAGTTGACCCGGGTCGCCCTCGAGAGCAGCCACCGCGATGTCCGGGCCGCCGCTGTCACCCGCCTGTCGGACCAGGCGGCCCTGGCCAAACTGATCCGGCTGACCCGCTATGATGATGTACGGGTGGCAGCCTTTGCCCGTCTGGAGGACCCGGCACTGCTGACGGCCATCGCTCTGGAGGATCCCAACAAGGACATCCGCCAGACCGCCCTGGCCAAGCTGGATGATCCGGCCGTCCTGGCCAGTCTGGCCCTCCTTCCTCCGCAGCAGGAAGATGCGGAGTTTATCATTCAGCGCCTGGGGGATCGCTCCGGCCTCGAACAGGCCGCCGCCAGGGAGGCCCAGGCCCGCCTGCTGATGAAGATACTCACCGCTTTCGACAGCCTGGAAGAGGAGCATCGTGGACGACTGCGACGTGCGTTGTGGGAGGTCTTCCACGTTCTGGCGCAACCGCCCGTGGCGGCCGAAGTGGGCGAAGTGGCGGCCATGGAGCTGACCTGGCACAAGACCAGCCAGTCTTACTGGGGCAGCCTGAGCGGCAGCAAGCCGGGCGAAAGTTTCCATTGCGCCATCCGTCTGAAGAAACGGCGCCAGCCGCTCACCGCCCACTGGTCGACGGATTTTCCATGGTCAACGGGCCACCTGGGCTTCCAATCCGCGGCCATAAAGAATCTGGACCTGCTGGAGCCGCTGTTTGACCAGTTGTCCCAATCGGTCCTGGCCGGCATCGCCGCCGGGAGGTATCAACCGGCCACCCGCCGGGCGGCCGCGGAAAGGGTGACGGATGCCGCCCGGCTGTCCCGGCTGGCGGTGCCGGACATGGACGAGGCGGCCCTCGACGCCGTGGTGGAAAGAGTGACCGATCCCGCCGCCCTGGCCCGCCTCGCCCTGGAGGCCACCAGCCCGTCCATCCGCGAAAAAGCCATCGCCCGGCTGAACGATCAGGCCGTCCTGACCCGGATTGCCACCACGGATCAGGACATTCATTTGCGGGAATTGGCTACGACCCGCATTTCGGATCCCGAGGCCCTCGCCGCCATCGCCCTGCAAGATCAGGACTTCAATGTCCGCAAGACGGCGGTGGCCCGATTGGCCGATGCATCCATTCTGGCCAAAGTGGCCCGGGAGGACCGGGACGATACAGTCCGGGAGGCGGCCATCGCCCGGATTACCGACCCGGCCTTGCTGTCCCGCATCGCCGTGGAAGACGAGGTGGAATCGGTTCGCGCCGCGGCCCAGTATCGGTTGGGCGAGCTGGGGAAATGACGGGGCTCGCCCAGCCGTCGCCGCCGGAAACCGTGAACGCAAGCGGATACGATCCCGGCGGGTGATCGTCGCCGAATCCGGCCATGGATTTGTCTTGACTCTGCCTGGCCTTGGGTATACGGTGAGAGACATTTATTTCCCAATATTTGAATCGCCGCTGAGGCGGGGCCGCGAATAGGTTGGCTGATCCATGACCAGGGGGCGGCTCCCGGCCGAAACACCAGGAGGAGCAGGATGAAAAAACCGTCGCGACGTATGTCCAAAGCCTTTTTCATGGCATCCATTCTGGGCCTGATCTTCCTTATTCTGGTGATGCTGGCTCTGGGCATCTGGGCGGCAGTCGACCCGCAGGCGGGAGGATCGGACCCGGCCGAAGTAATGCCGCCCATCTTCGCGCTGATCTTCATCCTGGCCCTCATCTACGAAATCATCGTGACCTGCCTGCTGGTTTACAAGATGTGGGCGGCCATTCAGGACGGTCACGCCCGTACCACGCCCGGCAAGGCGGTGGGGCTGCTGTTCGTGCCCTTTTTCGGGCTGTACTGGGTCTTCGTCGCCTTCGCCGGCTTCGCCAGGGACTACAATGCCCTGCTCGACCGCCACCAGCTGGCCCTGCCCCGCCTGTCGACGGGGCTGTTCACCTCTTTCTCCGTCCTGAGCGTCATCAGCGGCATCCCCTATCTGGGCTGTCTGACCCTGCTGCCCCTGCTGGTGGTTTGGCCCATCATGGCCGCCAAAACGTGCGACGCCGTGAACGCCCTGCCCGAGATCGGCACCCGGCCCCTTGAAAGCATGAGCCGGGAGGAGCTCATCCAGGAAGCCAGCCGGAGAAAAGCCGGCACTCCGGGCTGGGCGTGGGTCGTGGTGGGTGTCAGCGTGGGCGTGGGTCTCCTGATGATCATCGGCATCATCGCCGCCATCTCCATCCCCAGCCTCCTGGAGGCCAGGGAGAGGGTGTCCGCCAAAAAAACCATGGGGGACATGCGGCAGATCGTGACGGCAGTGGAAGCCTACTATACGGATCAGGGTCGCTATCCGGAAGCTGCAACCATCGGCGAGCTGAACAAAATATTGCAGGACGATGTGTATGCCCGGAATTTGCCGACGCTGGATGCCTGGGGTCATCCCTTCGTGTTCGAGTCCCAGCCCGACGGCCCCGGTTACTGCCTGCTCAGCATCGGCAGCGATGGCCGCCGCGACGCCTATGCCCCCTACACGGGTCTGCCCGAAGAGAATCCAACGCGCGGGGCGGATATCGTCCTGGTGAACAGCGTGTTTGTTACCTATCCCGCGGGCAGTACACACGTCAGGTGAAACCTGCCGGCGGCGGGTATCGTCGCGGAATCGACAACCATGCATCCATTCTTTCTTGGCACAAGGCATTCCACATTCAGCCATCCTATCTTCCCTTTCGGCAGGAGGCCGGTTATGCTGTTCCATTCTCATGTGGGCAGGCTTGTTCTTGGTTTTCTCCTGGCGGGATTGGGCACCCTGACCCTCGCCGCCCAGACCATCATCGGTGCCGGCGCTGTCTCCGGTACGTGGACCTTGAGCGGTTCGCCCTACCTCGTGCAGGGCGACATCACCATCGAATCATCCCAGTTGCTGACCGTCGAGCCCGGCGTCGAAGTCCGTTTCGCCGCCGGGGCCGGGCTGGTCGTCACCGAGTACGGCCGCCTGTTCGCCGAAGGCACGCCCGAGGCCCTGATCGTGTTCACCTCCCAGGCGGTTAGCCCGGTGCCTGGCGACTGGACCGGCCTGAAGTTCGCCCGGACAGGCAACCGGGTCACGGTCCGTTACTGCCGGATCGAGTATGCCGCCACCGCCATCCTGTGCACATCCTGGGACTGCAAATGTGAGGCCGACGACAATTTCAGCGTGATCGAGAACTGCCAGATCCTCTCGAACAGCCAGGACGGCATTTTCTGCCTGGCGGAAGGCTGTTCGGGCTGGATCTGTGTACCCACCGATCCGCTGGGGGAGTGCAGCCCCACCATCGCGGGGAACTGGATTTGTGCCAACGGCGGCTACGGCATCCGCATGGACATCCACCATGGCGATACCCGGCCACAGATCACCCGCAACGTCATCGACGACAACGGACTGGGCGGCATCCGGTGTGAGGGTGGCGGCCCGACCGTTCACAACAACGACATCCTGCATCATGCCGGTCCGGGCATTACCGGCTACCTGGGCAACGACCGGCTGCGGATCGTCAACAACATCATCGCCTGGAACAACACAGGCGTGGAATCCCTGCTGGAATACCTGCCTGCAGTGATGCAGTACAATGTCTTATGGCAAAACAACCCTGACTACGTGGGCATGTCACCGACCGATCTGGATCTGGTGGAGGACCCACTCCTCATGAATCACCTGGTGCAGAACTACGCCCTGCAAATCGATTCACCCTGCATCGACGCGGGCGATCCGCGCCTGGCAAGGGATCCCGACCTGACAAGGGTGGACATCGGTGCCTATTTTTTGCACCAATCGGACAGTATGCCACCCGCCGCTGCCTTCATGGCGGATGAAGCCGCGGGGGTGTTCCCCTTGACCACCGGTTTGGTGGATCTGTCATCGGGCAAGGTGTCCGCCTGGAACTGGGATTTCGGTGACGGCACAACCCCACCCTCATCGGACACACATTACCCGATCCACACCTATGAATGGCCCGGCAACTATACGGTCACCCTGACCGTAAGCGGTCCCGACGGCGAGGATACCCTGCAGCGCGAGGACTACCTGCAGGTACTTCCCCGCTCCCCTTCGGCCACGGATATTGTTTACCCCCAGATCGCCCTGGGCGGTGGGTATACATGCATCTTCATGGCCGGTAACCGCACAGACAGGGAATGGCGCGGTCGGATCGAGCTCCGCCAGGGGTTCGAGGCAGCCTGGTCCGTTCCCTGGTGCCTGGATGGTGAGCCGCAGGCGGGCTTCTCGGCAGACGTCATCCTGGCCCCCGGGGCCACCCGGAAGTTCATCATGACCAGCGACGAGCCTCTCCAGGCCGGTTACCTGCGCGTGATGAGCGAACAACTCCCGGCCCGGGACACGCTGGCCACGGCTCTCTTCTACAACTACCGGCCCGCCGGTGACCTGGTGGACTCCACAGCCACCCCGCAGAGCCAGCCGGGCAGTCGCTTCTGGTTCCTGGCCGAAAAGAGCGAAATCGTCAACACCGGTCTGGCTTACTGTTCCGCCGACCGCCGGCGGGACTTCGACGTCACCCTGACCCTCTACGACGCCGAGGGGAACCTTTTTGACCAGGTGGTCATGAACTACGATGGGCACACCGCCCGATTTTTCGCCGGCGCCGACGGCATCTTTCCTGCCGTACCCGAGGGATTCCTGGGAGCGGTTTGCATCGAATCTGCGAACGACATCTGCCTGGCTGTTCTCAGCATGACGGCCACCGGCGAAAACGCCTTCCAGCTCACCAGCCTGCCCCCGGCATTGCTGCCGGCAACCGGACAAGGGGCAATCGTGTATCCGCACGTGGCCCTGGGCGGCGGCTATGAATGCACGTTTCTGGCGGGCAACCACACCGACGCGGTATGGAGCGGCAACGTGGAGCTGTTGCAGGGGCTGGACGATCCCTGGCCCACGGCCTGGTCGCTGGACGGCGTGCCCCAGG
>JAFGRT010000093.1 GCA_016935015.1 Acidobacteriota bacterium | reverse complement strand
GTGATCATCGACGAGCAGCACCGGTTCGGCGTCATGCAGCGCGCCGCCCTGATGAAAAAAGGGCAGCAGCCCGACATCCTGGTCATGACCGCCACGCCCATCCCGCGGACCCTCGCCCTGACCGTTTACGGCGACTTGGCCTTATCCGTCATCGACGAGATGCCGCCGGGCCGCCAGGCGCCACAAACCATTCTGCTGCGCGGCGAGACCGAGCTGCGCCGCGCCTGGGAGCTGATCCGCGGCGAGGTGGCGCAGGGGCATCAGGCCTACGTGGTGTATCCCCTCATCGAGGAGTCGGAGAAGGTCGATCTGCGGGACGCCCTCGCCGGTTACGAAGATTTGTCGCGTCGCGTTTTTCCGGACCTGCACGTGGGGCTGCTGCACGGCCGCCTGGGCGATGATGAAAAGAGCGGGGTTATGCAGGCGTTTGTCCGGGGCGAACTGCATATCCTGGTCTCCACCACCGTCATCGAGGTGGGAATCGATGTGCCGGCGGCCACGGTGATGGTCATCCAGCACGCCGAGCGCTTCGGGCTCAGTCAGTTGCACCAGTTGCGCGGCCGGATCGGTCGGGGCGGGACGGCCGCCTGGTGCGTGCTGGTGGCGTACGACGCCCGGACCGAGGAGGCCAGACGCCGGCTGGATGTCATGTGCCGGACCACCGACGGTTTCCTCATCGCCGAGGAGGACCTGGCCATTCGGGGTCCGGGCGAATTTTCGGGTACCCGCCAATCGGGAATGCTCAATTTCCGGTTCGGATCCTTGATCCGCCACCGGCAGCTCATGGAGGAGGCCCGTGCCGAAGCCGATGACCTGGTGGCCCGGGCGTTGGCCGACCCGCGGGGTTCGGAGATGAATTATATCCGCTGGATGCGGCCGTACTGGGACGAACGCTTCGGCCTGGTGCGGGTGGGCTGATCCCTGGCCCGGCCTCCGTGACCCTGTACCGGGGAGAACGGGTCCAGGCAGCCGTTCCGGAGGGCGGAGACTTTCGGATAATATGTTTCGGGAGATACGGCATGATCATTCCCACAACCGGCGACGGCCGATTGCCCGTTCGTTCCAGTGCTGCCGCGGCGGGGGCGGATCTGTTTGCCGCCGAGGATGTGGTACTCGCACCCGGCGAACGACGGCTCGTACCCACGGACCTGCAAGTGGCCATCCCGCCGGGCCATGCCGGACTGGTCTGGCCGCGCAGCGGCCTGGCTTTCCGCCACGGCATCGACACCATGGCCGGTGTCATCGACAGTGATTACCGGGGCGAGGTTCGGGTCTTGCTGGTCAATCACGGTAGGGAGGATTTCCGGATTCACCGCGGTGACCGGATCGCCCAGCTGCTGATCCAGCGGGTGGAACCGGCGGTCTTTGTCCGGGTGGAGGAATTACCCGCTTCCGAGCGGGGGAGTGGGGGATTCGGATCCACCGGCCGCTGACGGGCGAGCCGGGTTCGGACCTTCGTCCGTTCGGCCGGGCGGAAAAATGCCTCACTACGAAGCTCAACGGTTGACAGCTGGTTGGCACTTTGGTAAATTCCTTCTTTATATCAAGCAGGATCTTCTATGGACTGGAATTTCGGAGGGCTGGAGAGTCATGGTTGCGGCGAGGAGAATGCGGCTTTCGGCATTATTCCCGTCCCCTTCGAGCGAACGACTTCCTATGGCAAAGGGACCGGCGCGGGTCCGGCCGGTCTTGTAGAAGCGTCGCGTTACCTCGAACTCTTCGACGAAGTGTATGCCTTCGAGCCCGCCCGGGCCGGGATCTGGACCGCCCCGCCACTGGATTTTTCCGGTGAAACATTGGAAGAGAATATTCATCTTATTTATACGAAGTCCGCGGAACTGCTCAGAACGAAGAAATACTTGATCTTTGTAGGCGGTGAACACAGTATTACCTTTCCCATCGTACGGGCGTACACCGAGCGTTTTCCGAATCTTTCGGTCCTCCAGTTCGATGCCCATGCCGATCTCCGGTATGAATACGAGGGAAGCATTTACAGTCACGCCTCCGTCATGCGACGGGTTGTTGATCTTTGCAAGGTGGTCCAGGTCGGAATCCGGAGTATCAGTATCGAGGAATTCGAGGAAATTCCGCGCCTCCCCCTGACAGTTGTTTATGCCCATGAATTTTTCCGGGATCGGGCGGCTTCCATCGACAAGATACTTGAAAATCTTACGGAAAATGTTTATATTACGTTTGATTTGGATGGATTCGATCCTTCCGTGATTCCTGCAACCGGAACACCCGAACCGGGGGGATTTTTGTGGCAGGATGCCATGGAATTGTTGGAAAAGGTGTTCGCGGCCAAACATGTTGTCGGATCTGACATCGTGGAGCTCTCGCCCGTTGAAAACCTGCCGGCCAGCAGTTTTATCGCGGCAAAACTGGTCTACAAGATGATTGCCATGAAGCAAGTATTTGATAAACAAAGCCTTGGAGGTAAATAATGAAGAAAGTTTTGATCCCGCTGGTGCTGTTGCTGCTCTTGCCTACGAACGCACTGTTGGCTCAGCAAGAAGATCCCGGCTATACCTTCGAAGAATACTCCTATTACCAAAAAGCGATGAAGGAAACGGATCTGGACAAGAAGGAAGAAGCACTTTTCGAGTTCCTGAGCAAGTTTCCCGAGCAGAAAAACCTCATGCCTTATGTGATGGGCGAGTTCCAGAAGCTGTTCAACGCCCGCCTGCAGAAAAAACAGTACGACCAGATCATCTCGGCCGCCAACAAGCTGCTGCAGCAGCGCTCCAACGAAACCGTGGCGTTCAGCGGGCTGGCCATGGCTTACTTCCAAAAGAAGGACTACGCCAATTATCTGAAATATGCCGAGATCCTTTTCCAGAAGGATCCCACTCCCACCCTGGCCTATTACATGGATGATGCCGCTCTCAACATCAAGGACACAAACCGCGCCGAAAAGTATCTGCCCCCGGTGGAAAGAGGCGGCACCCTGCTGATGAAGATCGATCTGATCTCCCGGCTCTTTAAGCTTTACGTCGCCGAAAACAACGTCGCCGAGGCCATCACCAAGGGACAGAAACTGATCGCCTTGCTGGAAGCCAATCCCAATTCGCCCAATGATTTCAAAGGCGGAAATTGGAACACGTACAAGAACAACCTGCTGCAGTCCTGTTACGATTTTCTGGCCAATCACTATATCTCCAACAAGGATTTCGCCGGTGCCTTGCCGTACTTGCAGCGCTTGATCGGCCTGAATCCAAAGGATGCCGCCCTGCACTTTCGCATGGGAATGGCCTTCTGGCTGAACGGCAAGGCATCCATGGCCGCGCCCGAACTGGCCATGGCCGTGGTCCTGAACGACGACAAGGTTTCTCCCCGTGCCGAGAAGCAGCTGAAGGAGCTGTTGCAGAAAAGCGGCAATGAGGGTCAGGCGTTGACCGACAAGTTCAACGAACTTGTTGCCGACGCCAGGACCAAACTGAATCTGCCGTAAGCAGCAGCACCCTCTTTCGAAAACCACCGCCACCTCATTCGAGGTGGCTTTTTTTGCGATCATTCCTTCGTGACAGGGCATAGTTTTAGGTTATAATGAGGAAAACTTCGGGGCCATGCAGATACAGATCTCTTTATTTCAGTATGTTACATTAAGGATGGTCATATGAGGGAAAAGGTGGAACAGGCCGGGGCGACCCTGCAGGAGGTCCGGCGGGAGATGGGCCGGGGCGTGGTCGGTCAGGCGATCATGGTCGACGGCCTCTTGTGGGGCGTGCTGGCCAACGGGCATGTGCTCATCGAGGGTGTTCCCGGACTGGCCAAGACACGGGCGGTGAATCTGCTGGCCCGGATGAGTCAGTCGGTTTTCAAGCGTATCCAGTTCACACCCGATCTGCTGCCGGCGGATATCGTCGGCAACCGGATTTACAATCACGCCCGGGGATCGTTCGAAACGAAGACCGGTCCGATCTTTGCCAATTTCATTCTGGCCGATGAGATCAACCGCGCCCCGGCCAAGGTCCAATCGGCGCTGCTGGAGGCCATGCAAGAGCGACAGGTGACCATCGGTGAAGAAACGTTTCCGCTGCCGGTGCCGTTTTTCGTGTTCGCCACCCAGAATCCCATCGAACAGGAAGGGACCTACCCGTTGCCGGAGGCGCAGGTGGACCGATTCATCGTCAAACTGCGGGTGGACTATCCAACGCCCGAAGAGGAGGTCCGGATCGTGAAGATGGTGATGAACGAAACGGAGCTTCCGGCGGTGCGCCCTCTGCTTTCGGCGGAAACCATCCTGGCGCTGCAGGCGGAGGTTCGCGCCGTTTACGTGGATGAGCGCCTGATCCGGTACGCCACGGATCTGGTCTGGGCTACCCGCGATGGGCGTCGCCATGATCTGCCGTTCGACAACCTGATCGAATACGGGGCCTCGCCGCGCGCCAGCATCGCCATGATTCAGGTCGGCCGCGCCTGCGCCTTTCTGGATCAGCGCGACGCCGTCACGCCCGACGATATCAAGAGCGTCGCACCGGGGGTCCTGCGCCACCGGATCATCCCCACCTATCATGCCCAGGCTGAGGGGATCACGTCCGAACAACTGGTGGCTGAGGTTCTGCAGAAGGTAAAGGTGCCCTGATGCAGGTCAGCGCGCTGCTGCAACTTGTGCAGAGGCTCGAGATCCTGGCCCGGCGCAATGTGACGGGACTGCTGGCGGGCAATTACGTCACGGCGATTCGGGGCCGGGGGCTGCTTTTTCGCGAGGCCCGCAAATACGTGCCGGGGGAGGATGTTCGGCTGATCGACTGGAACATGACCGCCCGTTGCAACGAACCGTATGTGCGCATTTACCACGACGAACGGGAGCGGGAGATCTACCTGGCGCTGGATGTCAGCCCGTCCATGCGGGCCGGCTGGCAGGATCGAACCAAGCTCGAATACGCCGTCGAACTGGCGGCGACGCTGGCCGTATCGGCGGTGGAGCAGAAGGACCGACTGGGTTTCGTACTGTTCGCGGATCGCGTGCTGGCGGCCTCTCCGCCCAAGGGAGGACGCACCCAGTTGCATATTGCCTTGCGGGCGATGCTGGAACATGCCGTCCATCCGTCCCCACCCTGCCGGGAATCGGATCCCCGCGTCGCCATCCACGCCATCCAAAGACAGCGGGGCAAACGTTTCGTGGTGTTCATGATTTCTGACTTCATCGATCACGACATCCCCGACGATTTTCGCTACATCCAGGGCCGGCATGACGTCTCCCTGCTGCACGTGTACGATCCTCTGGAATACGGCCCGCGGCGAGACGTTCGCTTTACTGGAATATCCCCGGAAGGACTCGCCCAGCGGGCGGTCGTCGAACCGGGTTTCGGCGGTGACGTCGAGGAAATCCAGGCATTTTTACGGGCAGAGGCGGAAAAATACCGGATGACTTTGGGGTCGTTCAGCACCTGTGAGCCGGTGTCCGCGGCGCTGCGTCATTTTTTTTACCGCAAGGGAAAATTCATTGCCTGACGAGGGACCATGACCGCCGTCGCCTTGCCCCATGCACCGACCGCGCCGCTGCATATCATCGATCCCGTATTCCTGGCCCTGACCATCGCCGGGGCGATCACGCTCGTTCTGGTGGTGGCGGGGGTGGTGATCTGGTTGCTGCTCTGGTTGCGGCGGCGACTGGTGACGACGCCGGCCGTTATGCCGCCGCCCCCCATCCGCGATATGGACGAGCGCATCGCCCGCATCCGCGAGGATCACCTGGCGAGCCAGGAGTACCGGGGCGGTTGCCACGGCCTGTCGGCCCTCCTCAAGACATACCTCGAGCAGCAGACCCGTCAGCCGGTGGAGGAAATGACTCCGCAGGAAATCCGCCGGCGACTGGAGAACTCCCTGGCTACCGGCTACTTCACCATGCTGGCCGGTTTGCAGTTTCGCCGGTCCGCACCGGGCCGCAGCGAATTCCTGAATGCCTGCGAACAGTCCAATCGGGTGGCCAGGGCATTCCGGCGTCGCCCGTGAAAGGAACATGACCGAATACCCTGAATTCGCCCGACCGGAGTATCTTTACGCCCTGCTGGTGCTGCCGCTCTACGTGTGGTTGCGTTGGCGGGTGTTACGCCTGGACCCGTTGCCGTTTCCCGGCCTGCAGTACGCCCGTCCGCCCCGCCGGCGCCGGTGGCTGCCGCGCCTGGTGCCCGTCACGGAGGCCTTCGTGCTGGGTCTGGGCCTGCTGGCCCTGGCCGGTCCGCACCGCGTCGACGAGTGGGAATTCGTTACCCAGCGCGGAGTGGATGTCGCCCTGGCCCTGGATATCTCCGCGTCCATGCAGGCGGGCGATTTTCCGCCCAACCGCCTCGAGGCGCTGAAGAATCTGGCGGCGGATTTCGTCCGGCAGAGCGGGACCAACCGGATCGCCGTCTACGCCTTTGCCAAGGATGTCTTCACCCAGACACCCCTGACCATGGATCATGTGGTACTGCTGGAGCTGATCGACGGCCTGTCCTATGATATGATCAATCACACCGTCAGCGGGGGAACGGCCATCGGTGACGCCCTGCTGCTGGCGGCTCACCGCCTGCGGCAGCAGCGGGTGGAGGGCCGTGACCAGGTCGTCATTCTAATTACCGACGGACAAAGCCACGAAGGAATCGATCCATTGTTGAGCGCGCGCTGGATTTTGGAAAACGGATTGCGGTTGCACATCATCGGGGTCGGACAGCCAGAACCGGTCCCCGTATATGTCCATGGCAAGCCCTTCATCAACAAGGAGGGGAAACACTTGACCACCCAACTGGATGACCGCCAATTGAAGGAGATCGCCGCCACGGCGGCCGGCGAATATCATTCCGCCGGCAACCTGGCCGTGCTGACGGCGATTTTCGATCGGCTGGCTCACCTGGAAAGCGGGCCCATCGAAGTGCAAACCCGCCGGCAAAAACATTTTTGGACGGCTTGGTTCGCCGGCGTGGTGCTGGCCCTGTTTGCCGCCTGGCTGGCGCTCGTGGGCTTCGGAACAAGGAGGCCATGGCTATGAAGGATTTCGCCCATCCCGGGGTGTTCTGGCTGGAGATCCCACTGGGCTTGCTGTTCGTCGTCCTGTTGCTGGTTCAGTTCCGGGCGCTGGCATGGTTGCGCGGTCATGTATCGGCCCGGTTTTTTCGTCGGTTTACCGTGTACGGACCGGTCACCGTGGTGCTGCACTTCCTGTTTCTGTTTCTTCTCGGCCAGCTGCTGCTGGTGGCGGCGGCCGGGCCGTTCCGTCCGGGTGAGCAGGAACAGCAGGTCAGCGCCCGGCGAACCATCATCGCCCTGGATGCTTCCTTCAGCATGGTGGCCGGCGATGTCACCCGCGGATTCGGTGCCGGCGTGGGGGCGAAAAGTCGCTTCGAGCAGGCCAAGATTTTTGTGGAACAGTTGCTGCCGGCGCTGCGTCATGAACCGGTGGGGCTGCTCTCGTTCAGCGGGGTCACCGTCATCCACTCACCGCCGACCATGGACCATCAGGCACTTCGTCAGCTGCTGGCCGGGCTGACACTGCACAGCAGTGAAAACACCGGGACCAACTTCGACACGGTGTTCACCGAGGTGATCCATTTGGCCATGCAGAAGCCGGATCCTTGCCAGGTGCTCCTGCTTAGCGACGGCGAGATACCCTACCAGCGGGACTACGATTCTGAATTGCAGTTGCTCCGAGAGGCGGGGATTCCGGTGCATGCGGTGGGTTTCGGCACCCGCCAGGGCGCCCATATCGTGCTCTACGATCCGCAGGACATCCTGGCGGGCGCGGCGGAGCCCAAAGTGGTCCGGAAGGCACATACCCGCCGGGAACACAAGCATCTGCAGCGAATCACCCGGGAAACGGGCGGGCACTACCTGATCGTGGAGCAGGGGGATTGGGTGGCCGAACTACTGCCGGCGTTTCGTGAAGATTCACCGATGGTCAACTGGAAAAGCCCGGGGCGGGAAGATCTCAGTCACATCCCCCTGGCACTCGCCCTGCTGGGCCTAATGGTGGAAACCCTTGGCCTGGCTGCCTGGACCGCCCGCCGCCGCCGCCGGGCGGGTGAGCGTCCTTTCCTGGAGATGCGCTCATGATGGCGACGGCACACTACCGACGGCCGTCGCGCCGGCTGCCGGGGCGCTGGCTGGCGACGATGTTGCTGCTGGCCGGGCTTGTCGCCTGCCAGAACCCGCGCTGGCGGGCCCATACGTATAATGAGCGCGGCATCGTTCATTACCGGAACGGGGCCTATGCGGAGGCCCGCCCCGAATTCGAAAAGAGTATCGCCGAAGGCGTGACCCCCGAGATTCCCACCTACAATCTGGCCAATACGTGGCTGGCCCGGGAGGATTATGTCCAGGCCCACGAGGAGTACCAGGCCGCATTAAACTTTAACCCCCGCCTGATGGAAGCACATTTCAACGACGGGCACGCCCTGGCCCGCTGGGGGGAGACATTCGTCCGGATCCCGGACGAATCGGCGACGGACGAGGTGGATTGGTGCGCCCTGGCGGCCATGATGCGCCGGGCCATCGATTTGCTGGAGCAGGCGGAGAAACGTTTCCAGCGGGTGGCGATCCTGGAGAAGGATCGTCCCTTGGGTCGGGAAGCGGAGGAGAATGCGGCCGCCCTGGGGGAGCGACTGGAGGAATTGCGTCGCCTCGAAGAGGAGTACCGGCGGCGCTGTCAAGCCCGCGGCGGCGGGGGGGGCGGCACGAGCGGCAGCGCCGCAACCGGCGGTCAGGCGGATCCGGGGCGCGGCGGTGAGGAAGGGACCACCGGATCCGCGGGGGAGCCGCCGCCCACCGGGTCGGAGAACAGCGGGGGGTCCTCGTCGGCGACTTCGGGAACGGGTTCGGGGAGCCATATGCCCCAACCGTTGAGCGAGGAAGAGCGGCAGCAACTCCAGCAGGCCCTGCAGCGGATCCAGCAACAGGCCCGGCAATCGGACCGCACATTCCGCCAGTCGGCGCCGCAGCAGTTTCGCAAGGATGAAGGTGAACGCTATCAGGGAAAGCCCATCTGGTGGTGAGCCGCCGGCCACGGGCCGGGCGCCGGAATCCGCCGCCCGGGGAAAATCATCCAAATCACTAGCAGTTTAATCAACAATTGAATCAATCCAATGTGTTGATCCGAGGAGGAGTTCATGAAATTCATCAAGAAATTTTTGTTGTTTTTGGTATTGCTGGCGGCCCTGCTGGCCGTTATCGGCCTTTTTCTGCCCAACACCGCCCACGTGGAACGCAGCACGACCATCGGTGCGCCGTCGTGTACGGTTTTTGCGACGGTCAATACGTTCCAGACGTTCAATGAATGGTCACCCTGGCACGAGGTGGATCCCGCGACGAAGTACACATTTTCCGGGCCGCCCATCGGGCCCGGGGCCAGGATGAGCTGGACCAGCCAAAATCCCGATGTGGGGAACGGCAGCCAGGAGATCGTGGCCAGCAAGCCCTGCTCCCTGATTCGGACCAAACTGGATTTCGGCGACGAAGGGACCGCCGATGCCTTTTTCCGCCTGGAACCGGCTGGTACCGCCACCCGCGTGACCTGGGGTTTCGATACGGATTTCGGCTACAATCTCATCGGCCGCTATTTTGGTCTGTTCTTTGATTCCATGCTGGGACCGGATTACGAGAAGGGACTGGCCAATCTGAAAGTGTTCGCCGAACAGTTGCCCAAAACCGATTTTACCGGTCTGCAGGCGGAGATTGTCACCGTGGAGCCCATGACCATCGTTTACGTGACCGCCGCCTCTGGCAAGACGGACAGCGAAATCGAGCAGGCCATCGCCAAGGCGTATCAGCAGGTCATGCAGTTCATGAACGAGCGGGAGCTGATCCAGACGGCCCCGCCCATCACCATCAATACGGCCATGGACGATTCCGGCTATGTATTCGATGCGGCCATTCCCGTCAACCAGGCGCCGGACAATCCGCCGGCCGAGGATTCGCCGGTGAAGATCGGACTTTCGTATGACGGGAAGGCCCTCAAGTTTATCCACCGGGGACCCTATGATGAATTACCCGCCACCTATGAAAAAATCATGGCGTACATCGCCGCCCATGGGTTCGAGGTGGCCGGCCGCTCCTGGGATCAGTACCTGAATGATCCGATGACTGTTCCGCCGGCAGAACTGATCACCCACATCTACTTCCCTGTCGACATTGATTTCGAATAGCCTCCGGCGGTGCCGCTCCGGCGTGGACAGTCAAAAAAAAGCCGACGCATGCGTCGGCCTTTTTGTGGGTTTCGCTCAGATTCCGGTTACTTTCGTTCGTTCGTCCGTGTGCTCGATGACGTGGACCGCGACGACGAGCCGGCCGAGCGGCCGGCGCTGGAAGAGGAGCGCTGTCCGGTGTTTGGTGTGCGGATGATGGATCCGCCGGAATAGCCCGAACCACCGCCGTAACCGCCGGAATAGCCGCCGCTGCTGCCGGCCCAGCCGGTGGTGCGCCGGATGACGGCCGTTCGCTGGAATACGCGATCGGCGTATGCGGATACTTCGGTGCCGCTGCCGGTGCGGGAGACGTTCAGACTGCGCGTGCGATAACGGTCCCGGCTCGTCAGCGTCGTGGAGTCGCCGGCGAGAGCAGTGCCGCGTCGTATTTGGGTACTTTCACGCCGGGTTTCGCCGTCCGGAAGAATGGATTCCCGCTCCCCTGCCGCCTGGCGGTTGCGGGTGATCCCGGGGGGTGTTGGTGATTCCCGCTCCGACAGGACATCCGTCCTTTCGTCACCGGTGGCCGTCGCTCCCGAACCGGTCTGCCGTGCCCGGTTTCCGTCGTCACGGTTGCGATAGGCCCCTCCAGCTCTTCCGTCGTCGCGGACGGATCGGGGATCATCCCCTATTTCGGGGAAAAGCGCACGGATAACGGTTTCATCGGGCTGATACGCCCGGGCCGACCGTGTGCGTCGGGAATCCTCCCCGTCGTCCTGGCCGGCACGGATGCCTCGTCCTGCCCGAAAATCGGTCAGCGCCTGATAGGTCAGCCCGACCGATGACCGTGAATTCATGGAATCATGGTCGCCACCGCCGCCCTGGCGAACGCCCACCGGGACCATATTGTCTTCCCGGGGATACCCGTCGTCCGGGCGCGGCAATGATGAACTGCCGGGGATCAGGCTGCGGCGGATATTGTCGGCAATGATCCGCCCCGCCTCCTGGCGGTCCGGTTTTTGCGGGTAATAGACATCACCCGGTCCGAGGGGGATCCAGCCGATATAGCCGCCGTTCATGTAAAAGCGAACGAGTGCCGGTGACCAGAAATAGCTACCCCAGTATGCATCGGGATACCACAGCCAGCCATAGAATGGATGTCTGAACCAACGGCCATAGTGATAGGGCAGCCAGCCCCACGGATCATAGGATACCCAAGTCCAGCCCCACCGGTTGGTGTATCGCCAGTAGCCGTAACGGTAAGGCGCCCAGCCGGCGGTAATACCTGTCGGGGCCCAGCAGTATCCGTAACTGGACAGATAATGCCAGTTGCCGTGCAGATCCAGATCGACCACACCGGCATACCGGTTCCGGTCGGGCAGATACCGGTGGGCCTTGGAAGTGACATATCGCTCGTCCCGCTTGCGGCTCCAGACATCGAAGGGATCCTCGTCGCTCATGCCGGTGCGCTGGGCATGATATTCACTGGATATGACCATTTTCTGACTGCGTTCGATCCGTTCTTTCCGTGTCTGATGGCGCCATTCGGCCTTGCCGTAGTGGACCATCACTTCCACGGGATGATTCGGCAGGGCGTTGATTCGGTACAGCCCGTTGTCATCCAGGTGAAACCGGCCGGCCGGGGTGCTGACCTGGTAGTCGGCTCCGCCTTCGGTACGCAGAATCATCTGGCCGGACTGCAGATCCAGCTCAACGGCTTTTTCAGCCAGGGACGAGAGCGTCAGCATGGACCATTCGTTGAGCCGGATCACCGAGCCATCGATAACCTCGATCTCCAGCCGGCTTTCCCGCTCCACCCGCAGCCGGTCCTGTGGTTGAAGCGGCAGGTTCAGATCCACCGGGATCCAGTTCTCTTCTCCTGATTCCTGGACACTCACCTCGCCGTCTACATAGCTGACACGAGGGATCAGGATCGCATCCAAACCCGCCAGGCAAAAAGAGACCATCAGCATAACCGGCAGGGATATGAACGTTCTTTTTGCCATGAAATCACTCTCCTCCGTATGGTGATCAACACCTATATGATACCAGTTTTTCGGGACAGGTTCAAACGGATTGTGGTCTCGGTGAGGGATGATCTGTATCTGAAAGTCTTTTTTATAAATTATTTACCACTGCATCCGCGGTCTTGACTTCCAACAGTGAATGGGGTGTTCCCCCTGGCGGGACTCAGATGATCTCCATCACAAGATCGTAAAGTGGATAACGCACAATCGCTGTCCGAAGTCGCGATGGCATTTTTTCTTGATCGGTATGACGGGATGGGCTATAGTCTTCCTCTTTGTGACACAACAGGGGCCAAGCCGTCTTGTCTGTTGATTGTTCAATATGACTGACCGGAAGGGAGCCGGAGTCCTTTCCACAGCTGTACGTTAAACCCGCTGCGGTTCGCGGACGGCGTGGTTCCGTATGACCGAGGATTACGGGGGGTGAGGATGAAGAAAAAAGTGGTTTTACTGGGCGCCGGACTGGTCGGTGGGGCCATCGCCCGTGACCTGGCCGATGCCTACATGGTGGACGCGGTGGATAATGATCCCGAACGTCTGGATCGCCTGACGGCCGGCACGGCGGTGGAAGGCATGCGCAAGGATCTGCGGGACCCGGAGAACGTCCGGGAGGTTATTCGAAATTGTGACCTGGTCATCAACGCCCTGCCGGGCTTTATGGGTACGGCGGCCCTGAAGACCGTCATCGCCATGGGCCGGAATGTGGTGGACATCGCCTTTGCGCCAGAGGATCCCCTGGAACAGGACTCAGCGGCGCGGGACCGGGGCGTGGTGGCCGTGGTGGACTGCGGGGTGGCTCCTGGCCTGTCCAATATGATCCTCGGCTACAACCTGGCCCAGCTGAAATCCGTGGACACCTTTCTCTGCCTGGTGGGCGGGCTGCCGGTGGTGCGGGAATGGCCGTTCGAATACAAGGCTGTTTTCTCGCCCCACGACGTATTGGAACTCTACACCCGGCCGGCCCGTTACATGGAGAGCGGTCAACTGGTGGTCCGTCCGGCGCTGACCGGGATGGAAATGGTTCATTTTGAGGGCATCGGTACCCTGGAAGCCTTTAATACCGACGGTCTGCGGACTCTCCTGCAAACCGCCGACGTGGCCAACATGAAGGAAAAAACCCTGCGTTATCCGGGTCACGCCCAGCTCATGAAAGTCTTCCGCGAGACCGGTTTCTTCGGAAACGAGCCGCTGGCCAATGGCGCCGATGCACTGACACCTCTGGAATTTACTTCCCGAATTCTTTTTCCGTGCTGGCAGATGAAGCCCAACGAAGAGGATTTCACCGTCATGCGAGTCGTCATCACCGGTGAAGACGACAATGGGACGGTGAGCCGGACCTATCATCTTTTCGACCGCTATCATCGTCCCACCGGGACCACGTCCATGGCCCGCACCACGGGCTATACCTGCACCGCCGTCGCCCGCCTCATCCTGGACGGGCTATACACGCGCCAGGGGATTTCGCCGCCCGAGTATGTCGGCCGGGAAAAAGCCTGTTTCGAGTATGTCCTCCAGTACTTGGAAGAGCGCGAGGTGGTTCTCCGGGTGAGCCGGTAGCCTTGGTCAGGTCTAATCATACGAATCTGTTTTTGTCAATCAGGGATCCGAAAGATGACTCTTCAACAGCACGGTTCCACACCGTGGATAGAAATGCAGACTGCGCTCGGAGCCGGTGGCCGAGAGACGTTCCGGATCGGCGGCCAGAGTGTATAAGTAATCAACCGGGTCCGCCGCGCCACCCTCGCGATTGACCGGTCGTAACCAGACATGCCCGCCGGTTTGACGGTAGAAATTGACAACGGGAATCAGCAATGGATGGGCGTCCAGCGTGATCTTGCCGCTAGGGCCGTTACGAAAATGGATGTCCTGCAAATCCGCCAGCATCTGCGGGGTGTCGGCGTCAAACGGCCATTCCGTCGTATGGGTGAAGTTGGCCAAGAGTCCGAACCCGGTCAGGAAGAGAATCGTCAGTATCATGCCGGTCCCTGCGGCCAGCACCTGGAATAACCGGCGTCGTGCCGTCCGCGCCAGCAGCAGAATGGTCATCAGCATGAAGAGCGGAACGAACGGCAGGGCCGTCCGATTGATCGGGTAGGGGGAACCCAGCAGCACATGCTGGGCGATGAACCAGAACGCATACAATCCGCTCAGGAGCGTCACATGGCGAAAAAACCTGACCGGCAAGTCCATACGCCGACGGTCCGCCACCAGCGCCACGGCTGCTCCCAGCAGGACGGCGCCCCCTCCGCAAAGGATGGCACCCAGGATCCAGGGGTTGCCGGCCACAGGCCAGGAGTTCCGCACCAGGGAAAGGACGGTGTCTGTAAAAAAACCGTGTTGGCCGCCGTAATAACAGGCTCCGGCTTTTAACAGATTTAGGATTGGCTTGTACAGCACCGCCAGGCTGACGACCAGAAAAGTGGTCGCGGGGATAAATTTCTGCCAAGGGCGGGTGAATCTTTCCCGCCACCCTGGTGGTTGCTCCCTCGGGGCATGGGCGAAAAGGGACAGCATGACCGTTATGATCCCCAGGGGAATCAGGGCCAGATTGGCCAGGATCCCCGGGAGAAGGCAGCCCAGCGCCGCCGCCTGAAACCACAAACGGCCCGTATCCACATACAAGACAAGGAAATAGAGCATCATCAGCAGCAGGGCCAGGGACAAACCGTATCCCCGGGCCAGGGCAAAATATTCCAGCAGATAGGCATTGGCCGTCAGGAAAACCATCCCGGCCAGGCGCCACCCGCCGGAAACCAGCCGGGACAGGAGCAGGGCGCCAAAGACGAAATACACCACAAACGCCAGGACATTGGGTAGGCGCAGGAACAGCTTGTCCTTTTTGCCCCAGATATACACGGTTTTCATCAGGATGGTGTTCAGAATGTGGTTGTTGGCGGTGGCCAGTGGTCTCTGGGCATAGATACTTCCGTACGTTTGACTCATAAAGGTATTGTATGTATGGGCTTCATCATGGGTGAAGGCGACCCGTTCCGCCCGGCCGAAAATATACAGCCAGGCCAGCAGACCGAGTGTGATGATGCCGAGACGGACCATGCGCGGCATGAAGGCCGCGTGGCGATGCGATGGAACGTTGTTGGATGATCGTGACATCGTTCTTCCCCCTGGACTCTCATCTGCCGGTTCCTTACTGGTTCGGAGGCCCACCCCCGGCGGCGTGTGCTTCCATTTCCCGCGCTTTGTCCAGGTCCCCCAGCTGCCGGAAAAGACGGGCCAGCTGGGCGAACTGGTCGGATGACGGCTCGGCCGTTTCTAAAAACGTCAGCAGTGCCTGTCGGGCTTCGGCCGGCTGATCCAGGGCCAGGTGGATCCGCCCCAGCAGCAGGTAACCGGCCAGCGGAAAATCGGGGCCGGCCCGGAAACGGTTCAGGGTCGCCAGGGCCTGCGGCGCCCGGTCCCGCTCCAGTTCCAGGCGGGCCAGTTCCACGGCCGCCGCCGTCAGCCGGGGATCCTTGATGAGGGCGATCTGCAGACGGCGGTACGCGTCGTCCGGTTGATCCATCCGCAACAGCATTACCGCCCGCTGATAGTCGTAGCGGCCGGCCGAGTCGGGCGCCAGGCTTCCCGACAGGTACCGCTGCGGGGGCTCCGGTCGACGGCCGCGGGTCGCGCTGAAGGTGTATTGCAGGCTGTCCAGCAACTGCCCGGAAGTTTCGCGCAGCGTCACCACCAGGCTATAGCGACCGTCGGGCAGATCCTGCACGGGGACGGACTGCAAGTGCAACCGGGTTCCCGTCCGGTCGATGCGGGATTTTGGCACCTCCTCCCGGCGGATCATCACCTCGCGGCCATCGGGATAGAGGAGCAGCCGGTATTCGAGGGTCAGGCTTTCGTCGGCCTCCGCCCGGGCCTTGTCGGGGGGATAGTACAGCTGGAACAGGAGGACCAGGGGATCGCCGGTGAAGACGGCCCGGGTCAACTGGGGCAGGAACTGGATGCCGTTGAACGTGAAGCAGGGTTTTTCCGGATCGGCGTTCTCCAGCCGCACTACGGGCAGGGGCGGGCTCAGGGACGGCGACTGGATCGGCAGGAACGGCACGGCCATGTCCCGGGTAAGCTGAAAGACTGCGGAGTCGGCGCGGTTGAGCACCAGCAGCTCCATGGAGTACTCACCGGAGATAAACCCCATCTTGCCGGCGTAGAAAAAGGGCGCGGTCCGGATGCGTTCCCAGTCCGGATCATCGAAATAATGAATGAACTCTTCGACGTGCCGGGCCACCTCGCCCCGGCCTCTGGAGGTGACCGCCAACCGGATTTCCAGCGATAAATAGCGACGGTTGTCGTATTCCATCACCGCCAGGTGGCGGGGATCGATCTGCAGGGCATAGTGCAGCATCACCTGGCCGTCATCATTGACCACGGGCAGAAACACCGCCTGCAGCGGCGCGATGCGGTAGGAGACCCGCGTCGTGACCCGTTGGCGCAGTTCCGAATCCTCGGGCAGGAAGCGGGCGACATAGTCAGCGGGGACCTCCGCCTCGGGCAGGCGGCGGATGGAATTGAGCAGCAGCTCCGAGGACAGGCTGCCCGAGTCCCGGCTGTATTCGGGGCTGTCGCCGGGCAGGTAGCTGAAGGCGGCCCGGGCCAGTTCGGCGTCGATGGCCGCCATGTAATTGTAAACGCCCCGGCGGGTGCGGAGTTTGGCGTAGGTCAACGCGGCGGGTCCGTCATGATGAGGGCTGTACAGGTCCCAGGATCCGAAACCCTGCCGCTGGTAAAAAAGCAGGTAAAAATGGGACGGCAGCGTCGGCCGGTGGAGATTGGTGTAGAACCACAGCTGGACGGGATACAGCTCCGACCGGTTCTGGAACTCCTTGATCTGAAAAGGGGGTCCCAACAGGATGTAGATCCGGCCACGGTCTGTTTTCCAGCCGGGCTTGCCTTCGCTCCGGAAGCGGGTGTTGGCGTAGTCGAGGCGGCGGTAGTGCTCTTCGCGGAACTCGTTTTGGGGCGTGCCGGGCGTCGGGTCACGGGCGTCCCAAAACGCCCGGATGAACAGATCCCGCTCCGCGTCCGACTGCAGAGCGTCAAAGGCCTCCGTCTCCAGTTCGGAGATGATCCAGGTCACGTCGTGGAGCCAGCTGGTGTACGGTTCGCCCCGTTCCACGGCGTCGACTTGAACGGTGAGCAGGAGTCCGCTGATCAGTGGCAACGGCACTAAAACAAGGATTTGAAAAATGGTTCGGTGTCGTGACATGCCTGATGTTTCCCGGCCATGGGTCTATGGAAACGGCCCCGCACGGGGGTGCGGCCACTCTTCATACTACTGCAATCCGTCGAAGAACGTAAGGGAAAAAGGGCGGGATCGGATGATCCTGGAATTCATTTGCCTCCGGTAAACAAATGGGTTTTAATGGTTCAAACGTTTGT
>JAFGRT010000011.1 GCA_016935015.1 Acidobacteriota bacterium | reverse complement strand
GGCGCCAAGCTGCTCTATGCCTTTGCCGAGGCCACCGTCCCCAAGTTGACGGTCATCACCCGCAAGGCGTACGGCGGGGCCTATTGCGTCATGGCCTCCAAGCATATTCGCACCGATTTCAATTTCGCCTATCCCACGGCGGAAATCGCCGTCATGGGCGCCCAGGGAGCGGTCAACATCCTCTATCGCAACGAGATCAAGGAGGCCGAAAACGCGGAGGAAACCCGCGCCCGCCTGATCAGCCGGTTCGATGAGAAATTCGCCTCCCCGTTCATCGCCGCCGAGATGGGCTTCATCGACGAGGTCATTCAGCCCCACCTGACCCGGCCGCGGCTCATCGCCGCCCTGGAGGTCCTGGAGAACAAGGTGGATCACACGCCGGCCAAGAAGCACGGCAATATCCCGCTGTAAACGGAGAGTTCATGAACCGAACACCACCCATCCGCAAGATACTCATCGCCAACCGCGGCGAGATCGCCGTGCGGATCATCCGGGCCTGCCGGGAGATGGGCATCCGCACCGTGGCCGTCTATTCCGACGCCGACCGGGCCGGCCTCCATGTGCGGCTGGCCGATCAGGCCTTTCATATCGGTCCCTCGCCGGCCGGCGAGAGCTATCTGAAAATCCGCAACATCCTGGACGTGGCCCACTGGAGCCGGGCCCAGGCCATCGCCCCCGGCTACGGCTTCCTGGCCGAGAACGAGGAATTCGCGGCCCGCTGTGCCGAAGAAGGTTTCATTTTTATCGGTCCCACCGCCGAAGCCATCCGGCTCATGGGCGACAAGATCACCAGCCGCAAGATCGCCGCCGAGGCCCGGGTACCGGTGATCCCCGGCGTCGAACGCCAGATCGAAACCACCGATGAGGCCGCCCGCATCGCCGAGGAGATCGGCTTCCCGGTCATGATCAAGGCGTCAGCCGGCGGCGGCGGCAAGGGCCTGCGCATCGCCCGCAGCGACAAAGAGGTCCGCGAACTCTTCCCTCTCATCCGCTCCGAGGCCAAGTCGTCCTTCGGCATCGACACGGTGTACATTGAAAAGTATATCGAAAAGCCGCGCCATGTGGAGATCCAGATCCTGGCCGACCACCATGGCCACTGCGTCTACCTGGGCGAGCGGGAGTGCTCCCTGCAGCGCCGCCACCAGAAAGTGGTGGAAGAGGCGCCCTCGCCCATCATGACGCCTGAGCTGCGAAAGCGCATGGGCGAAGCGGCCGTCCGGCTGGCCCAGGTTGTCGGCTACCGCAATGCCGGCACCGTGGAATTCCTGGTGGACCGGGACCTCAATTTCTATTTCCTGGAAATGAACACCCGCCTGCAGGTGGAACACCCCGTCACCGAAATGACCACCGGCATCGACCTGGTCAAGGCCCAGATCCGTATCGCCGCGGGTGAGCCCCTGTGGCTGCAGCAGGCGGACATCACCCCGAACGGCTGGTCGATCGAGTGCCGGATCTACGCCGAGGATCCCGACAACAACTTCGTGCCCTGCCCCGGGCGCATCATCAGCCTGCATGAGCCGTCGGGACCGGGCGTCCGCAACGACAACGGCATGTACGAGGGGCTGGAAGTGACCATCTTCTATGATCCCCTTATCTCCAAGCTGATCTCCTTCGCGCCCACCCGGGAAGAGGCCATGGACCGCATGCTGCGCGCCCTGCGTGAATTCAAGATCGGCGGCATCAAAACCAACATCCCCTATTTTCTGAAGATCTTCCACAATCCGGAATTCCGGGCCGGCAATTTCGACACGGCCTTCCTGGACCGCAGCTTCGAAAACGTGCCCCTGGATCTGCCGGGCGAAGAGAGTTTCGAGCAACTGGAGAAACTGGCCGTCATTGCCTCGGCCATCCATTACTATCGGAAAGAGCACCAATCGGGGACCGCCTGTCCGGAACCGGACCAGGTCTCCCCGTGGCGACTGGCCGGCCGGCGGCGCGCCATGCGATACTGAGGGAGGTTCACCCCAGATGAAATTTCAGGCCAGAATCAAGGATGAAATCATGTCGGTGGAAGTCCGCCGCGACGGCGACCATTTCGACGTCCTCATCGACGGGGAGAGCCATCCGGTGGCGCTGATCTTCTCCGACGCCTCCCATGATGTGCTGCTCATGGACAACAACAGTTTCGACGTCATCCTGCTGGATCAGGAAAACCACTACCAGGTCAATGTGCTCAACCGTTTCTTCGACGTGGAGATTATCGATCCCCGCAAGAAAGCCCTCTACGCCTCGGCCATGGACGAGGGCGGCCGCAAGGCGATCCGGACCCAGATGCCCGGTCGCATCATCAAGATCCTGGTGGAACAGGGCGCAGAGGTCGCCGAAGGGCAGGGCCTGCTGATCCTCGAAGCCATGAAGATGCAGAACGAAATCAAGGCCCCCCGAGCCGGGGTGGTGGTCAGCCTGGCCGTTCGGGAAAACGACTCGGTGGAAGGAAACGCCCTGCTGGCGGAACTCGAGTAACCCGCGCCTCCGACATCACCGCGGGCGCGATGAACGGCCGGCGTTGCGGCCCGGCCGTCACCGGCGGCTCCTCGCGGAGCGGACGGAACACCGCCGCATCTTATGCAATCCATACTCCCGGAGGTCTTCCCATGAAATACCTGATTTTTAACGAGCAGGACGGGGTTGGTACCCTTACCTTCAACAATCCGGCGGCACTCAACGCCCTGAATACCGACATGCTGCAGGAAATGCGGGAATTCCTGACGGACCCCGCACAGCAGGCATCCCTGCGGGCGCTGATCCTCACCGGTGAAGGCAAGGCCTTCATCGCCGGCGCCGACATCAAGGAGATGAGCGCCATGACGCCCAGCCAGGCCAAGACGTTTTCCATGCTCGGCAACAGCGTCATGAACCTGATCCAGCACTATCCCGTGCCGGTCATCGCCGCCGTCAACGGCTTCGCCCTGGGCGGCGGCCTGGAAGTGGCCCTCAGCGCGGACTTCATGTACGCCTCGGCCAAGGCGAAATTCGGTCTGCCCGAAGTGACCCTGGGCCTGATCCCCGGCTTTGGTGGGACCAAGCGCCTGACCCAGCGGGTCGGCACGGCCATGACCCGGGAACTGGTGTATACCGGTAAAATGATCACCGCCGACGAAGCCCTGCGCATCGGCCTGGCCAACCAGGTGGCGGTGCCGGAAGAGCTCATGGCGGCCGTCACGGCCACGGCGCAGGCCATCGCTCAGGTGAGTCCGCATGCCGTGCGGGAGGCCAAGGAACTCCTCAACCAGTGTCCCGACGAAAATGCCTGGGCCGTGGCCACCATGGAGTACAACAAGTTCGGCCTGATCTTTTCGCACCCGCAGTCGAAGGAAGGGATCGCCGCCTTCATCGAAAAACGCAAGGCGGACTGGCCGGCGGAATAGCGGTCCCCTGCGCCGGAAAAACCAGGCGAGCTATTCGGCCACGTAGCGTGGATAGGTGCTTTTGGCGGCGGCGGCCCGCTGCGGATCGAGAGCCAGCGTAACAAACGGTCTTTCCCGGCTGGTCAGGGCCAGGACGTCCCCTTCCTCGGGATCGATGATCCAGCCGGTCCCGGACCAGGACAGGCCCCGCTCGTCGGTGCCGCCCCGGTTGGAGGAAAGGCAGTATGCCCCGGCAACCACTGCCGCCGTCCGGCCGCCGGCCAGCCACTTGTCCCGGGAAGAACCGGGCGTAGCCCGCGGGCAGAGCAGGAGCGTCGCGCCTTCACGACCGTAGGCCCGCGCCCGTTCCCCAAACCACAACTCCGTACAGATGAGCATGCCCGCCCGGATCCCGCCGATGTCACACGGCGCGAAGTCACCCGCGCCGCGGGCATACCAGGATGCTTCCCAGAAATCCTCCTCGTCCGGCAGATAGTACTTGTGGTGCACCGGCTCATAGCCGCCCGGGTCCGTCCAGAGAAATCCCTCGTTCAGCCGCCGGCCATGCCGTTCCACCGGACGGGTGCCGCACACGGCCGCCGGGGCCAGCTCCGGCAGGCGCGCCAGCCACTCTTCATGGGCGCGCACTGCAGCCGCCCACACGGCGTCAGAAAACGGCCGGGCGGCGGCGAACCAGGGCGCGAAGGGCATTTCGGGCAGCAGGACCAGATCACTGGACTCCCGGCGCACGTGGGTCACCAGTGCCGCCCATTCGTGCCGGAGGCGTTCCGGCGCATCGGAAAATTCACAGACAGTCACCTGCATGGCGATCTCTCCCATCATCCGGAAGATGGTCCGCCGACAGTGCCCCGGCCCTCACAACGTCCCCGGCGCCGGTACCAGGGGCAGGGCGACACTCTCGGCATACTCCCGGCCGTAAAGCATCACGACCAGGCGGAGGGCGAATTCCAGAGCCGTGCCCGGCCCGCGGCTGGTGACCAGGTGGCCGTCCACCACCACCCGTTCGTCCGCCGCCGACCGGTTGGGCAGCTGGTCCACAAAGGCCGGATGGCATGTCGCCCGGCGCTCTCCCAGCAACCCGTGCGGCGCCAGCACCACCGCCGGTGCCGCGCAAATGGCCGCCAGCCAGCGCTCCTCGCGCGCCTGCCGCGCCAGGATCTCCCGCAGCGGCGGGTCGTCGCGCAGGTGCTCCGCCCCGGGCATGCCCCCCGGCAGGGCGACGAGGTCATAGCGCATCCGGAGGCAGTCGCGGATGAGGCAATCGGCGACGAGTTTCACGCCGCGGGAGGCCGTGACCTGCATCCCGCCCACCGACGCCACCGTCACCCGGGCACCGGCGCGCCGCAGCACGTCGATGAGGGTGACGGCTTCAAGCTCTTCGGTCCCGTCAGCAATGGGGACCAATACTTCTTTTTGCATATCCATCCTTCCCGACGCGCCTGGCCTGCGACCCGGCGCACCCTGTCTTTACTGTATACCATGTCCTTTCATTCGTCAACATTCTGATTATCAAGGGGATGTCGTAATCTCATCGCGGTGTCGGATCGCTTCCCCGCCGCCTGTTCATTCGGCCTTGTTGGACAATGGCCAAGCAGAATATCTCACCAAAGGAGAAATCTATACTTGCAATCTAGAATTCTATAGTTTACAATTTAAATTGATTTTTTAAAAAATACCAAAAACCAGCGAGGGGGTAGCATGCATTTCGCAACCCGACATCGCCGGGGATTCCCGATCAGCCTGGTCATTTTCTTCGCCATGGCGGCGGCCGCTTTTGCCTGGACGCCCCTGGTGGTGGAAGACGATCCGGTGGTCCGGATGCCCGGTTCCCAGCCGGCCCAGAACATCAACCTGGAGCCGCCCAGCTTTTGCATCAACTGCCACTACAATTACGCGCCCGGCCTGGATCCGGGTTCCACCTGGGCCGGATCCATGATGGCCCAGGCGGCCCGGGATCCACTCTTTTTCGCCACCTTCACCGTGGCCATCCAGGACTCCATCTGGGCCCTGGGCAATCCCAACGCCGGCGATATCTGCCTGCGCTGCCACTTCCCCGAAGGCTGGCTCGGCGGGCGCTCAGACCCGCCCAATGCCTCGGCCATGACCGGCTCGGATTATGACGGCGTGCACTGCGACGCCTGCCATCGTCTGTGGAATCCCTTCTTCGAAACCACCTACAACGGCGCCCGCGAAGGGAACAACTGGTCCGGCTACTGGGACGAGGCGGGCAACACCGGCCCCGGCAGCGGGACCCTGTCCCAGCTGCGGGCGGACAATACCCTGGCGGTGGATTACCTGCTGTCCGAGGGCATTTTCCTGTTCACCGGCGATCCTTTCTTCACCATCGCCCTGCCCCGCTATTTCACCTATATGGAAAACGCCGCCGGGCAATACTTCGTGGAACCAAATTTCCGGAAACGCGGTCCGTTCGCCGACTACCTCAATCCGGCCCCCGCCCATGAGGTGTTGTACAGCCGCTACCACAAGTCCAAGTACTTCTGCTCCACCTGCCATGATGTGTCCAATCCGCTGTTCGGCAACTATTGCGAGGAGGTCAATTCCGCCTTCAACCTGAACATCGACTGCCTGCCCGACCAGTCGGGCGGCCTGGACCTGATCACCGAGCAGTACTCGGCCTTCAATTTTTCGCACGTGGAGCGGACCTTCTCCGAGTTCATGCTTTCCGCTTACGGTGCCCCGGGCGGCGCGGCCACCAACCCCGAATTTCTGGCCCAGGGCGCGCCCGGCATCACCTGGGCGGCCAAATGCCAGGACTGCCACATGCCCGACGTGACCGGGCGGGGGTGCGAGGAAGCCGGTGCCCTGGTCCGCCCTGACCAGAGCGTGGAGCACCCCAATTCCGGCCTGCCCCAGCATGACCTGACCGGCGGCAACATGTGGATGACCTACATCCTGGCCACCCTGAACGACGACAACCCCATTTTCGACCAGACCAATTTCGATCTGCTGAGCCAGGGACCCGCCAACATCACCCTCAACCTCAACGACGGGCTCAGCCCCATCGCGTTCAGTGATGAATTGCTGGACGCCTCCAACCGGGCCCGCGCCCAGCTTCAGATGGCCGGCAGCATCACCAACATGCAGTACGATCCGCCGACGGGCGATCTCCTCTTCCGGCTGCAGAACAACACCGGGCACAAGCTCATCAGCGGTTTTACCGAAGGCCGCCGCATGTTCGTCAACATCAAGGTGTACCACCAGGGGGCCCTGGTGTACGAGATCAATCCCTACGACTACACCGCCGGAACGATGAAGGGTCTCAGCCACCCCTCCTCGCCGGCCCTGGGCCCGGATGAGGCCTACATTGATGAACTCGTCTACGAGTGCCACATGACCGACGTCACCGGCACGGATCACAGCTTCCACTTCGCCCTGAGCCACGAACGGTACAAGGACAACCGCATCCCGCCCCGCGGTTTCAACATCGTCTCCGCTCCGGCCCGGCTGGCCGAGCCGGTCTGGCATGGTTTCAAGGACCCCGGGTATTTCACGGCGGCCGAATACGCCGGCGGTTACGACGAGATCAGCTCCACCGGGCTGCCCCTGGGCATTCCGGCCACGGCGGGCGTCATCGAGATCACCGTCTACTACCAGGGCACGTCCCGCGAGTATGTGGAATTTCTGCGCGACGAAATCAACGGCACGGTGCAGACCCTGCCCAGCCCCACGCCCTCGGGCGAGCCCAGCGCCTACATCGTGCAGACGGATCCCTTTTTCAGCCAGTTGCGGCCCTGGGGTAACACCATCTGGCAGCTGTGGGAGCACAACCACGGCCTCGACGGCTCCGGTGCCGCGGTGGAGGGGATCGTGCCCGCGGCCATGACGACGGCCAAATGGGTCCTGTACGGCGACCTCAACGGCGACGGCGTGGTCGACAGCGCCGACATGCTGCTGCTGGCCCACTATCTGGCCGGCAACACCACCTCCCTGGCCGCCCGTTTCGAGCAGGTCGACCTCAACGTCGACACACAGGTCACGGCGGGCGATCTGGGTATTCTGATCGATTATCTGAGCGGCAATCTCGTTTCTCTCCCCCTCTGACCGATGAAGCCTGTCCGGCGGCCGGCGGCGTTTCGGCCGCCGGATGGGCGAGATCGACCGGCCAATGGATGACCGTCCGCTGCTCCCCCTGGTGAATTTCTGAAAACCGAACAAAACGTTCGCCTCTTATCCTCATATATATCAATGTTTTAAATCTTCCAAACTCCTGTTCAATACGAGGCCGGACATCGCCGGGAATTTCCCCCGCTACGACCCCTGATTTTTTATCTGTTGATATCAATACACTTAAACGCACAACAACCTGTCCGGATATTCTCTTTTCAGAAATTCGTACCGTCGGCCTCTCCATACAGTGAAATTGCGGGTATAAATAAATGGATGCCGTTGGTCGTCTTTTATCATGTGGCGGCTGCCCCTCTCTGGCCCCTGAGGTCGTCCCGGCCGGTGGACGAGATGGCGGACGCTTGCCCGTTATCCACCGTCCTGGCCTTGTATTTCCAGTCTTCCAGATGGATCCAGTGAAAAATGAAAGGGATATATCGTTGATGAATTCAGCCGCCCTGCCCCCAAACCCTTCGACCCTGTTGGATGATGAATCCCTCGGTCTGGGCCGGGCCTGCCTGGACCGAACGGGGAAACTGGTCAACTTTGACCGCCCATTCCAGCGGCTCATGGAAAGCCTGAATCGCCCGCTCCCACCTGCGGGAACCGATTTTGCCGCGCTGCTGCCGGACCGGGGCTGGCGGGATCCACCGCCAACGCTGATCCGCCGCGCGCTGGACGGCCACGGCACCACCGCCACACTACGGCTGCCGGCGCCCCCGACGGAGCGGATTGTCCGCTTCTTCTTCCTGCCCCGACGTGTTGCGGGCGGCGCCATCAGCGGCGTGACGGTGCTGACCTTCGAACTCGATTGCGGCAGCGCAGACCCCGTGACGCTGCCCGCGATTCCTGCGGACGCCGGCGCGGCGATGGCACCCGGCCCGGCTCACCCGCCGGATCCGGCCGTCACCCTTTTTCGACGGGCGGTGGAACAGGTCAAGGAAGGTGTCCTCATCCTGACCACCGACGGCACCATCCTGTACGCCAATCCGGCCACGGAACAGATCCTCCGGGTCAGCCGGGACGAAGGGGTCGGCCTGACGTTGCCCGAACTCATGCACCGCCACCAATGGTTGGGATCCGACCCGAGCATGGCGGCAAACCTGGCCGCCGGCCGGCCCTGGCAGGGCACATTCCGTTCCCTCAACCGGCGTCAGCGCACCACCGATCTGGAACTGGAACTCACGCCCCTGTTCGATGAAAGCGGCGACGCGGCTCATTTCCTGGGTATCTGCCGTGATCTGTCCGCCGAGGTCCGCCTGGAAAGGCAGCTGCGCCAGGCGCAGAAGCTGGAGGCCCTGGGAACGCTGGCCGGCGGGATCGCCCACGATTTCAACAACATCCTGGGCATGATCCTCGGGTATACCGAACTGGCCCTTCTGGATGCGCCGGAAAACACCACCACCCGGGAGCACCTGGAGCAGGTGCTGGCCGCTTCCCGCCGGGCGCGCGACCTCATCCGCCAGATCCTGGTGTTCAGCCGGCGCCAGGCCGATGAGCCGCAGCCGCTGCGCATCGGCGCCGTGGTCCGGGACGCGCTGAAGCTGATCCGATCCTCCCTGCCGGCCACCATCCAGATCCAGGAATACATCAGCTCCGCCCCGTACCTGGTCATCGCCGATCCGACCCACATCCATCAGGTCCTGCTCAACCTGGTCACCAACGCCGCCCATGCCATGGCCGACAGGGGGGTGCTCAAGGTGGAGCTCTATGAGGCCCTGCCCGGCGAAGACACCGGCGCGGCGAACAGGGAGTCCGCCCTTTCCCGCTATGTCCGCCTGTCGGTAAGCGACACGGGGCACGGCATGGGGCCCGAAGTCCGGGAACGCATCTTCGAACCCTTCTACACCACCAAACAGAACGGGGAGGGGACCGGCCTCGGCCTGTCGGTGGTGCAGGGCATTGTGGACAGCTACTGCGGCCGCATCCGGGTCATCTCCAGCCCGGGGGAAGGATCCACGTTCAGCGTGGAGTTGCCGCTCTACCGGCTGACTCCGGAACCGGCGCCATCGCCCGACGGGGAGAGTCCACCCGGCTCGGGACGGATTCTGCTGGTG
>JAFGRT010000092.1 GCA_016935015.1 Acidobacteriota bacterium | reverse complement strand
TGCATTTTATCCGCCCGGGTAAAATTTGTCAAACTGATTTGGCTGACGGAAAGGCAGGAACGAAGAACGCTTGACAAGACTGCGCGGCGGGATTGATTCTGGCGTGGATCTGTGGCAGAATAATCATCGCCATGAGTTAACTATTTTCCGGGGGATCGGGATGCAGCTCTCGGTGAACAAGCGAAACGTCCAGTTCGAGGCTACCAGTCTAACCGTCAGGCAGCTGCTCGACAAGATGAGGTATACATTCCCCATGATTTTTGTCCGGGTTAACGGCGAAATCGTCCAGAAGGACCGGTATGCGGAGCAGGTCGTTTACGATGGCGACCATGTCGACGTTTTCCATCTTATGAGCGGTGGGTGATCTGCGCGGATGGGGCGCTTGCGATGACAAAGCCTCAACTGGATCCCTCGGCGAGACCCTCCTGGCTAAAATCTGCCGAAACACCTGGCGAATGACTGGTTGACCTGGCCAACGGTTCGTCAACGGATCCAAGGCCGGGATGGAGGGCTTAGGGGGGACAGCAGGATTTCTGATCAATTGCTGGAAAGCAATCGTACCATCGCCGGATACACCCTGCTCCAGGCCGTGATGCCGGCAAGGAAAACCGGCCGGCAGCGGATGGATCAGGCGGATCGAATTCCGGCGCTTTTCCCAATATTCCCGTGTTGCGGAGCCGCCTGCCGAATCGCGGTCTGGGCCGCCTTCAGCCGACAGACCCGCGGCCGGCGCAGCCAACCTCCGTCGCCGTGGCCGGATTATTGTGTCACTTTCCGGAACTTCAGGCTTTCCCGGACGTTGACGCCGCGCATGTCCAGAAAATTGCCTTCGAAACTGAAGCTGTAAACGGCTACCTTGCCGTCCTCCCAGCGCAGGTGGAAGTTTCCGTCCTGGATCCACCAGTTTCCGTGGAGGGTTTGGCTGGCACTACCCCTGCCATACGGGGAAGTGCTCATCATGGGTCCGGAGGCGTACTGACGGATGACGAAAGTGCCGTCGGAATTGTAGGTGTTCTCCTGCATCATCGTGTTGGCGGCCACCGTTGTGTGTAGCGCCCACGTGCCGAAGAAACGAGGGTCCAGATGGCCGCCGGGAGCGGTGGCCGGCGGCGGGGACGGCGCCGCCTGTCCGCCGAAAATCGGACTGATCAAGCCGGCCAGCATTTCATCCGTGTTGAAATTCCCGAAGGTGGTTTGCGGTCCGTAGAACAGCGCAAAGATACCGAGCACGGCACCCTGCCCTTTGAGGAAAGCACTCCAGCTCTTGCCCAGAAATCGGGTGCCGTCGGAATCCAGGCTCAACTCCGAAACATGGATCTGTTCCAGGCTGGCATGTCCATAGTCTTTTTCGAGCATGAGAGTGGGCAGACTCGTCGACCGGAGCCGATCGATGGCCATACCGGCGAACTGCCTGGAATCCTGGATCTCCGTATTCTGAGGGAAGGGGATGAGGTAGAAGATGAACCCTTCGCTGTCCGGAGTGCCGGATCGGGTGATCACCGCCGAGAGGACGGACCCGGTTTCATCTACCGCTTCAGATACGGTCCAGCCTTCAGGATAGCCGATTTTCAGGGATGCGTCACGTTGGAAGGTATAGATCGAAAAACGATTGACCTGCGGATAAGCCGCTGTGCACAGAGAAAGAATCAACCCAAAAGAGATCACGACCATATAGAATTGCTTCATGTCAACTTCCTCCCTTGGCAGTTGGATAACATTATAGTAATGAAAATGATGCAAAAATCAAGTGAAGATGAACCATGACAACTCGATTTCCTGGATAATGTGGGTGATGGAATGCGGGGCAGGCCGGAGCTGAATCCCGGCGCAATGGATCCGCGTCACAGCCGCACCCTGCCCAACGCGAAAACAACACCAGGGGTGGGTCAGCGAAGTACCGGGGTCGGGATGGGCCCGAAACTCTCCGCGGTTCAAATCGTGCTCGCTCCCGGCATCCGGTTCACGCAGACCCATCGGCTCCATCCTGAGTCGCCACCGATCTGGCGGACATCGCCGTTGTATCAGGCCGGCGGCGCCACAATGGGGAACGGCATGACCCTTGACTTTCTGACCCGTCAGCAGGTGGCGCTGGGCAGGAAACCGTTCCCCCTGGACATTCATGCCGATGAATGGACGGACCAATACCGGCGCGGCAAATCCCAGGCCGTCATGAAGCATTCCCGCCACCCATCCGAGAGGCGCCTACGGGTCGTCCCGGCAGGTTTCGTGCCACCATGTGCCTCATGCCGTTGCCGTATTGAAATCATGCTGGATTTGCGGTTGCAATTCGCCTTCCGTTTCATTATATCTGAAATCATTGCCGGGAAGTGAGGGCCGATGACACCGACACAGCTGGCCGATTTTTCCGAGGCGGTGCGCCAGTCCACCCTGAAACGTCTGGCCGCTGTACCCCCGGGCTGGGAAAACTGGCCCGTTGCCGCCGACTGCCTGAGTTTCGCCGAAATCGCCCGTCATCTGGCCGCGATGGACCGCTGGCTGCTGGCCAAGCTGGCCGACGAGTCACTCCCGTCCCTTCGGGCGGAGGGGCAGCCGTCTGAAAAAGTGAGTGCGGCGGAATACCAGCGGCTTCTGGATGACCTCGCCGCCACCGGCCGGGAGCGGGCGGTGCTGCTCCGCGGCCTGTCCGCAGCGGAATATCAGCGCGAAATCACCGATGATCGTTTCGGCGGCCGGGTCACCGTTTGGTGGGTCATCATGCGGGGCAATCTGGATCACGAGATTCATCACCGCGGTCAACTGGCCCTGGGCCTGAAGCTGGTCCACCGCCAGACGGGACAACAGCCTGATTTGCCGAAGGAATGAGGCCGGAATCGTCTGATGGGTGGTCCGGTCGGACGATCCGACGGTCTCTCGACGCCGCCAATTTCCCGTCGCCAATCCCTATGGGCCTGTGCTACAGTAAAAGAGAAGAAGCCATCGGCCCGGCCTGAGATCAGATCCTCGGGGAACCCGGGCGAAACCGGGAATCATCACCGGACCCCAGATGACTGGATAAATGCCGCTCCATGGCCGACATCGCTCGCGAAACAGGGGCCGGGAGGATCGATCCGTGGTCGTCGGCCGTCGGATGATCCCCATCACCAATCAAAGGAGAAGTTGCTATGTCGGGCAATTCTGGCCGCTGTTTCTGGCAAACGATTTTGCTGCTGGGGGGCGCCGCCCTCTTGTATGTCACCTGGCGCCAACCCGATTTCCGGGCAACCCGAACGAGAGCCGAACCTGTCGCGCCGTCACCGGCCTGGCGCGGCAATCCAGGGAACCAGGTCTTCCACACCGTCGGGTGTCGCTATTACGACGCCCCCGGCTGTACCACCCGATTCCGGCGCCGCGAAGATGCCATCCGGGCCGGCTATCGTGCGTGTAAGGTCTGCAATCCATGATGCGGTGACTACCGCACCAGCCATACCAATACCTCCAGCCCCTGCGGTCCGCGTCGGCCGGCGGAACAACCCGTAATCCCGCTTGTTAAGGCATCACAAGGAAGGATTTGTTTCCATCAAACCCGTTCTTATCATCAAGACCGGTTCCACCCTGCCGGAGTTACGCTCCACCCGGGGTGATTTCGAGGACTGGATCCGTGACGGCCTCGGCTTGCCGCCCCATCAAGTCATCGTCGCCGATATCCGATGGGGAGCGGTACTGCCGTCGCCCGTCGCCATTGACGCCGCGGTCATTACCGGTTCACACCACATGGTCACGGAGCGCCTGGACTGGAGCGAACGGACCGCCGGCTGGCTTCAGAACGTACAGAAAACCGCGCTGCCCCTGCTGGGCATTTGCTACGGGCATCAGCTCCTGGCCCTTGCCTGGGGCGGCCGGGTGGCCGACAATCCCGGTGGCCGCGAGTATGGCACTGTCGAGGTTCAACTGACGCCCGCCGCCGGGCAGGATCCGCTGTTTATGGGAATCCCCGCCTCGATCCGTGTGCAGGCCAGCCACGCCCAATCGGTACTGGAGCTGCCGCCGGGCGCCCTTCGCCTGGCCGGGAGCCGGCGGGACGCCAACCAGGCATTCCGCCTTGGACCGCGGGCCTGGGGTCTGCAATTCCATCCTGAATTCGACGCCGACATTACCCGGACCTACATCCGCCATCACCGCGATGAACTGTCGGCGGAGGGCATGGATCCCCAGCGTCTGGAAGAGGCGGTCACTCCGACACCCCCTGCCGCCGGCCTGCTCCATCGATTCGCTGCCCTTGTCCGGGAGTCATCCGCGCACAAGCCGTGATTCCCGTCCCCATCGAGCCACGACGCTGACCGGTATCTTCCGACCCGCTGTTTCGTCATCCGGCAACAGATGCGCTTCACGACCGTTTGTGCTATACTCGCCGGAGCATCATCATTTCATTGCGTGTCGGGCATATGGGCGATGCGGTCACCCGATGCGACGGAGACATCGTCTTGCGCAAACGAATCCTATTCGGATGGCTGTTCGTGGCGGCCGTCGTAATTGTCGGGGGTGTCCTCATCATGAACCTGAACCACACCACTTCCCTTTCGGTCGAGATACTCATGCAGCATGTTCCCACAAACATAGACGGTTGGCGCGCCACCGGCCGCGACCGGTATTACGACGCCGATACCATCTTCGACTATATCGACGGCGGCGGGGAGGTCTACCGGGCCTACAACCTGCGGCGATGCGCTGCCCGCCGCTATGAGCATTCGTCCGGGCCCGAGATTGTCCTGGACGTGTTCGACTTGGGCTCAGCCTCCGATGCCTTCGGAGTGTTCACCCATGATCTGGACGGCGATCCGGTGTCCATCGGTCAGGACGGCCGTTACCGGCCGGGCTGGCTCAGCTTCTGGAAGAACCGCTTTTTCGTCTCCATATACGCCATGGAGGAAACCGATGCCTCCGCCCGCATCGTGCGTGAACTCGGGCGAACCGTGGCCGCGGCCATCGCCGATGAAGGCCGGCGGCCCGAGCTACTGGCGGCTCTTCCCGACGAAGGACAGCAGACCAACCGCATCCGCTATCTCCATCATCACCTGATCCTGAACTATCACTATTACCTGGCCGACAAAAACATTCTGGACATCGACGATACCACCCCCACGGTGCTGGCGACTTACCGGCGCTCGGCCGGGCAGGCCCAGCTGCTGCTGGTACGCTACCCGTCCACGGAGCGATGCCGAGCGGCTGCCCGGCAGTGGGTCGAACACTACGTCCCGGAGAGCGTCGCCGTGACTCCTGTTCAGCTGGAAAACGGAAGCTGGACGGCCTGGCGCATTGCCGATCCGTTGCTGGCCATCGTGCTGGAAGCCGAGACAGCAGCGGCGGCGGAGACATTGCTGGCCGATGTGCCGGCGAAATAGCGGCACCGGTGCCGAACCAGAGGGGCCGCGTCATTAGCCACACCATCCCGGAACACGTCAGCATTCCGGGTCACAGACAAGGGAGAGTGTCCGCATGACCAATGAATGCAAGATCATCACCCGACGGGATTTCATGGTGGCCGGCTCTTTCGCCGTGGGCGGCGCCATGGCCCGGCCGTCCCTGGGCCAGGCCCCTCCGACAGTCCAAACGGATAGAAGCCGTGTGGTGCTGATCCGTGACAAAAACGTCCTCGACGAGAACGGCCAAGTCCGGAAAGAAGTTATCGCCCGCATGTTGGATGACGCCATCAAAGCATTGTTCAATACCGGCGACGCCCTGGCCCCGTGGCGCAACCTCTTCAAATCATCCGATATCGTGGGGATCAAGACCAATGTCTGGACCCCGCTGCCGACACCCAGGGCACTCGAAGAGACCATCCAGGAGCGTCTCGTGGCGGTGGGAGTGGACGCGACCAATATCGGCATCAAAGACCGGGGCCTGTTGCAGGATCCCATTTTCACCCGGTCTACCGCCCTGGTGAACGTCCGCCCCATGCGCACCCACCACTGGTCGGGCCTGGGCACGCTCATCAAGAATCACATCATGTTCACGGACCAACCGTGGGCCTATCACGGCAACGCCTGCGAACGCCTGGGCGCCGTCTGGGAACTGCCGATGGTCAAGGGTAAAACCCGTCTCAACATCCTGGTCATGCTTACGCCGCTGTTCCACGGTGTCGGCCCCCATCACTTCAGCGCGGCGTATACTTGGCCGTATTATGGACTCATCGTCAGCACCGATCCCGTGGCCGCCGACACCACCGGTGCCCGTATCATCGAGGCCAAGCGGCGGCAACATTTTGGCGAGGACCGCCCGATCAGCCCACCACCGCGGCATATCGCCGCCGCCGATACCCAGTTCGGCCTCGGCCAGAGCCGTCCGGAACGGATTGATCTCATCACCCTGGGATTTACAGAGGATCTGTTGCTGGCCTGATGCAGCGAATAGGGCGACCGGCTACCCGTGGCCGCCGGATGTTTTCGGCGAGAAGGCGGCGGACTACCGGTTCGCCGGCGTGGACTCGGCGACACGCGGCGCGTAGTAGCGGTTCAGCGGATCGATACGCGAGTAGTTCACCAACTCCACGTAATCGTTTTTGGCGAAATAGGCTTCAATGAATTCCTGCGTTTCGGCATGCACCTCGATGCACACCAGACGAGGTCCGTAGCGGCGGATATCAAAGCCGCGCAGCGCCGCCGGCTCCGACAACTCAATATCCATGGACAGGAAATCAATTTTTTCCACCCCCTCGCGGACCAGTAAATCGTTCAAGGTGATGGTCGGCAACGTGCGCTCGCTGACCTCTCCCTGCTCTTCCTTGACGAACTCCTTGTAACCCGTTGACAGACGCTTGTTTTCCTCCACCACGTAGAGATGGGAGACATCGTCCGAATGATCGGAGACAAAAAAATTAAAGAATTCGGTGCGCGGCCGATACATCTTGTAGCCGGCATGGTATTCCGCCAGGGCGTCAATGGCGATGCCGCTCCAGCCAAGATATTTTTCCAGGTAATAGGTCGTGCTGTGCTCCTTGTAGTGGCTGGCTCCGACATCCACAAAGAAGCCGTGGGTCTCGTTCTGGAAGAAGTCACGGATGATCAGTTCCTCGTGAAACTGGGAGAACATCTTGCCGCCGTATTTTTTGTCCAGGCGCATGATTTCGCGGAAGGTTTCTTCATTCTCCGTCCAAAGTTTGTGAAATTCGGGATCGACATCGGCCGGGGGTGACGTCCGGCGATACACTACGACACCGGCCAGCACGAGAACCAGTATCGCCAGCAGGATGAGTCTGATACGCAATGACACCGCTGAGCCTCCTCCCTGCATGATGGACAGGATTGATACACTGCCCGCCGGAGCGAAATTGCTCTTTAGTATACCGGGCCTGGGCCTTATATTTCCAGAAGGAATTTACCCTCACCCATGGAAATCCTCCGTATGGCCCGCCGGCACGGCCGGGAGTCCCGAACGTGATTTGGAAACATCCCACCCCCGTCGACGTATATGCACCAGCGACCGGTCCCGGATATTCAAGCCGACATGCCGGCCGGCTTCTTTTTGCGGAGGTATCATGGCCAAGAAGATCATCTGTGCCAGCCTGCTCTGCCTGGCCTGTTTTGGCCGGGCGGCGGCGCAGAAAAACGAGAACCCGCCGGAAAAGGCGTCGAACTCACTGATGGACTGGTCCAGCCCTGACCGTATCGATCCCCGCTCAGCCACGGCGGGCGACTTTCTGGACATCGACCTGGGACACTATGACGGGCTGGGCCGGCAGGCCTATCTCCAGGGCAAATACTGGCAGGCCGCCCGCTACTATCTCTTCGTGTTGCGCCACAAATACGACGACCCCCGGGTCATCTACAACCTGGCCTGCTGTTACGGGCTGCTTGGCGAGGGCGAACTCGCCGCCCACACCCTCGCCCGGGCCGTGGATGCCGGTTTTTCGGATCTCGAACGGATCCGGATGGACAAGGACTTCGACAAGGTCCGCAACAGTGAAGCCTTCGCCCGACTCTTGCGGAACCTCACGCCCTACATCGAGGACATGGGCGAGACCTTTCTGGTTGCCGCACCGGCCCTGCAGAAATGCCGCCTCAAGCTGCCGGCCGGCTACGACGATGAGAAAGCATACCCGCTGGTCATCGGCCTGCACGGCTACCTGGACTCCGTGGACAATTTCATTCGCCTGTGGAATGGCGTCACTGGCGCGGACCTCATCTACGTCACGCCGGAAACGCCCTATGGCCATCCGCCCACCGTTCACAACAAGCGGATGCAATACAGCTGGATGCCCCCTACCCGCGACCGGAACCTGGTGAACACCTGCGACGACATGCTGACTGAGTACATCATCAACGTCCGGAACCGGGTCGCCGCCCGGCACAAGATCGGCGACGTCTACCTGCTGGGCTTCTCCCAAGGGGTGGGTATCGCCTATGACGTGGCCACCCGCCACCCCGACCTGTTCACCGGTGTCATCGCCCTGGCCGGCATCCTGCCCGGCGAGGAGTTCGTGCCGGCCGACCGGCTGGCCGCCGCCAAAAGCCTGCGCATTCTCATCGGCCACGGCCGGCAGGACCCCGCCGTCCAGGCGGCCACCAGCCGGCAGGCCCATGAACGGCTGGCCGCCCTGGGGTACACGGTGACGCTGCTGGAATACGACGCCGGCCACGAGGTGCCGCCCGGCGTGCTGGAAAAGGTCGCCCGGTGGCTGGCCGGGAAAGACATCGCCGCCGATGAGCACAAGGAAAAATCCAACTACTCACTGGATGAGTGCCCGTCGGCCCGTGCCGAATAGTGATAGCCTCCCCCGCTGCACGCGACCGGGCATTCGCTTCAGCGCCCTGCCCAAAAAAATGGCAGTGGAGAGCGAACTCTCCACTGCCGGTTTTCAAACACGCAAAGCGTACACAGCTCAGTAACTGATGGAATCGGAGGATTCCACGTTCAGTGCGGGATTGTACGTCAGTGCCGCGTGGGTGACGTCATTGACGGTGATCACAAAAGGACCGCCGGATTTCGCCTTGGCCGTAAAGGCCACGCTGCCGTTGCTGCCGGTAATACCCGACGCCGATCCGCCGACCA
This sequence comes from Acidobacteriota bacterium, assembly GCA_016935015.1. GTDB lineage: Bacteria > Acidobacteriota > JAAYUB01 > JAAYUB01 > JAAYUB01 > JAFGRT01. The sequence continues at coordinate 19,208 of JAFGRT010000092.1, read as the reverse complement.
CGCCGCTCCAGGTCACATAGACCGTTGCGTTGGCGACGGGGGCGCCGTTCTGATCCAGAATGGCAACCACGGCCGTTGTCAAATAATTGCGGCCAGCCTTTTTGATGGACATGCTGATATCGGATACGAACATATCACCGGTAGTGCCGCCCGGTTCGGTCACGGTCACCGGAGCGGAGTAGGAATCGGTGGCGCCCGCGTTGTCCGTCACCGTGAGGGTCACGGTGTAGGTGCCGCCGGCGGCATAGGCGTGCGAGGGGTCGGTGGCGGTGGAGGTGGCACCATCGCCGAAGTTCCAGTAGCGGGAGGCGATGGAGCCGTCCGGATCGTAACTGGCGTCGGTGAAATAGGCGGTCAGTTCAGAGGTCGTAAACGTGAAATCGGCCACCGGCGATTCGTTGGCCGGTGGCGGTGCGCCACCGGCCGCCTGGATGGCCGCCACGGCGTCCACCATGCCATGCCCGAAGTAAATATCCCAACCGTTGGCCCCAAGATCCTCGGTGGTGGTTTCCAGGATGTCCCGGATCTGGGTATTGGTCAGGCCCGTATTGGCCGCCTTGACCAAAGCCGCCACGCCGGCCACGTGAGGCGAGGCCATGGACGTGCCGGCGAAGAAGTAATACCCTTCACCCGTGCGGGTGAAGGTATTCTGCAGGATCATATCGTCGTAGCCGTCGCCGTTGTAGTCGCCGCTGTCGCCGCCCGGCGCGCAAAGATCGATGGTGCTGCCGTAGTTGGAATAGGAGGCCAGACTGTCGTTGCCGGCGGTGGCGCTGACGGAGATGGAGTTGGTGTAGGCGGCCGGGTAGGAGGGCGAGCTGGTGGACTCGTTGCCGGCAGCGCAAACCACAACCACGCCGTTGTTCCAGGCGTAGTTCACGGCATCTTCAAGAACGGTGAGGGTGGAGGCGCCACCCAGGCTCATGTTGATGACGTCGGCACCATGATCAGCGGCATAATAGACGCCTTCGGCAATGTCGTCGAAGGTGCCGCTGCCCCGGCTGTTCAGAACCTTGATGGGCATGATGGCGGCGTTGTAGGCCACGCCGGCCACACCCACCCCGTTGTTGGTGGACTGGGCGATGGTACCGGCCACATGAGAGCCATGCCCTTCGTCGTCGGTAGGATCGGCGTCATTGTTGACGAAGTCCCAACCGGCCACAAACTGGGTGTTGGCCATGTCCTGCAGACTCTGCTTGACACCCGTGTCGATGACGGCCACCACCACTCCGGCGCCGGTGGACAGATCCCAGGCCGTCTCCATGCCGATACGTTTCATGTGCCACTGGTAGGGATAATACGGATCATTGGGCACGCCGAAGGCATAGGCATAGGCATTCTGCTCGACGGAAAGCACTCCGGGGTATCGCTTCAGGGTATTCAGCACCGCCCGCGGATTGGCGTGTTTGAACACGGTGAAGGCGCCGGGTTTGCGGCTGTCTTTCTTCTTTAGGAGCCCATGTTGCCGGGCAATGGCATCCCGTTGCTGCGGCGATACCGATTGCGAAAACTTCACGATGATCTCGTCGGGTACAAGCGTGGGTTGGCCGGCCATGGTCTTCACCTCGGCGTCATCCGCCAGGGCGGTGAAACACAACAATCCGAACAACAGAACAGCCAGGAAATAAGGCTTTCGCATATGAACCTCCCAAAAGATGTGTCAATGAAAACCGGACGGCACGCCGCCGGGCAGCCGCCGGGTGTCATCCCAATCATGCGTCCTTAAATTGTCTTGTCGGGGAATATCATAAGGGCGTATTTTCAAATAATTATTCATTAAAAATCAATCATGCTTAGGGTGGATTTTTAGTTGTATATTTAAACCGACGGTATGAGAAAAGGTATGAACACTTCTCCACCCAAAGTACAACCGGCCTGAACCGACCGTTTCGGCGGTGTCCCGGTGGTGTCGAAAAAACTGAAGCGATGGTTGGGAGACGTGACGGTTTCTGCTAGAATTCGGCTAGAGGAACTGCGTCCATGACCGAATCTGCCGCCCACACCGGTGACCGGAAAATCCGCCGCTCCGTGAAAACCCGCATTTTGTACGCCCTGGTGTTCGTATTCCTGTTGGGGCTGGCAGCGAAGCTGGTCCTCTACCATGCCTATCTCGTCCCGCGCATCCGGTCCCAGGAACGGGCCTTCGCCGTGGCCGCCGCGGAGCGTGTGCAGACCATGCTGGACTATACCATGGCCGAAGTGGTGTCCCTCTGCCGCGACTGGAGCCAGTGGGACGCCATGTACCGCGCCGTTTCCGCTTGGGACACCGATTTTGAGAAGGAGAATTTCCCCGATACCATATACCGCACGCTGGAATTGAATATCGTCGTCATCCTGGACGCGTCGGAGCGTGTAGTTTTTGCGCGTAAATCCCGGGTCCTGGACGGAGAGGATTGCGTACGGCCGGCTCTTTTGTCGGAACGGATCCGACAGGTCCTTCGGCAGAGCCTGACAAGCAACCCGGAGTTCAGCGCCTTTTTCATGACGGACGATGGTCCTCTTTTTATTGCCGCTTTTCCGATCCTGCACAGCGACACAACCGGGCCGCCCAACGGCTGCCTCATCCTCGGCCGCTTCGTTACCGCGGATATCCTGGATCAGCTGCCCCTCGGTCCCCATGACCGCGTGACCATGACCTCTTCCCGGACCATACCCGCCGGCTTCGAGGCGGGGGACGGTTATCATCTGGCCCGGTCCGCAGATCGCCTGGCCGTTCTTCTGCCCGTCAAGGACTTTTTCCAGCAGACCCTCGCCCTGCTGCGGGTCGAGACCGATCGTCGGCCACTGGTTTTGCTGGAAGACGCCTTGTTCATGTCCAACGTCATCACCCTCGCCGTCTTTCTTCTGCTGTTGATGCTAATCCTTCTATCCCTGCGGCGCATCGCCCTGCGGCGCATCGAGCGGATGTCATCTGCCCTGAACAATGTCACCCTCGACCGCCTGGACGCGAACCTGCCTCCGGATCAGGACCATGACGAAATCGCGCTGCTGGGCGATACCATTCGGGACATGATTTGCCGCCTGGCCGAGGAGACGGACACCCGCCGACGGATGGAGGCTGAGTTGCAGGCCATGGACAAGATGGCCGCCGCCGGCAAGATCACCTACGCCATCATCCATGAGGTGAACAATCCGGTACGGGTCATCAAGAACTGCCTCCACGCCATGAAAAAAGATCCTTCCCACCAGGGACACTACCTGCCCTTGCTGGAAAAGGAAATTCGGCATCTGGGCCACATCACCGACCGCTGCCTCGATTTTTCCCAGCGCCAGGAGTACGATTTCCGCCCGGGGGATCTTCGCCTGATGGTCAAGGACGCCCTTTTGTCGGTGGAAGCGGCCTTCCCGAAAGCGAATGTCACCATCGATTCGAACATCCCGGACGAGCCGTTGATGGTTCACGCCGATGCCGCCAGAATCAAACAGGTCCTGGTCAACCTGGTCAAAAACGCCCTGGAGGCCATGGCTTTCAAGGGCCGGCTGAAGGTAACCCTCCTCCGGCGGGCCGACCAGGCCGTGATCGATTTGTTTGACGATGGCCCGGGCATCCCACCGAATCGTGTGGAACAAATCTTCGAGCCGTTTCATTCATCCAAAAACGGCGGCATGGGCCTGGGACTATCGTTGTCCCACACCATCGTGCGCAATCACGGAGGTGATCTGATCCTGGATCCGGAATATCATCCCGGTGCCCATTTCATCATGACGTTGCCCCTGCATCCGAAAGGGAATCCCCATGGAGAAAAATAACATTCGAATTTTGGCTGTCGATGATGACCGGGATCTGCTGGAAAGCTATCAATATCTGCTGGAGGTGGAGGGCCATTCCGTGGTGACCGCCCTAGACAGCCGACAGGCCGAAGCCGCCATGCAGCAGCATGTGTTCGATGTCGCGCTGGTGGATCTGAAGATCAAGGCCGAAGACGGCCTCGATCTGGCTGGCAGGCTGAGATCCATCGATCCATTGCTACAGATCGTCATCATCACGGCGTTCCCCTCCTATCAGACCGCCGTCCGGGCGATGAAACTGGGGGCTTTCGACTACCTGTCCAAGACTTCCGATGCCGAATCCGTGGTGGAAACCGTCGAGGAGGCCAACGCCCAGCGTGAATTGCAGGTGGCGGAAATCGAATCCAAGGGAAACCGGGCCGGCGACATCAGCCTGACCATCATCTGTGACAACACCCTCATGATGAAGGGCTGGCTCTTTTTGGCCTCCGACAGTCAACTGTTAAATATCCAGTCCTATACCAACAATATCCCTTTGTTTCTGAAAAACCGGCCGGACAAGGCCCCGGATCTCATCATGCTGTGCGCTACGTGCAATGCCGCGGACACCGAGACCGGCATCGAGGAGGTCATGCGCCTGCGCCAGGAGATCCCCGACGCTAAAATCGTGGTGTTCAACAACGAACTGGACGATGAACAGATGACCCGGTTGCTGAAGATCGGCGTCTACGGCTTCTTCGACCGCAACCTGTCCGAGGCGGAGACGGAGCGATTCATCGGCCTCATCCATAAAGGCGAAACCGTCGCTCCCCGGCGCATCATGGGCCGGGTGATCGATGAACTGTCCGATCTTTACGTCAGCCGGGAAATCCGTCAGGCCCAGCCGCCCGGTGAGCACATGCCACAACTCACCGAACGGGAGAAGGAAATCGTTCGCTTTATCGCCCGTGGTCTCAAGAACAAGGAAATCGCCGACTTGCTGTTCATCAGCCCGGTCACAGTGAAAACCCACATCACTCATATCTTCCGCAAGCTTGGTGTGGGCAGCCGTCTGCAGGCCGTCAACAGGGCCTACGAGCTGAACCTCGTTCCCTGAAACAGAGGATCGGTCCCACCTCGCCCGACGCTCTGCCCCATCGGGGCAATAGCCCCCCTTGGAGAACGCTTCCTTTTTCCCATGCGCGTACCTGATATTTTGACATTTTCATCACTCAAGGGCAACAGAGAGCAACGCGAGCTGTTGCAGGGAGGTTTTCCATGAAACTCCTGGACGGGGTCCGGCACCTGCATGACCGGTATTTCACGGCCATGCCGCCAGGTGACCGGGATCAGCTTCAGACCTGTCTCTGCCAAGACGGCACGCTGATCTACAGAGGTACGGACGAAACGGCGATCCGGCGGGCCCGCCGCGAAGCCGAGTCTTTTCTTCGTTCCCCGATCGAGAATTTCGAAAAGGTCGCGGCGGCACGGTCGCCCGTGCCATCCCGCTCGACCTCCGCCGGGGACGCACGGCTGTTCGCGGAACCGGCCCGCATAGTGATCCCCAGTTGGGGCAAGGAGCGCGAGGGGCAGGTCCGGCTGTCCGGAGCGCCGGAGTCACGCGACAGTTGGTGCGCCATCACCCCGTTTCATCGGTCCGTCTCGCCCAACCAACCGGCCGCGGCCTGCATCGATCAGCCCCCGGGTCCGATCCCGACAGACGCACCCGTCGCACCGCCGCCCCATGACCGGTCATCTATCCCCTTGCTTGATCAATCGCCTGCAGTATAATAAAAACAATACTCCCATGCTGCAGGTGGCTGTGATCTCGGATAACGATCAACGTACAAACTCATCGACAAACATCTACTTCCATTTCAATGGACATCCACTGATTTTGGTGGATTTCGGACAAAAATCCACTCTTTTCCCATGGGGATGCCCGCATGACTAAACCGCGACTCCTCGAGGAGATTCTGCACGAAACATTCATGGGCCGGCGCAGCTTCATCAAGTGGAGTGCCGCCCTGGGAGGCGCTGCCGTGCTGAGCCGCGGCGTTTACTTCGCCCTGGAGGCGGCGGCCATTCCGCCTTCCGCCGCCGGGGAGAGGATGATCCGGGTCTGCTGTCCCGCCCATAATTGCGGGGGTAAATGTCTGCTGACGGCCACTATCCGGGACGGCGTCATCACCCGACTCGGCACCGACGACCGGCCAGGGGACACCCTGGCCGATCCCCAGCTGCGGGCGTGTGTCCGCGGCCGGGCTTACCGCCGGCGCCAGTACCATCCCGACCGCCTGAAATACCCCCTGAAACGCTCCGGTCGCCGCGGCGAGGGGCAGTTCACCCGTATTTCCTGGGACGAGGCCCTGGACCGGGTGGCCGCGGAGTTGGAGCGGGTGCGGCAGGTGTACGGCAACAGCGCCATCTTCGTACCCTACGGCACCGGCAGCTACTCCAACACCAACGGCAGGCAAACCGTTGACCGGTTGCTGAATCTCTTCGGCGGTGCCCTGGGCGGCTACAACAACTACAGCTGGGCCTGCATCCAGCGGGCCACACCCACCGTGTACGGCACCAACGTCACCGGCAACGACCGCCAGGACTGGCTCAACAGCCGCTATATCCTGATGTGGGGCTGGAATCCGGCGGAAATGCGCGACGGCACCAACAGCAACTTTCTGCTCAAGGAAGCCCGGCGCCGCGGTGCCCGGATCGTGTGTATCGATCCGCGGATGACCCGCAGCGCTGTCAGCCTGGCCGACGAGTGGATCCCCATCCGGCCGGGCACCGACGCGGCCATGATGAGCGCCATGGCCCACGTCATGATCACAGAAGATCGGTACGATGCTTCCTTCGTGCGCACCCACTGCATCGGCTTCGACGAAACGCAGATGCCGTCCGGCCTGGAACGCGAGGAAAGTTATCAGGACTACATCCTCGGGCACCGTGACGGTGTGCCTAAAACGCCCGAGTGGGCCGAAGCGTTGACGGCCGTGCCGGCGGCCACCATCCGCCGCCTGGCGCGGGAGTATGCCGCCATCAAGCCGGCCATGCTCTACCAGGGCTACGGCATGCAGCGGCGCGCCTACGGCGAGCAGGTGGTGCGCGCCGGATGCGTGCTGGCCGCCATCACCGGCAATGTGGGCATCCCCGGCGGCTGGGCCAGCGGCATGGCCTTTCAGCCCGGCTGGAGCCCATTCTGGAACGTCTTTCCGCGGGGCGAGAATCCGGTAAAAGCCCGGATCCCCAATTTCCTCTGGACCGAAGCCGTTCTTCGCGGAACGGAAATGGGCCCGGAAGAAGGCGTCCTCGGCGTTGACCGGCTCGACAACAACATCCGCCTGATCTATGCCGTGGCCAGCAACTGCCTCATCAACCAGCACGCCAACATCAACCGGACGGCCCACATCCTGCAGGATGAGACGCGGGTGGAGTTCATCGTGGTGCAGGACCAGTTCCTGACGTCCTCCGCCCGCTTTGCCGACATCGTTCTGCCGGCCTGCACTCACTTTGAAACGTACGGTATCCAGGACGGCTGGAAGTACGGCCACAGCGTCCTGCTGAACCCGCCGCTGGTGGCGCCGGCCTTCGAGGCCCGGAGCGACTACCGCATCTGCGTCGGCCTGGCCGAACGCCTCGGGCTGGAACCGGCCTACAGCGAAGGACGATCCGAGCGGGACTGGGTGGCATGGGCCATCGAAACCTACCGTGAGAGCGGCATGCCCGAGATCCCCACGCTGGCGGAATTCGAAGCGCAGAACCTGGGTATCTACGTCGTCCCCGTCACCGAACCGCAGGTCTCCTTCGCCGATTTCCGGCGGAACCCCCAAAAACACCCTTTGCCCACGCCTTCAGGCAAAATCGAGATCTTCTCCCGGGAACTCTTCGAGATGGGCCGTCCTGACGAGATCCCGGCCGTCCCCAAATACATCCGGGAGTGGGAAAGTCCCTTTGGCCTTGAGGCCAAGAGATTCCCCCTGTCCCTCATCGGCTATCACAACTTTCACCGCGTGCATTCCATCCACGAAAACGTCGACTGGCTGGAAAAGGCCTTCCCGCACCGCTTGTATATCAACGAGGAGGATGCCCGGTCCCGCGGCCTGGCGGACGGCGCCCCCGTGAGGGTATACAACGACCGGGGCGCGTTGGTGGTCCCCTGCCGCATCACAGGGCGCATCATGCCGGGCGTGGTGGCCTTGCCCCAAGGCGGCTGGTGGACACCGGACGCCGTCGGCATTGACCGGCGCGGCGCCGTGAACGTTCTCACCTCCGAGCGTTGGACGCCCCTGGCTTACGGCAACGCCCAGCACACCATCATGGTGGAGGTCCAGCGCGAGGATGAGGAAAAATCATGACTCGACAATACGCTTTTTTCTTCGATTCCGCCGCCTGTTCCGGCTGTAAAGCCTGCCAGGTGGCCTGCCAGGACAAGCATGACCTGGTGGACGGTCGCCGCTGGCGTCGCGTCTACGAAATCACGGGTGGCCACTGGACGCCGCACGGACCGGCCTGGACCCATACGGTGTTCGCCTATTACGTGTCTGTGGCCTGCAATCACTGCGCCCGCCCCATCTGCGTGGAGGTGTGCCCCACCACCGCCATGCACAAGCGGGCCGACGGCATCGTGCTCGTGGACCAGGAAAAATGCATCGGTTGCCGTTACTGCCAGTGGGCCTGCCCCTACGGCGCGCCGCAGCGGGATGAGTCCATCGGCAAAATGAGTAAATGTCACTTTTGCTTCGACTATATCGACCAGGGACGTCCACCGGCCTGTGTCGCCGCTTGTCCCATGCGGGCGCTGGATTTCGGCGAACGAGAGGCGCTGGAGCGGAAATACGGTCGCGTGCGCACCGTGTACCCTCTGCCCCGGGCGCAGTTGACCGATCCCTGCCTGGTGCTGGCCCCGCACCGGGACTCCGCTCGCGCCGAGAATTCCGCCGCCCGGATCGGCAACGCGGAGGAGGTTTGAGATGACCGGGGAATGGACGCTTATCGGCTTCACCCTTCTGACGCAGATGGCGGTAGGCGTGTTCCTGCTGCTGGGGCTGGTTCACTTCGGCGTCAGCCGTCTGGCCGGCCGGGAGGCGGCGGACCGGATGAGCGGCCCGGCCCTGCTGGCCGTGGGACCGGTTCTGGGTCTGGCCTTGCTGGCTTCCATCATTCACCTGGGCTATCCGGCCCATGCCCTCAACGCCGTCAACAACATCGGCTCCTCCTGGCTGAGTCGGGAAATTGTCTCTTTCTCCCTGTTTGCAGCGGTGGGCGGAGTGTTCGCCCTGCTGCAATGGCGTCGGCTTGGCCCGCCGGCCGTCCGCCGCATCCTGGCCTGGACGGCGGCGGGCTTGGGTCTCGTCCTGGTCTACGCCATGGCCCGGGTGTATCTCCTGCGATCCGTTCCGCCGTGGAACACCTGGTTGACCCCGGCCGCGTTTTTCACCACCACCTTCCTGCTGGGCGCCCTGGCCCTCGGTCTCGCCTTCGTGCTCAACCACCGGTTCGCCGGTGCCGCTACCCTAGCCGCACACCCCGACATACGGGCGGAGAACGCCATGCTGCGGCCGGCCATCCGCTGGCTGGTCTTCATCACCCTGGCCCTGCTGGGTGTCGAGCTCATCGTCATCCCGCTGCAGCTGAGTCACCTGACCCTTGTCGACGCTGTCGGTCAGCTGGGGCTGGCCGAGACCCTGTCCCGCCTGCAATGGATGCTGGGCCTGCGCCTGTCGCTGGCCTTCCTCGGGGCCATCCTGTTCGTGCGGCTGCTGCATCGCCTCGCTGCCGGAGACCGTTATGGCCGGCTGGTTGAGCTGAGCCTGCTGGCCTGCGCGCTGGTGGTGGCGGCCGAGATCCTGGGACGGTATCTGTTTTACGCCCTCTATGCCCGCAGCGGGCTCTGAGGATGGAACCTGTGAGACGCCGATGAACGAGTCATGCTCAATCCCCGGATTCATTCGCGGTCCCGCCCATGAGGCCGCTGCCCGCGTGCTGGCTCTCGGTTTCCTGGGGAAAGCGTTTGCCGAGCCGCCGGCGGGTGAGCTGCTCATGGCGCTCACCAGGGAGTCCCTGCTGGAGGATTGGCCCTTGCCGGACGACAATGGCGGCACAGCGGCGGGTCTGGGTTTGTTGCGCGGCTTTTTCCGGAACTGGCGGCCGGCGCAAGTGCCGGACATGCAGGCCGAGTACCAGCGCCTGTTCCTCGGGCCGGATATCCTTGCGCCACCATGGGAATCGGTCTGGCGCAGCGAGGAGCACCTGATCTTCGAGGCGCAGACGTTGGCGGTGCGTGAATTTTACGCACGATTCGGCCTGATCTTTCCACGTCGCCGCCAGGAACCGGATGACCATTTCGGACTGGAGCTCCTGTTTCTGGCCCACCTTGATTCCCTTGCCCTGCAGGCCCGGGACGACAAGGCGCCCGCCGTTGTCGGTCGCCTGATCGCCGCCGGCCGCGAATTTCTGAACCATCATCTGCTGTGCTGGGGGTATGATTTTCTGGCCTGTGTCGCTAACCGGGCACAAAGTGATTATTTTCAAGGACTCGCTCGCCTGGGGGAAGGGACACTGCAAACGGTCGCCTGTCATTACGGTGCCGCCGGGCCGGTCGCGCAGGCCCATAACGCTCCACCACAGAACTAATACCCTGACCGGGCAGTCGTCGTCATAAAGGCCCCCCTCCACAGCCTGACCAGACAAACCATGCATGGATCGGTGCGTCGCCTTTCAGGGAGCGATTTCGGGCAGACAGAAAGTCATTTCATATCCATCATGATCGACGTCACATCCGATCCTGGCCACCAGTTTCTGACACTTGACCCCCTGTTCCGTCTCCAGCAGGGCTGACACCGCCTCGCCGCACGTCGGGCAGCGGGCCGGCAGCACCAGGACGATCTCCGTCGCCGGATGCACACGCGGCGAGGGCACCCATCCCGCGTCAGCCAACGGCCTCGTCTCCACCGTAAACTCGGCGATACCCCACTGGTGCAGTTCCGCCAGCAGGTCACGAAAAAACTGTTCGGTTCGGCCCGCTTTCTCCGCCGCCATTTTTCGGCCGGCGGCCGTGCGCAGGATGCGCGCCGCCGCCCGGGCATAGGTGAATTCCTTGCTGAGCCAGCGCGACAACGCCTCTCGCAGAGGCATCTGCCGCAAGGCCGCCTTGGTGAAAAATGCCGCCACGCCGAGGCAGCCGCATTTACTCAGAAAATCCGCATCATGGATGATGCCGGTAAGGGGACCTTCGGTGCGATCCTCACAATACAGTGCCCGCAGGCTGAGGGCGACCGTCTCCGTTTCCACTGCCGTCAGACCCCGTGGCGGCATGAGCCGCCGCACCAGGCGCACGGCGTGTTCTTCCTCGGCCACCAACTCGGCGTGGTAGGTCCCGCCGACAAACTTGCCCGTGTCGTGAAACAGAGCGCCCAGCACCGGCAGCAATGGTGCCATTTGTTCCGCGGCCGCCAGCCGGGCGGCGATATGGGCCACCTGCACGGTGTGTTCCCATAGGAAGCCGGAGCCAGGCTGCCCGGCGGCGGCGTTGTATTGCCGTTCACCGGCTGTGATCCGGTCTTTCATCTCTTGCAGCAGACCGGGAAACCGTGGCTCCAAAATGTCCTTGAGTCTGTTTTCCGACATGAGTCCTCCTTCGGTGCAGTCAATTCTGCGCGGCGTCCCCTCCGGCCGGCGCCGGATGATCTGCAGGGAAGCATTCACGATACAGAGACATTATTCGGCGGCCACACCCGACTGTCAAGAATCCCTTGGGCAGCCGGACGGATTATGGTAGTCTGACTGGTGAGATCGGCCATGAAAAAAACACGTTACCCGGACGTCAGCGCGCTCGTCCTCACCGGCGGCGGCAGCCGCCGGATGCAGCGGGACAAGGCCGAACTGCCCCTGCCCGGCGGAACCCTGCTGGAGGTCATCCTGGACCAATTGCAGGCCTGCTTCGATGATGTTGTGATTTGTTCCTCCCGCCAGCTCAATCATCGCTCCAACGGGATTCACACCGTCCTGGATGCAACACCGGATCAGGGTCCACTGGCGGGTATCATGTCCGGATTGCGTGTCGCCCTCCATCCGCGCGCTTTTGTCGTAGCCGGCGACATGCCCGTCGTCCATCGGCCGTTGGTCACCCGTCTGGTGGAAGTGACGGATGCGGAGATCGTAGTGCCCCGCCGGCCGACGGGCCTGCCGGAACCGCTCTTTGCCGTGTACAGCCGGACGGTGCTGCCGGCCGTTGTGGAGCTCCTGGCCGCCGGGCGCCGCAGTATCCTCGATCTGTACCCTCTCTGCCGCACCCGCTTTGTGCCGGCACCGAACATGCGCTGGTACTGGAACATCAACACGCTGGCGGATTATCATGATTATCTGCGCCATCTCGGCGCGGATCATCTGCTGGCGCAGTCCCGCCGGCGGACCTGAACCATCTGCCGGAGTCATCATCCCGACGGCCAGTTTTCCCGCAAAAAAGAATGAAGGGTCTTCCAGCTGCCGTCCTCAATGACTACGTCGAAGGCGTCTCGGTCACCGGCAGCGGGATTCATGCCGATACTCAGCCCCCCCCGTTGGGCGGCAAGTCGGCACAGTTCCCGTTCCTCGGAATTATGGCCGATGACCAGTGGAATACCGACCCGGTGGCGCTCCGCTGCGGTGTGAAACAGATCCGCCTTGTCGGCGGCACCCACCCGGATGGGGGGAACCAGCCCGGCGAAATGGCCGTCATTCCAGATAATCCGGTTGGAGCAGCAGAATAGGAACCGCACGGCTTGATGATGGCGTCTCAGATGCTCGGGCAAACCGTCGAGGATGACGTCCAGACCCAGACTGATGATGCCGAGAGGCAACCGGTCCGCCAGGAAGGCAAGACACGGATGGACATGAGTGTCGAGTTTTTTCCAGACCCGGGGCAGGATGGCCCGGATATCGGTGCGGGTGATCCCGTCAAAAGCCAGTGCGTAATGTTTTTGCAGCAGATAATTGCGTCTTTCCGGTTTCCGGATCCAAAACCGGATCCAGTACAGGTAGCCGCCCTTGGCGGCCAGCCGCCACAAAAACAGGCTGGATGGCGGGTGGCGCAACTCCCGCCGGAGGAATCCGTTCAACAGACGATGACCAAGGGTGATTTGGGTATAACCGGGATACATGCAACCGTCCACATCCAGCACCGCGACATCCGCCGCGGCCAGGCGCCGGCCGATTTCTACAGGGTCGAGGGTGATCGCTGCCCCTGCTGCCATTGATCCGTCACTCCGTTCAGTCATATACCCTGGTCCGATCCGGAACCACGACGCAAGTCCCACCGGATGCGACACCCATGCTGCAGGCGACAGGAATGCGCCCCTCCCCCCGGTTCCGGTGATATGAATCATCCTTCCGTCTGCCCGATTTGGAATCGTCCGGCCTCGTGAAGTCCGGCGACAAAGGCAGAGACCGGGCAGGCGGCATGGTCGCACCTGTCCTTATACCGCAGATCCCCCCCGTTTTCCACATCATTATCCAAATGGCATCCTCCCCTCCAACCGTTGTTTCAAAATGCATGAAACTTTGCTATCATGCTGTATTCAACCGGGTCGCCCTGACGGAGCCGGAAAGATATCGGCCTGATTCCCGCTCCGTTTTCATGCGAAGGAGCACTCATGGAAAACGTCGTGCTGTTGGGCAATGAAGCCATCGCCTGGGGCCTGGTGGAGGGTGGTTGTGAAATCGTCACCTCCTATCCCGGCACCCCCAGTTCCGAAGTATTGCCGGCGGTCATCCAGTTCCGCCAAAAGACCGGCCGGTCCATTGCCGTCGAATGGTCCCTCAACGAGATGATCGCCTTCCAGGTGGCACTGGGAGCATCGTATACCGGCAAGCGCGCGGCCACCATCATGAAGCAGGTGGGCTTGAACGTGGCCGCTGATGCGCTGATGAGTTCGGCCTACACCGGCTGCCGGGGCGGATTTGTCATCGTCAGCGCGGATGACCCGGGACCCTATTCGTCCCAGACGGAGCAGGACAGCCGTTTTTTTGCCATGTTTGCCAAAGTGCCGGTGCTGGATCCGGCCACGCCGCAGGAAGCCATGGTGTATACCCGCCGGGCGCTGGAACTCAGTGAAGAGTTCGAGATTCCCGTCATCCTGCGTCCGGCGCTGCGGGTCTGCCATTCCCGTCAGGATATCCGGCCGGGGAGCGATTTTACCGCCACGACACCGGCCGATTTCCGCAAGGATCCCCATCGCTGGGCTGCCACTCCGAAATACCGGTACCAGTTGCACCTGGAACTGAACCGGAAACTGGAGCAGATCGCCATCCGGACCGGTGACGATCCGGGATTCACCTGGGAAGACGAAGGCGAAGGCCCTTTGGGCATCATCGCCGGCGGTGTCCTGCGCGGACTGGTGCAGGACTTTACCCGGGCCCATGACCTGCGGTTCCCTTTGCTCCATCTGGGCGCACCATTTCCCCTCCCTCAAAAACAGGTCAGGGAATTTATCCGGCGATACGAGAAAATTCTTGTGCTGGAAGAAACAGCACCGGTCATCGAGACGCAGATCAGCGAAAGTGGAAAGCTGATGGGCCGGCGCAGCGGTCATGTGCCTTCCGCCGGCGAAATCGACGGCCGGATCCTTGAAAATATCCTTTCAGAATTTGTCGGGACTCCCCGGCGACCGTCCGTGTCGGTACCCGCGGATGTTCTGAAAGAGCCGCGGCGTCCCTCCCTCTGTCCCGGCTGTCCCCACCGCAGTTCGTTCTATGCCATCCGTAAGGCCCTACCCAAAGGCATCTACACCAGCGATATCGGGTGTTATACCTTGGGCGTGAACCTCAAGGCCGTGGACACGGTCCTGGTCATGGGCGCCGCCATCGGTCTGGCCATGGGCATCTCCCGCTCCTATGATCTGGACCGGAAATCCCCGCCGGTGATTGCCACCATCGGCGACTCCACCTTTCTCCACTCCGGACTGCCCCAGCTGGCCAACGCCGTTTACAACCGGCATCGTATCATCGTGATGATTTTGGACAATTCCGTTACGGCCATGACGGGCATGCAGCCGGCCGTATCCAGCGGCCTCCTGGCCGACGGCAGTCCGGGCACGCCCATTCACCTCGAAGATACCGTGCGTGGTTGCGGTGCCACCTTCCTCGAAATCGTGGATCCTTACGACCAGGAAGAGACCATGGCATCGGTTGCGCGAGCCTATGAATACACCCAGTCCCCGGCCGGCGGTGTGGCCGTCATCATCGCCCGTCACCCCTGCCTGATCCATGACCGTCCCGGCGGCGTCCCCCGGCGCATTCCAGTGGCTGTGGATGAAGAAAGATGCACGGGTTGCCTGGCATGCGTCCGAAATTTCGAATGTCCCGCCATCATTCCCGCCGGCGAAACCGTGCATATCGACACCCGTATCTGTGTTCAGTGCGGCCAATGTATCCCGGTCTGTCCCTTCGGCGCACTGGTGGCCGTGGGATCTGAAACGGAGGAGCTGCCATGAGTCATCAACTTCTGATCACCGGAATCGGCGGTCAGGGTGTTCTTTTTCTAACCAAATTGCTCTACACCACGGCCCTGCTCCGGCAGGAACCGGTTTTCGCTTACGAGGTACACGGGATGAGCCAGCGGGGCGGTTCCGTCTTCTCCTCCCTCAAGATCGGGAATTTTGCCTCACCGCAGCTGTTTCCCGGCGATGTGGACACCCTTATCGCCCTGGAAAGCTCGGAAGTCTTCCCTTATCTGAATTTTTTGAAGCCCTCCGCCACCGTTCTGGTGAACAGCTCCACCCTGACGGCGGCGCAGCGCTCCTGGCTGGAGAGTGCGCCGTTTGCGCCGTTCCTGTACGATGCGGACCGTGTCGCACTGCAACTCCGTAATCCGAGGGTTTCCAACCTGGTGCTACTCGGAAGGTATATGGCAGAAAGGGATTTTGTGTTTACCAGAGACGACATTCTGTCCGCCCTGGAACAGCTCGTCAAACCCACGTTGCTGGAGATAAACCGGAGCGCTTTTTTGGCCGAAGAATAGTTCCTCTGGTTCCCTGTCCTTCCCCTGGTTTTGTTCATGTCATTCAGGTAATTGATACCGAATGCGGCGACCCGGGGGCCCCTTCGGCAAACCAAACAACGAATCTTCGTTTTTTGAATAACGATATATCGTGATTTACGATTTTTCGTTATTCTCGTTTTTTCCGAAAAATGCTGAAAATCTTCTCCTGTAAAGGCATTTCGGCCCTGCTGCCGGTTTGGCATGGGATTTGTTTACCTTTTGTTGAATATTGAAAAAACGATGACCGAAAAATAATGGGAACGAGAGAGCTTGACACGGAGATAATAGTAAATTAGAATTATTAACTATAGGATGCAAGGATGGCGGATACTTATTCACGACTAAACGTTAAAGGGGCCAACGATGAAACAGCAGATAAACGATAATGACCTGGTAACGAGACTTCTTGACGGAGACGAGAATGCTCTGGTGGAAATGATGGACAAGTACCACAGCAAGATCTACAACATCGCCCTGAATATCGTCAAGAACCATAACGATGCCCAGGAGATCGTCCAGGATGTCTTCTTCACCATCCATCGCAAGATCGATACCTTCAAGGGAAATTCCTCGTTCTATACATGGATCTATCGGATCTGCGTCAATTACGCGTTCATGAAAATCCGCAGTCGCAGAAAAGAACAGCATATTCCCATCGATGAACTCCAGAAACCGGACGGTGAGGAAACCTTCTTTTCCACCATCATCCCCGATAACCGCAAATTCGCTGATGAACTGGTGGTGGAGCGGGAATTCATGGAAAAAGTCCTCAGCTCCATGAACGATCTGCCCGACAAATACAAAACGGTTTTTCACCTGCGTGACATTCAGCAGTACTCCAACGAAGAGGTCAGCCGCATGCTTAACCTGAGTGTGGCGGCGGTGAAATCACGCATTCACAGGGCTCGCCTTTTCATGAGAGAGAAAATGATGGTATTCGCCGAAGCGATGAACTGATCCGGAAGTCCATCCCAATGAAAAGGGAGAGTCGACGACTCTCCTTTTTTTTCCTCCACGGGTCTTCGATGCGCTCAGCGCCCCCCTTTTTTCAGCTGCATGATGACCTGCTTGGCCACGGCCTTTAGCGTCTCGAGCACGCCCGTGCCCTTGATGGCCACCCCCTCAAACACCGGCTCATCCTTGACGTGAAGTTCACGGACCATGTCGTCGATGCTGACGATATTGTTCAGGTCCCGCTTGTTCAGCTGGAGGACATACGGTATTTCCATGATTTCGAAACCGTTTTCACTGAGATTGTGCTTCAGGTTGCCCAGGCTCTCGATATTGGCATCCATCCGCTCTTCCTGGGAATCGGCCACAAACACGATGCCGTCCACTCCCTTGAGGATCAGTTTGCGGGAGGCATCATAGAACACCTGTCCCGGAACGGTATACAGGTGGAAGCGGGTTTTGAAGCCCCGGATGTTGCCCAGGTCCAGCGGTAAAAAGTCAAAAAACAGGGTGCGGTCCGTTTCGGTTGCCAGCGAGATCAGCTTGCCCTTCGATTCGGTGGTAGTGGTGTCGTAAATGTACTGAATGTTGGTCGTTTTGCCACCCAGACCGGGTCCGTAGTAGACAATTTTACAATTAATCTCTCGGGATGCGTAATTTATGAAAGTCAAGCCTGGTATCCTTTGCCTGAAGGTTTAGTACGAAAAAAGATTGTCGATATCCTCGTCGGTGATCTCGGCAAAAGGTGATGCTTCCCCGCTTTCCTGGGCTTTTTTCTCCGCCTCGACCTTGCGCACGATGGCGTCGAACACTTTCTCCAGCTCAATGGAGGCCCGCTTGACCCGCAGGCGAACCAAGCCCAGAGATGACCGCTCATCAAATATGATCACCAGGATCACCCGTTTGCCGACCAGCGAGATGTGAATGTTGTCCTTCTCTCCTTCGTGAAACAGGATGGAAAATTCTTTTTCTCCGATGAGTTTGGCCAGTCCGTCCGTCGCCGCCACGTTGCCGGCTGTCAAAGACGCCAGCGACGTGGTGTCCAGGTTTTCGATTTCTCCGTAAGCGGCAATCTGCTGGCCGTTCTTGTCCACCAGAAAAACCACCCGTGCATTCGCCTCCTGATCCAGTCGAGCCAGGATATTCTTAATTTGCTGGTATTCTTCTTCGTACAAAACGATATTAGAGTAGCCCATCCTTAAAAACTCCCGGTTACCGAAATCTCAGTCGTCATGCAAATATTACCTGATTAGATATTTACTTTTCAACAATTAATTCTGATTGGCATCCTCCCCTGCCGGATCATCTCCGGTTTCCGCGTACCGGGTTTCCAGTTTTTTCATTTTTTCCACCGGGTCCTCGAAGAGGAAACGCAGGGGGCCGATCTGGATGACATCGCCGTCCCGCAGGACCGTCTCACGGACTTTCACATCATTGACGAAGGTCCCGTTGGCGCTGCCCGCATCCTGCAGAACGTACTGATATTTCTGGTACACTATCTCACAATGATGACGACTGATAAACTCTTCATCGGGAAACGACAGGTCGTTATCCTGGTCGCGGCCGATGGCCGTCCGTCCGATATTCACGGTGAATGCGGCCTTGCCGTCGCTTTTGCGGCCGAAGAGTTTCAGAACGGCCGGCAACAGAATCTTCGTGTCCTTCAACACGGACGGAACCGGGCTCTCGGCCATGGCTTTGGTGTCGTTCAGGCCGTCCATTTCGACATCGAGGGGTGTTTCCGGCGCGTCGGCGGTGGCGACGATGCCGGCGTCTTCTGCGGTTGATTCTGCTTCGGCGGCAGCCGGCGGCACAGGCAACGGACCGGAGAGATCTTTGTCCAGAAGATTGCCGCACGCCTCACACCGCCCTTCATCCAGGCGGACATAGGTCAGGCAGAAAGGACATTGCCGGGTCGGAATCTCTTCGGCCCGCTCGCCCAAAGGCAGACCCGACGTCACGCTGACGGTCTGCAGTGCCGCCCCATCCTCACGACTCTCTCCCGGCAACACACGTTCAAACACTCGCTCCTCCGCCGACGCATCTTCCCTGTCGCCAGGCGCTGAAACGACCGGTAGTGGAGGGAGAGAGTCGGCGGCAACCGGCGGTTCATCCGCCGCCGGGATTTCAGCGGCGACAGGCTCCGGCGGGGGTGTTTCCGATGCCGCGATTTCCTCCGGCGGGGCCACGGCCGCTGATGCCGGTTCGATTTCCGTCCGAACCGGTTCCGGGACTTCTTCCGCCATCGGCGCCACCGGTGGTCGGCTCGCATGTTCAGCCTGCCGGGCGGCCGTGGAGTCGGCGAGACCCAACGTGATCATTTGGGCCTTTTTCTTCTTCTTGAAAAGCATAGTACTCCTTAAGGACCCCTAAAAATTTAACTTGTCAATATTTTCCCTTATATAAAACAGCCGCCGGAGCATGTCAACAGGAAATCCGGACGGGGGCCTGCGACATAAAAGGGGGTTTTGGGTATTGTCTCTTTTTTTTCGGTGTGATATTGTAGATATATATCTACATTTTGGAGGTT